>CAYTJV010000069.1:0-19409 GCA_964438165.1 uncultured Planctomycetaceae bacterium | reverse complement strand
CGGGTCCTCACTCATGTTCACGAAAGGCAGAACGGCGATCGAGGGAAAGTCGGGAAAGGGCTTGGTGATCATTCGAACTTGGGGATAGGCGCTGTAATCGGTGGTGCCGCAGTTCTGGTTGTAGCCATAGCCGCCGGTGCCGCCGCTGTACAACAGCGAGATTTGCCCGCTGGCCAGCGAGGGACATTGAAACGCGCCCCGGTTGTTCTCGATGTACGGGCAGATGGAGCCCTTGGTGATGTCGACCTGGCTGGTCACGTAGTTGACTTCGCCGAACCAGCACACGGCTGTCGTCCAACTGGGATCAGGAGGAAAGGAGGCCGGCGGCAGCACCTGGTGCACATCGTGATACAGGTGTACGGCGAGCGTGTTCTGCTTGAGATTGTTCTTGCATTGCGTGGTCCGGGCGGCTTCCCGGGCGGCCTGCACGGCCGGCAACAGAAGCCCGATCAGGATCCCGATAATCGCAATCACCACCAACAGTTCCACCAGCGTGAAGCCCCGGCAATGCGAGCCGGCGCAGCGCAGCGCAGCGCGACAAGTCATGGTCGTCCTCCCCCGGTCGGCGCAACGGCATACGGCCGGCGCAGCATGCGCCGGCAATCGCGAGCCCAGAGGCCGATCGGATGCGTTTTCCTAGGAGTGCAGATGTTGCGTGGCTACTGTCCCTCGCAGACTGCCACAAGTCCCGCGTTGGTAGGTCTTCTGACTCCCGAGCAAGGGTCGCCCGGCCTTCTCGTCGCTTCTGCTGCTTCTGCTGCGTTTGCCAGAAGCTGTTGCGACAATGGCCAAAAAAGACTGGGCTACCCTTTTCTCCTCGGTTACAGCGGCGGGGCCGTCCCGGAATTGCACCGGATTCCCTGTTTGTCGGCCCTTCAGACGAAGCGGCCGACCACCAACGCACCATCGAACCGATGGAGCATAACAGAACGTCGGGGAGTTGTCAAACAGGCGGCGGGAAGCATGTGGCAAGATTCATCCTCACCATCCTCGTTCCCACGCTCTGCGTGGGAACGGACGGTCCGCCGCTCTGCGGCGCCTTAACACGCGCCGCAGAGCGGCCAAGAGGACGTTCCCACGCGGAGCGTGGGAACGCGAATTAGAAGCAGTGGCGCAGAGGCGCAACCCTCGTGGCAGCAAGAGCTTGCGGCCGCAGTTTGTCCAACGTTCCGCACCACCGTATAGTTTACGTAGACGTTTGCGATCGCCCGGTGCGATCCGCGCCCTGTTTACACTTCAGCCCCCGAGGAGACGCCTATGGAACTGGAAATCCGGCGGCAAGACGCTCACTTGGATGAAGCGATGCGGGAATTCGTCGAGCGCCGCATTGGGTTCGCCCTGGGACCGTTTGAAGACAAGGTATCGCGGGTGAACGTCAACCTGGACGACGTCAACGGTCCGCGCGGCGGTGTTGACAAGGAGTGTCGGATCCTCGTTTCGCTCCGCGGCGGGATTACGGTCAAGGTGCATGACGTGGACGCGGACATGGCGTCCGCAGTGGGCCGCGCCGCGGATCGGGTCAGCACCGCCGTAACCCGCCGCATCGAGCGCCGACGGGACCGCAAGAGTTGATTGGCCGGGTATCCTCGTAGGGCAAGCAGCCTTGCTTGCCCGGGTAGACGAGGAGCGGGCAAGCAAGGCTGCTTGCCCTACGATGGTGGCGTTCCACCGATACGACGGGCCGCGACATGGGCCGCCAGGCGATGGAGCCGGTCGCGCTCCTGGCTGAGCTTGCGGTGCTGCTCGGACAAATCGCGGCGGATCGCCAGCAGTTCCTTCTGCTGCCGCGACAATTCCTCGCTTGCCCGGCGATACTCCTCTGAGAACTTGAGGCGGATCTCCTGGAGCCTGCGCTGTTGCACCTCGGCGGGCACGAGCGAGGCAAGCTCCGCGCGGAGCTCTTCATTGGCTAGGCGCATTTGGAGCGTCTCGCGGTGCGCCCGTGCGACCTCCTCGTGCACCTGCTGGAGCGCAGCCGAAGCGTGATCCACCTGTTCGGCCCGCTGCTCCAGCACGCGCCGTTTTTCCTGGAGCTCCGCCCAGTCGCGGCGATGCTCCTGGTCGAGCCGTTGGCGAGCGGCGTCGAGATCGCCTTCCGCCTTACGGCGCTCGTCAATCCATCGCTGACGGAGTTGCTTGAGATCGGCTTCCCTCTCGCTAAACCACAGGCGGGCCTTGCCGAGGTTCGCTTCGAGCTCCGTAGTCCGGACATCCAGCTCCGCTTCGCGACGATCCAGCTCGTCCTGCCGCCCGGCAAGGTGGTCGGCCAATTGGACGGCCTGGGTGCGAAGCTGCTGGGCCGTGGCGGTCGCTTCGCCGGTACGCGGAAGGTTCGGCGGCGGCGGCCCGTAAGCGGCGGCGCGGCCTTCGCCCAGAGGCGATTGAGTCCCCGCACTGGCGTCCCACGCACGCACATGGGGGGCATCGATACGCACGTCCGACAGGTCTCGGCCCAAGCCCGGCTGGGAGGACGAATCGGAGGGTGACGGATCGGAGGGAGACATCCAAGTAGGCCTCGTCAGCGTGGGCGGCATCCGCTACGCCCGCCACGGCGCGCGCAGCAAGACCACTTCATTTCTTCTCATCGGCACGCATGGCACGGCAACTCCCGCGAAGTTCCCGCGCGACCCCGACAAGAGGACTATGAGACGAAGTGCGCGTAGCCGAATTCGCCAGAATTCGGGGTAAGTGCTTGCCGCCTCCCGAATTCTGGCGAATTCGGCTACGGTCCCATGAATTATCCGGACTGGACGAGAGGGTCAGCCAACCGCCTCACTGAGGGCACTGTCAAGGCGGCTTTTGGGTGGGATGCCAACGAAGCGATCGACCACCTGGCCGTTCTTGAAGATCATCAGGGTGGGAATGCTGTTGACGCCGTAACCACCTGCCAATTCTTGACTTTGGTCGACGTCGATCTTAACGAATTTGACCCGGCCGGCGTACTGCTGGGCTAATTCCTCAACCAGCGGGGTCACCCGGCGACATGGCCCACACCAGGGTGCCCAGAAGTCCACCAAGACGGGGAGTGTGGACTCCAACACTTCCGCTTGAAAATCGGCTTCCGTCAATTCCGAAAGATTGGCCATGCACGAAGTCTCCTTGCCAGATCCCACAGTACGTTTCGCACGGGCATTCGAATGCGAGTGGGACGCTATCCCCCAATAAGACAGTATCGCGAACCCTAAGAACCCTTGATTATAAGGCCCGCAGGTGCGTGGTCAACGCGATCCAACCTGACGCCGACCGGGCAACCGGGCAAACAACTGCATCGCCGGAAGGCCTGCCGCCTCTCTGGGGCCCTGCCGTCTTGTTTAAATCGCCAACAGTTCCGCAACGGTAATCAGGATCTCAAGTTGGTCGAACTTTCTCTTGAGGCGATTCTTGAGCCTCTCCAAGTATCGTAGCGACTCGAGCTGGGTCCCTTCGCGGAAATCCATGACGCTGAACACGACCACCCGGTCATGATAGATGTCCGTGCCGGATCGCCAGACGCCCCGAAGGGGAAACTGTCGCTGGACCGAAGTCACACCGCCGAAACGGTTCAACAACTCCTGCTGGAGCGAGACGTACTTCGACTCCGGAATAGGCCGGCCATCGTTGTAATCCAGCGGCAGATAGATGTCGATGCTTCTAATCGGCCGTGCCATGGCGCCGCTTCTCCGGACGTCGCGGCCGCAACTGCACGACCTCGTAGGTAAAGCCGCGCGCCGTCAATAACTCCAAGTGAGCCGGCAGGACTTCGTAGACGGGATCATCCCGGATCAGTCGCACGGGCGCGATCTCGATCATCGCACGCCAAGCTTTGGCCCATTCCGCTTTTGGAACGCGAATCGTTAACACCGTTGCCTTTGCCTTGTTTAGCTCGTCCTTACCAATCGCGCGGCGATTCCTACAGCGATACAAAACCTGACGGACGGGAGAGTATTCTACACCTCGCGCTTTGGACGGGTCAAGCACTTGAACGAGGTCTGCCGGACTAGGGCAGCAGTTCTTCGAGCGTCGCGCGGAGTTGCCTCATCGTGATCGGCAGAGGGAGCACGCGGCGGCGGTCGGAGGTTTGGGCCTGGGCAGACCAGGCATGTTGCGTGTGGCCGAGCAGCAGCAACGCCGGCAGGGATCGCGACCAAGGGTAGGCGGGGAGGCGATTGAACCAGTCGACGGCCGGCTGGCCGATCTCTTGGGCGGAGAGAATGAGGCAGTCGGCGATGCCGGGCTCCTGGGACAGACGGTCCAAGGCCCGCTGCGGATCGCCGTTCAACAACACCCGGTAGCCGGCTTTCTCGAGCCCCTCGCGGAGCACGTTCTGCATCTGGGGGTTCGGTTCGACGATCATCACGCGGCGCTCCGCCTGACCGGTCTCGGCTGTCTGGCTATCCTGGCCGATCTCCGCGTCCTGGCCCTGATCGCCGCGGTCGGCGCCCTGGTCCAACCGTTTGATGACCGACTCGACGTCGGCGAGCAATTCGCCCGGAGTCTGATAGCGGCGCGACGGCTCCAGGGCCATTGCCCGATTGACCACGTAGGTCACAAAAAGCGGCAGCGAGGGGAGGACTTGCTGGATCGGCACGACCTGGTGGAACCGCGGCCGGCTCAGCCGCTGCACGCGGTCCCGGCCCTCGTTCAAGGGCGATTTCCCGCACAGCATGTGGTAATAGATGCACCCGGCGAAATAGATGTCGCTTCGCGTATCGTCCCTGCGCACGCCGGTCTCGCGTTCCAGGGCGGCGTAGTCGACGGTTCGGGCGGTCGAGGCGTCGCTCTCGCCGGCCCGCGCGTCCTGGTCCATGGCTGCCAGGCCGAAATCGACCAGTTTCGCCTCGCCCCGGCTGGAAATGAGCACGTTGCTCATCTTCAGGTCGCGATGGGGCACGGAGCGCCCGAAGGCGTAGTCCAGGCCGCGGGCGATGTCGGCCATCAGCCGGGTGGCGTCCTTGGGGTCGAGGTGCTTGCGGATCTTCACGAATTCCCGCAGCGTCCGTCCCTCGACGAATTCCATCACCAGGTAGTGTTCCTTGCCGCGGGAGTGGACCTCGTAGATCGGCACAATGTTCGGATGGTTCAGCGACCGGCCGAGCTCTCCCTCGCGAACGAACAAGCCGTATTGGGCGGCGTTTGCACTGAACCGGCTCCGCAGGGCCTTGATCGCCACCACCTGGCCGGTGTCGCGGTGCACGGCCCGAAACACGCGGGCAAACGTGCCCGTGCCCATAAGGTAATGCACCTTGTAGTCGCCGTAGAAGTAGCCGGTCTTTTCGCCTTTTTGGAGCCGATCGACCTGGTACTTGGTGAGAAGCTCGCGGCGGACCAGCGTTTGGAGGAATTCGTCGGCGCCGACCGATCGTGTGCCCAGAGCGGCCCACACCTCCTGCAACTGGCGGGGAGTCACCAATCCGGCGTCAACGGCTCGCTCGGCGAGGTGTTCGGCAGTAAGGCGACCCATGGGGGAACGTCAAGCTTGCTCCAACTGCCGCCGGTAGTCGTCGCGTTCTCGGCGGGTGGCTTCCAGGTCGAAAACGAGGTATTTCATGTCCAGGCGGAGCTGGCTGAGGGCGTCCTGGACCATGGCCAGGATGTGGCGGCGGCGGCGCGTGCTCTCGACCACCCGGCTGAGCGCGGGCCCAATCGCTTCCTGGGACTCCCGGGGTAGGTGTTGGATCGTGGCCACCAGTTCGCACAGCTCATTGGGCAATTCGATGGTCTCGCACTTGGCCGTGTGGGTATGCTCGCTCATAAGGTGCCTCCTCAAAGTTACTTGGATACGGGAGGTGTGAAGCAGAACTCGTGCCAAATCCTGCGCGAGCTTCTCTTTGGCGACGCAACTATCATTGCTGAAAGGAGTTATGGCTTTGACACCGGTTCCGCGCTTCCGCCCCGCAGCCGACGGGGCCGGAGGTTTGGTCTGGATGCAATCCACAAATCCTGTTACAAGCAGAGGTTACGGCGACGAGCCGGACTCCGCACCGAGGTTGCCATTTTACCACACCCATGAGCCGTTTTGCATCATCGTTGATCGGTTTATTCATCGGGTTCGGGATCTTGTGGCTCCCCGGCCGGGCTTTCGGCCAACAGAGTCCCTGGTACGAGGGTTTCGAGGGGCCCGACGTCAGTTGGCGGCCCGTGGGCGGGAACGCCCCATTTCGGACCGAGCTTCATCAAAGGGGCCGCGGCGAGGCCCACACCGGCGATGGCTGCGAGAAGCTCCGGATCGTGGGGGGCAACGGGACCGAGGTGCTCATTGCCCATGAGGTGGGCCGTGCTCGGGTCATCGGTGATCTGCTTCCAACGGTCTGGATCAAGGCGGACAGGCCGGGGCTCCAGCTTGCCGCGCGAGTGGTTCTGCCCCACAGCGAACAGCCACAGACCCACCGCAGTCTCTCGACCGTGGTCTACGGCTCCAACTACTCGATGGTGGGACGCTGGCAGCAACTACGCATCGACGACATTCCGCGACTATTGGCCCGGGAGGTCCGCGTCCTGAGGGCCCAATATGGACCAAGCATAGACCCCCGAGAAGCATATATCGACCGGATCCTGCTGAACGTGTACGGCGGACCGGGCGCGACCAACGTGTGGATCGACGATTTGGACATCGCCGGCTACGTCCCTGGTCCAAAGGGTGGCACTGAGCCTTCCGGTTCTTCTCCCGCCGCGAGTGGATGGGTATCGGTCGCGCCCACCGAGCCCGCGGCGCGTGCCCCGGTGGCAGGCGAACGTCCGGCGGAGCCCCCGGGGCGCGGGCGGATCAAGCTCACCGGCTCCGTGCTCTTGATCGACGATCGGCCGATTTTGCCGCGAATCATTCAGTATCAAGGGGAGCCGCTGGGGCTGCTGCGGCAGTTGGGATTCAACACGGTCTGGCTGGCCCAACCACCCGCTCCGGCCATGCTTGAAGAGGCCAAGCGGCTGGGACTTTGGCTGATCCTGGCTCCGCCTCATGGGCCGCAAGCCGACAACGCCGACACCCTCCAGGCGCCGCGCCCGGTCGTTGGGGCGGAGCACGACGGCGTGCTCGCCTGGAATCTCGGCCGCGGACTGGGCAACGCCGAGCTGGACGTGACGAAGCGTTGGGCCGAACAGGTCCGCATGTCGGACCGCCGCCAACCGGGCCGCCCGGTGATTTGCGGACCTTCGAGCGATCTGCGGGCCTACGGCCGATGCGCCGATATCGTTCTCTTGGGCCGCTCCCCGTTGGGAAGCAGCCTGGAACTGAGCGACTATGGCACGTGGCTCCGCGAGCAACCCCAGTTGTCCCGGCCGGGCATCCCGATCTGGACCACCGTGCAAACGCAGCCGACCGAGGCGCTCCGCCATCAGTGGGCCAACCTCGGGCAAGGGCCGCTGCCGGCCGCTTTTTCCGGCGAGCAGATTCAGCTTTTGGTTTACACGGCCTTGTGGGCCGGCAGCCGCGGGCTGTTGTTCGAGTCGTTCTCGCCGCTCAGCGCCGCGGACCCCGATACGCGGGGCCGAGCCCTCACCCTGGAGCTCATCAACCTGCACCTGGAAATCGCCGAGGCGTGGATGGCCACTGGGACCGTCGTCGCAGCCGTCCCCGGCAGCGAGAAGGGGATCACGGCGGCGGTGTTTCAGGCCGAGCACGGCCGGTTGCTCGTGCCGCTGTGGTCCGTGCCGGGGACACAGTACGTGTCGGGCCAGTCGGCTGGAACCGGAGTCGCGTTCGTGGTCCCGGGCGTGCCGGAATCGTACAACGCCTATCAAATCGGGCCCGGCGGATTGCGTCCGCTGCGCCACAAGCGGCAGACCGGCGGCGTGCGGATTGTTGTCGACGAGCTCGATCTCGCGTCCATGATCCTGCTGACCGAAAACCCGCTCTTGGTGGCCGGCATGACGCGGCGGGTGACGCAGGCCAGCCGCCGTTGGGCCGAGCTGGAGCGGGAACTGGCCGCCGTCAAGCTCCAGGCGGTCGGGGCGGTGCTGGGCCAACTGCCGGCCCGCACCCGGGTCGGAAACCAGGCGGAACTTCTGGCATCGGCCCAGAAGAGCCTTGCCCAATGCGATGTCCTTCTTGGGGCCCGAGATGAGGCGGGGGCTTACGTGCAGGCGATTCGGGCCCTGCGCGGGTTGCGGCTGGTGGAGCGGGCTGCTTGGGAGGCCGGCCTGGCTCCGTTGCGTTCCCCTGTCGCCAGCCCGGGCGCGGTGGCGTTTCCCACCCTTCCGTATCATCTGGCCCTGATGGAGCGGGCCAGCGCCTCCCGGCCGGGGGCGAATCTGTTGGCGGGGGGGGACTTCGAGGATTTCGGGGCGATGTCGCAGGCCGGTTGGCGGCATTTCCAGCATCCGGCGGCCGCGGTTCAAGGCTCGGCCGAGCTGTCCCCATCGGCCGCCCACGCCGGACGCTTCGGCCTGCGACTGACCGCGCGGCCCACTGACCCCAAGGCCCCGCCGCTGTGGCTCGAATCGCCGCCGGTCTGGATCACCGCCCCGCCCGTCACCGTCAGCGCCGGCCAGGTGCTCTTGATCCACGGCTGGGTCCAGGCGCCGCAGCCGATCGCCGCCAGTGTGGATGGTTTGCTGATTGTCGACTCCTTGGGAGGCGAGCCGCTGGCCCAGCGCATCCGCGGCACATCAGGCTGGCAGGAGTTCGGCCTGTACCGGGTGGCGCCCCAGTCGGGCACGGTGACGGTGACGTTTGCTTTGACCGGCCTGGGCGAAGCCTGGCTGGATGATGTCACAATCCAAGCCATCGGCCCGTAAGACGCTGATGGGTTCTGACGGGCAAGATCCGCAATCGCGAGGGGTCAGGCACTTCAAACTTCAATCGTCGCCGGGTATGGTTTTGCGCGGGGTGGAGGACGTTGTATCGGCGACGATTGAAGTTTGAAGTGCCTGACCCCGGCTTTTTTCAAACCATCAAACCGTAGGGCGGACGGAGCGCCGCAATCCACAAGGACGATCTCTGTTCGCTTCGGCGGGCGTCGCTCCGCTCCGCTCCGTCCGCCCTACATCACTAAGGCACGAAGCACGAAATCCGAAAGAGCGAAACAAATCCAAAGCTCGAAATGTCAATTTTCGATTCTTTGCCGCAGATCAAACGACCAGTGCCGGCGCTCGTCGCGGCTTCCATCGAGCCGGAATCGACGGCCGAAGACCGCGGAATGCTGGTAGCCCTCTGCATCCGGTGGGACTGGTCGAAAGCCTTCCGCCCCCGGCTGGTGGATCTGAAACCAGAGCGGCTCACCGCGCGCGTCGGCCAGCCAGAATTCGCGAACCCCGGCTTTGAAATAGGCATCCGGCAGCCGCGCGGTGTCTTTTTCGACGGAGCTATCGCTGACGATCTCCACGATCAGGTCCGGGGCGCCTTCCAGCTCGATGTATCGTCCAAGCTCGCCCGAGGACTTGGGAATCATCCGCACGGCGCCGCTTTCCAGGCTCTGGTGCGACACGAACACGATGTCCGGCTCGGCCGACATATCCGCCTCGACCGCGCTGACGCGCGTGCGGTCGCTGACCAAATGCCCTAGCCCCCCTTGCTTTACGATTTCGTGAAGTACCCCGATGATCTCCGTCTTCAGTGTGCCGTGACAGAAGAAATCCTCAGGCGACATATCGACCTCGATCCGGGCTCGGAGATAATCGATCCGGCCGCGCTCGGGAAAATCGTCGGACCTCACCCAGCGGCGGAAATCGGCCAGTGAGCGAACGTCCGCCGGAATCTCGACCTGTTCTTCCAAGAGCAATACGGCGGCCACAGGGTATTCCTCGTTTGGGTTGATCGTCGGAACCTCTTATCATTCTAACAGTTGAATCATGGCACGGCCAGAGTGATCCAGTATCCGATGGCTTGCTCTCGGCTGCCCTTCAAAGTACCATCACCATCATGAAAACACATCCTTCCCCGGCGACCCCGCGTCGCGGCTTTTTGACATCGTTGGCGGCTGGCGGCGGGCTGGGATTGGCGGCCCTGGCCGGCTGTCAGAGTTCCCCAGAGCCGGGAGCCAGCCAGGCCCGGCCGCGGCTCCGCGTGGCCTTCTCCAACGGCGGATTGCAGACCACCTGGTGCAAGCTGGGATACGACACGGCCATGCTCTGGGCCAGGCTGTTGGATCTGGACCTCGTCTGGTTCGACGGCGCGCTCAATCCCCAGGAGCAGCGGAACAAGGTCGAGCTATTGGCCGGCGACACTTGGGACTTCTGCTGCTTCCAAGCCTTGCAGAGCGACATCCTGGTCGAGCCCGTGCGGCAGTTGAAAGCCAAGGGCATCCCGGTCATTTCGATCGACACGCTCTTGGTCGACAAAGAGCGGCTCCGCGAGGTGGGCGTGTGGGTACAAATCGCCGCCAATCACAAGCAGATGGCCGAGAGCAGCACGCGGTATCTCATGGACAAAATCGGCGGCAAGGGCAAGGTGATCCACATCGGCGGGGCGAGCGCCCACAGCGGGGCCCGGGACCGCGAGCAAGGCTTCCTGAGTGTGATCGCCGGCTATCCCGGCGTGGAGGTGATCGGCGGCGGGGTGCGCTGGTGCGACTGGAAGCCGGAAAAGGCCCGCGACACCTTCGACTCGCTCGTCTCCCAGACCCGCGAGCCTATCGCCGGGGCCTTCTTCCACAACGACGACATGGCCTTGGCCTGCATCCCGGGCCTGGCCGGCACGATCCATCAGAAGGTGGTCGTCACCGCCGTGGACGGCCAGAAGGAAGGGCTCACCGGCCTTCGCGAGGGCAAGCTGGCGGCCACGACCGTGAATCCCACGTGCATGATTCACTCTTGGGCGCTGGTGGTGGGGCAGTTCATCGTCCGCAACCGGGAGAAGGTCGAAGACGTTCCGCTGGAGATCCCCTGTCCCTGCCCGCTGGTCGCCAAGGAAACGGGCAACCTGGAAGCGATGTTCTGGCTCTCGGATCCGAGGCATTGCATGGTGTGACGGTGACAGGAAGGGGGTTAGTCATGGCTCTAATCGACTGTCCGGAATGTGGCCACGAGGTCAGTGACAAAGCCGACGCCTGCCCCTCTTGCGGCCTGAGGTTGACAGAACAACTCAACAGCCCCGAGTTGCAGCTTGAGGCTGAGCTGAACCGGATTGACCTTGAGTGGGAGCGGTACCACCGGAAATTCATGTCGTCCTTTAAGGAAGGTGGCCGACCGCCGAAGGGCGAAGTCGAGGGCTTGGTCGGGTTGGTGGTTCTAGGCACGATTTGCATGGCTTTCGGCATCTGGATCATCGGCTTCGCGCTCGGCATCTGGATAGTGCCTGAAGGCAGGGATGAAAGGGGGGCCATGGTGTTTCTTACCGCTCTCTCATTCGTTCTCTTTTTTGCGGGGTTATGGGGCTATCATCAGGATTTGGAATATCTGCGAGCAGAGGCGGAGTATCGTGGGAGGAGAGAAACTGTCACGGCGAAATATGGTGGACTAGGAGAAGGCAAGACTAGCGGCTCCGTGGAGGACTAAGCGCATGTTTGTCATCGAAACGTATTCAACGGCGGTCATCTTTTGCGTGATCACCATGCTCTGCTGGGGTTCTTGGGCCAACACCCAGAAGCTCGCCGGCAAGAGTTGGCGGTTCGAGCTGTTCTATTGGGACTACGTGTTCGGCGTAATGCTAATGGCGATCTTGTTCGCGTTCACGCTGGGGAGCATGGGCGTTGCCGGGCGGGGATTCCTGGCCGATTTGAAGCAGGCCGACCCGGCGAACCTCGGCTCGGCCCTGTTGGGCGGCGTGATCTTCAACGCGGCCAACATCCTGTTGGTGGCGGCGATTGCCATCGCCGGCATGTCGGTGGCCTTTCCCGTGGGGATCGGGCTGGCGCTCGTCGTGGGCGTGATCGTGAACTACTGGGCCGACCCAGCCGGAAATGCGGTCCTGCTCTTTCTCGGCGTGGCATTCATCGGCGTGGCGATTATCCTCGACGCCCTCGCCTACCGCAAACTTCCGGGCCAGGGCCAAAGCGGCGGCACCAAGGGCTTGATCCTCGCCGTGCTCTGCGGCATCCTCATGGGCTATTTTTACCGCTTTGTCGCCGCCGCGATGCCCAAGCCCGAGGAGTTCTCCCAGATGCCGGCGGGAAAACTCAGCCCGTACACGGCGATGGTCGTGTTCTCCCTCGGAGTCGTGTTGAGCAACTTCGTCTTCAACGTGGCGATTATGTACAAGCCGTTCACGGGCACGCCGGTGCCGATTGCCGAGTACTTCAAGGGCACTTCGCGGGATCACCTGTGGGGAATCGTCGGCGGCATGATCTGGGCCGTGGGCATGATGTTCAGCATTATTGCCGCCGGTCAAGCGAGCTTCGCGATTTCCTACGGCCTCGGCCAGGGGGCCACGATGGTCGCGGCCTTCTGGGGCGTGTTCATCTGGCGCGAGTTCCAGCAAGCGCCGCCGGGCACAAACCGTTTGCTCAACCTGATGTTCGCCGGCTACATCATCGGCCTGGCCCTGGTGATCGTGGCCCGCGTGATTTGACCGCCGTCTTGCACAGAAGGACGATTTCAACATGAAGACACCACGCATCGTCGTCGTCGGCAGTTCCAATACCGACATGGTGGTCAAGGGCCAGCGGCTGCCGGCGCCGGGCGAGACGGTGACCGGCGGGCAGTTCCTCATGGCCGCCGGAGGCAAGGGCGCCAACCAGGCGGTCGCCGCGGCCCGGCTCGGCGCGCAAGTCACCTTTGTGGCCAAGGTCGGCTCCGACATGTTCGGCGACCAGGCCGTTGCCGGCTACCGCAAAGAGGGAATCGTCACCGATTTCATCCTCCGCGATCCGCAGAACGCCACCGGCGTGGCCTTGATTCTCGTCGACCAAAAGGGCGAGAACCTGATTTCCGTAGCCTCGGGGGCCAACCACGCCCTATCGCCGGAGGACGTCCAACGGGCCGCGGAGCCGATCCGCGCGGCTGACCTCTTGGTGCTCCAGCTTGAAATTCCGATCGAGACCGTCGCGTGCGCGGCCAGCCTGGCCGCGGAGGCCGGCGTGCCGGTGATCCTCGATCCCGCGCCCGCCCCGGCCGGCCCCCTCGATCCTTCTTTGCTGAAACACGTGACTTACGTGAAGCCCAACGAAACGGAGGCGGAGCGACTCACCGGAATCCCGGTCCGCGACGAGGCCTCCGCGCGCCAGGCCGCGGCCAAGCTCCTCGAAAGCGGCGTGCGTTGCGCGGTGATCACCATGGGCGCCAAGGGTGCCCTCTGGGTCGACGGAGATCAATCGGGCTTCGTGCCCGGACTCCGCGTCGAGGCCGTGGACAGCACGGCCGCCGGCGATGCGTTCTCCGGCGCGCTGGCCTGCGCGCTGGCGCGCGGCCTTGGTCTGGAGGAAGCCGTCCGCTACGCCAGCCTCGTTGGCGCCCTTTCCGTAACCCGGCTTGGTGCCCAACCGTCGTTGCCCACGCGACAAGAAGTCGAGCGTTTCCAGGCCGCCATGATGCGACACTAAGCAACAAGCGTAGGGCGGACGGAGCGCAGCGACGCCCGCCATATCTTCCACGCTGCGGCGGGCCTCACTGCGTTCGGTCCGCCCTACTCGATTGAGACGCACTCGTGGCTGAACCGCTACTCCAGTGCCGTCGCGTCACCAAGCGCTTCGGCGGCGTGACTGCCTTGGCCGAGGTCGATTTCACGCTCCACGCTGGCGAGGTCCATGGCCTGGTCGGGAGCAACGGCGCGGGCAAGAGCACGCTGATGAAGATCCTGGCCGGGGCCCTCCCCGATCACGAAGGGACGGTGCTCTTGGCCGGCCAGCCGGCGGATCTCTCCAGCCCACAGGCCGCGCTGGATCAGGGCATCGCCATGGTCTACCAGGAGCTTTCCGGCATCGGGCCGCTCTCGGTGGCGGAGAACCTCTTCCTGGGCCGGCAGCCGACCACGCGGTGGGGACGCATCGATTGGCGCACCATGCGCCGCAAGGCCCGCGAGTACCTCGGTGAGCTGGAAATCGAAATCGACGTCGAGCGGCGGCTCGATCGCTATCCGCTGGTCATCCGACAGATGGTCGAGATCGCCCGGGGCGTACACAGCGGGGCCCGGGTCTTGATTCTCGATGAGCCGACCAGCGCTCTGAGCCCGCCGGAAACTCGGCGGCTGTTTGATCTCATCCGGCGGCTTCGCGAGCGCGGCGTGGCCGTCGCGTTCATCAGCCATTTCATCGAGGACGTGCTGGAGATTTGCGATCGGGTCACGATCCTCCGCGACGGCCGGCGACTGACGACCGCGGAGCGGACGAAGCTCGACAAGCACGAGGTCATCCGCACGATGCTCGGCCACAGCGGCCCGCAAGCAGAAATCGGCTACGAGGCCGGCGCCGCGCTGCCGCCGCGGACCGTGGTCGCACCTGTGCTTCGCGCCGCCGGGCTTTCGCTGGGCGGCGCGCTGGCCGACGTGAGCCTGGAAGTCTCGCCCGGTGAATGCCTCGGGCTGTACGGATTCGTGGGCGCCGGGCACCGCGAGGTGGTCCACGCCTTGGCCGGGGCCATCTCGGCGACCGCGGGCGAAGTTCTCTTGGACGATCGCCTGCTGCCGCCGGGCAATGTCCACAAGGCGGTACGCCGCGGCGTGGTGCTGGTGAGCGGCGATCGGGCCCAAGGGCTGTTTCTGCGGGGGAAAATCTACAAGAATGTCACCCTGGCCCACCTGCGCCGCACGGTCGGCGAGTGGCTGACCGTGGGCCGCGAGACAGCCGCCGCACGGTCGGTTCTGGAGCGCGTCGGCTGCCGCCCGGCCGAACCGCGGATGCTCGCCGGCCACCTGTCGGGCGGGAACCAGCAGAAGGCGATCGTGGCCCGCTGGCTGCTCGGGCCGGTCCGCGTGCTCCTGCTCGACGAGCCGACCCGGGGCATGGACGTCGGCGCCAAGACGGAAGTGATGCGGCTGGTGGCCGAGATGAAACGGCAAGGCGCGGCGGTCGTGCTCGCCTCCGCCGAGCCGGAGCTTCTGCTGGCCCACGCCGACCGGATCCTCGTCATGAGCCGCGGCCGGATCACGCGCGAGTTCGTCGGCGTGCAGGTCGATAAGGCAGCTTTGATGAAATACGCGTGAGGGATGGCAGCATTGAACGATCCGCAGCAATCCTCTCGATTCAGGCGATGGCTATCGCGTTGGGAAGGGCGCGACCTAGCGCCCCTGGTAAGCCTCGCCGTGCTCTTGGTGTTCTTCACCTTGGCGGCGCCGAGCTTTCTGCGGGCCGCGACGCTGTTGGCAGTGCTCAAGCAAGGGTCGGTGCTGGCGATCGTCTCGGTGGGGCTCACCTACGTGCTGATCTGCGCGGAGATCGACCTGGCCGTGGGCATGATCGCCCTCTGGTCGGCCTGTGTGTGCGGGTGGCTGTTTCAGAATTGGGGCTGGTTCCTGGTCAACTGGTGCGGACTTCGCCGCATCCTGACCGGCGACTGGATGGCGGGGCCAGCGGGCGGCGAGCAGGCGGAAGGCGCGGCCCTCGTGTTCGTCCTCCTGCTCCCGCTGCTTTCGAGCCTGGCCCTGGGGCTCGCTTCCGGACTGCTGACGGTCTGGTCGCGGCTCCCCAGCTTCATTATCACGCTGGCGATGATGTTCATTGCCGAAGGAATGTCGCGGTTCCTCACCAAGAGCGCCACGTTCAAGATCCCCGACGTGCTCACCGGCGTGGGCAACGACGTGCTCGATCTGGGCCGCCTTCTTGGCTTGCCCGCCTGGCTCCGCGCCTATTTTGCGATTCCCTATAGCGCGATCGTTGCGGCGATGGTCCTTCTGGTTGGGCACGTGGTCTTGCAGCATACGCGATTCGGCCGGTATGTTTACATGACGGGCGGGAACCGCGAGGCGGCTCGGTTGGCCGGCGTGCGCACCGGTCGGATCGTTGTCGCGTGCCTGGCATTGTGTGCTTTGACGGCCGCGCTGGGCGGACTGCTCAATGCCGGCCGGCTGACCAACGCCACGCTCGACCAGAACAAGGACCTGCTGCTCAGCGCGGTCGCCTGCGTGGTGCTTGGCGGCACCAGCCTGTTCGGCGGAGAGGGGGGAATCGGCAAGACGCTCATTGGGGTGCTGACCTTCACGGTACTGAACGTCGGACTCATGCAAGTCAATTGGATCAACGATCTGGCGCGGCAGCTTCTTACCGGACTGGTGCTCCTGGTCGCGCTGGTGGTCAACGGGGTGCTCGCCAAAGGGAGATCGTAAAGTATGGGCGCGAACCTTATCGAACAGCTCAACAAATGGAAAGAGACGGCCGTCCCATGGTTGGCCGGGCTGCTCAAGTACGCGATCCTCGCGACCATCGTGCTCGCGGTCGTCTACGTGATCCTGAAGGTTCTCAGGAAAACGGAGAAGACGGTGCGCCAAGCGCCGGACAT
The DNA here is from genome assembly GCA_964438165.1 of uncultured Planctomycetaceae bacterium. Lineage (GTDB taxonomy): Bacteria > Planctomycetota > Planctomycetia > Pirellulales > Thermoguttaceae > CALFBP01. Next base: position 3,128 of record CAYTJV010000069.1, on the reverse strand, counting down.
GGGGATCGACGTCAAGGACCTTCCCAACCAGGGTCCGCCGCCGGCCGGACCGGCGCTTTACTTCTACAACGTTCCGGTGCGTTTGGCGGCGCTGGTGCTGGCGCCTGCCGGGCGTGCCCGCGAGCTGCCGCCAATGAATCAGCTCGACGCCCTGGCCGACGCCCTCGTGCCCGGGCTGGCCAAGGTTGTGGCGGCCCACAAGCCGCTGGTCCGCCGATGGCCCGCCCAGGTCAGCAGCAGGGGCTTCGCCAACATATTCTTCACCCAGGCCAAACTGCCGGGCGAGGGAGGCAAGGGCACGCCCTGGTGTGCGGCGGCGGGCGTTTTCGAGATCGGCAAGACGCCGATCATGGCCGGCCTGGTGATGCGGGCCGCCGCCCCCACCAACCTCGGCCAGGCGATCCTCGAGCACGAGGCCCAGTGGTTGGATGTGGTGCGGGTGAAGTAGGCAGAGGGCAGAGAGGAGAAGGGGTCGGGAGTCTTTTTCCATGTCGGCGGTTGTGCTTTTGCCGCAGGGGAAGCCGTCTCCGCCGACATGGAAAAAGACTCCCGACCCCGTTGTCGAATTCGAGTATTCTGTTGAACAGGAGGAAACGGAGGGAACAGAGGTTTAGCTTGCGTCCTCTGTTGCCTCCGTTTCCTCCTGTTCAAGACCCGATTGCGGTCGCCCCCGATGGACAAACGCCCGACCGATCAATTGCGCCGCGACGCCCTCCGGATCTGGCAAGCCGGGGTGGATGCCGTCGGCTCCGAGCGTCTCGTGCGTGACGCGCTTCGCGTGGAGGGCCAGACGCTGGTGGTCGGCGACGAACGGTTGGAATTGGGCTCGATCGGACGGATTTCCGTGGTGGGAGCGGGAAAAGCCGGGGCGGGAATGGCGGCCGCTGTGGAGGACGTGGTCGGGTCGCGGCGGATGGACGAGAAGCGACTTGCCGGCTGGATCAATGTGCCGGAGGACTGTGTGCGGCCGCTGCGGCGGATTCACTTACATGGGGCCCGGCCGCCGGGCGTCAACGAGCCGACGGAGGCGGGGGCCGCCGGCGCAGCGGAAATCCTGCGGATCGTCGAATCGCTCGGGCCGGATGATCTCTGCCTCTGCCTCATCTCCGGCGGCGGGTCCGCGCTGATGCCGGCCCCGGTGGAAGGCGTGACCCTGGCCGACAAGTTGGCCGTCACCCGCCACCTAAGCGCGGCCGGGGCGAACATCGAAGAGCTCAACACGGTGCGCAAGCAACTCAGCCGGATCAAAGGGGGCGGGCTGGCCCGCTCCTGTCGCGCCGGGCGGCTGGTGGCGCTGATTATCTCCGACGTACTCGGCGACCCGCTGGACGTGATCGCCTCCGGCCCGACCGTGCCCGACACCTCGACCCCGGAGGCCGCCCTGGCGGTCCTCGCGCGATTCCATGCCGCCGACACAGGAATCCCCGCTGAGGTGTTCGAGTGCTTAAAGCGAAAAAGAGGTCAGGACTCTTTTCTGTGTCCGAAAGAGAGTCCTGACCCCTTTTTGCGAGTGACGAACCTCATCATCGGCAACAACGCCACGGCCGTCGACGCCGCTGGTCAGGAGGCAGTCCGGTTAGGTTATTCGCCCGCGATGATCAGCGCGAAATCCTCCGAGGGGGATGCCGAGGAGGTCGGCCGCCATCTTGCCCAGATGGCCCAACGCATGCGCGACGCGCCCGGGCCCGATTGCCTCATCAGCGGCGGCGAGCCGGTGGTGAAGCTGGTCGAGGCTTCACGCCGGGGACTGGGCGGCCGCAACCAGCAGTTGGTGCTCGCCGCGGCCGAACTCCTCTGGGACGGCGGCGCAGAGGGAATGGTGCTCTTATCTGGCGGGACCGACGGCGAAGACGGCCCGACCGACGCCGCCGGCGCGATCCTCGACGCCGAAGTCCTCCGCGCTGCACGCCACCGCGGACTCCATCCCGCCGATTTCCTCGCTCGCAACGATGCCTATCATTACTTTGCGCCGCTGGATGCGCTCATTAAGACCGGCCCCACCCACACCAACGTCTGCGACCTCCGCGTGGCCTTGGTGAATCGAATAGAGCATCCGAGTCGTTGAAGGTACTGGCGAGCGGTTTTTCGGCCGAACGGCGTGAAAAACGGGCCACAACGGTCGTAGGGCAAGCTGCCAGCTTGCCTCTGAACAACACTGGGGCAAGCTGGCAGCTTGCCCTACGACCGTCGCCTGCCAAGCGCTACACGAGGCACCGGAAAAACCTCTTGGTGCTAGCCTCTGCACCGCCTCGCGAGTATCATGCATTATAAGGGCGACGAGGAGGGCGACATGGGACGAATCGTGACGCAAGCAAAACTTACGAACTTCACCGATCCGCACAAGACGCTGTCGGTCAGCGCGCTGGTGGATACCGGGGCCGCTTACATTACCCTGCCGAACGCATGGCGCGATGCTCTTGGGGAAATCGAGCAACTGGCGGAGATCGAGGTCGAAATGGCCGATCAGTCTCGCAAGGCGGGCGCAGTTTGCGGTCCGGTGCGCGTAAAGATCGGAGAGTTCAGACCGATCATTGCGGAAGTTCTGTTTCTCGACATGCAGCCGGATGAAGATGGAGAATACGAGCCGCTTCTGGGCTACATCGCCCTGGAGCAGGCCGGCGCCGCCGTGGACATGCTCGGCCACCGGCTCGTGCACGTCAAGCGTATTGACCTGAAATGACGATTAGGATCTCCCCACCGGGGCCAGGTAAATCGCGAATTCGTCCCGCCCGTCGACGCGGAGCAGCCGGTCCATGAGGTCCTGGTGGTAGGCAGCCACGGCACAGGCGCCGGCGCCGATTGCTTCGCAGGCCAGGTAGAGATTCTGGCAGACGTGGCCGGCATCCAAGAGGATCACCTTGTGGGCCGCCAGACCGTAGCGCCATTCCATGCGGTACGGAACGGCCGTCCAGCAGAATACCACGGCTGCCCGGGCCACGAACGACTGCCCCAGCGTTGCCTCGATGAGCTTGCGGGCGGCGTGCGGCTCCTGGAATTCAAACAGAAGCTGGTGCTCCACGGGCAAGTAGCGGTAGAAGCCGGGTTGCAGTCCGTCGACGTTGAGCACGCCAAGATGCGTTTCCAAGGCGTGCCGGGCGCCGGCCGAGGGCACGGTCCGCAAGGCGGTG
>CAYTJV010000068.1:0-19414 GCA_964438165.1 uncultured Planctomycetaceae bacterium | reverse complement strand
GCCACTCTGGCGCAAGCGGGTGGCTTGCATGGGGGGGCGGATCTGGGACGCGAGCGGGCCGGGCAAGGGGACTATCTTCCGCTGCACGGCGCGGCTGGGCCTGCAAGAGGGACTGGAGGAGGAGCCGGGGCTGCCGATCCACCAGCAGGCCGCCAAGACTTTCGGTGAAGCCTCACCGCCCATTTCGCCCGCTCCCTCCCGATCGCTGCGAGTGCTCCTGGCCGAGGACGCGCCGGCCAACCAGAAGCTGGCCATGTATGTCCTCGGCAAGCGCGGCCATCGCGTCGAAGCGGTACAGAACGGCCGGCAGGTCTTGGATGCCGTTGGCCGGCAGGACTTCGACGCGGTGCTGATGGACGTGCAGATGCCGGTGATGGACGGCTTCCAAGCGACCCGGGCCATCCGCAAACTGCAAGACCCGAAGAAGGCCCGACTGCCGATCATCGCGATGACGGCGCACGCGATGAAGGGCGATGCAGAGCAGTTCCTGGCCGCGGGCATGGACGACTACGTCGGCAAGCCGATCCAGTGGGAAGAAATGATCGAGCTGGTCGAGGGGCTGGCGTGGGGAGAGGATTGCAAATTGCAAATTGAAGCCCCAAGCCCGAAGCCCCAAGCCCGAAGCCCGAAGCCCCAAGACCTCCCCTTCGATCTTGACGATGCCGTGAAACACTGCTTCGGCAAGTACGACATCTTCCAGCAAATGATCGAGTTCCTCTTTGGCGAAGCCAACCCGCTGCTGGAGCGGATGCGAGCAGCCCTTGGCAATCGGGACGCGGAGGAAATGGGCCACGCGGCCCACCGGCTCAAGGGAACCGTAGGCCATTTGGCTGCGGCGCCCGCGATGGAGGCTACCCATCGTGTGGAGCACATGGGCATGCGCGGCGAGCTGACCGGCGCAGCCGAGGCGATCCAACAGCTTGAGGAGCAGCTTGAACTTCTGAAAGCGGCGCTGGCCCAACACCGTGGAAAATCGTAGCAGGCACGCTCCGCGTGCCGTCCGCCGCTTACGGCACACGGAGGGCCCCCGCCGGCTCGTCCGGCAGATGAATCCGATTGGACGGCTGGGGTTTCACCCTCTGCCAAGCGCATAGACGGCGGGGGCGTAGAAGTCGTATAATGCACGGGAATGGCCGGACAGCCGCCGGGACGTTCTTCCGGGGCGCGAACGCCGGGCGTCCGGTCAAACAACCCGTGTGAGCGCGAGGTGGCAGGCATGGCGTCGGTTATCAAAGTGACCACGGTCAACTATCCGGAATCGGACGGGAAACCCATGGGCGAGACGGACGAGCACCGCAAAGAGATGGTCCGGCTGATCGAGTTATTGGAGCGTTTCTATGCGGGCAAGTCCGTGTACGTGTCGGGGGACTTGCTGGTCTTCTACGAGCAAGGCAACCCTAAGAAATTCATTGTGCCGGACGTCTTCGTGGTCAAAGGGATCGAGCCCGGGAACCGGCGGATCTACAAAATATGGTTTGAGGGAAAGCCGCCGGACGCGATTCTCGAGGTCACCTCCCGGAAGACCAAGAAAAAGGACACGGCCACGAAGCCGGCATTGTACGGCCAACTGAAGGTGCCGGAGTACTTCCTCTTCGATTTGACGCGCGACTACCTGGAGCCGCCGCTGCAAGGCCATCGGCTGATCGGCCCACGGTATGAGCCGATTGCCGCCGATGCCCAAGGGGCGCTGGTGAGCGAACAGCTTGGCCTGCGGCTTTGCGTCGAAGACCGGCAATTGATGCTCTATCGCTTGGACACGGGCCAGCGCCTGCTCACCGAGGCCGAAGCCCGGCAGGCCGCCGAGGAAGCGCAGCGGGTCGCCGAGGAAGCCCGACAGGCCGCGGAAGCCGAGGTAGCCCGCTTGCGCGAGCAGTTGCGTCGTCAAGGTGCTACGTGACCCGGCAAGGAATATACTGCCCGCGGCGTGAACTGAGACTTGTTCGTAGTCCCGCCTTTAGGCGGTTCTTCAACGGAAAACCGCCTAAAGGCGGGACTACGAACGGCGCATTTGCAGTCGCGGGCAGTATAGCAAGAGGGCCATCTGTCCGCCACCCGCCTAAGAGATGACGACGAACTCCTTGGGAGCCGAAAACGATGAACCTCTTGCGTTGGCTGGTGGGCGTTCTTGTAATCCCATGGGTCTTCAGTGCGGCATCGGGGGCTGAAATCAAGGTGCTCTCCAAAGCACACGATCCCTACGGCAGCCCCCGGCCGGCGCCGGGGCAGCAGCACGTTCCGCTGCTGACCTCTTTCTATGTGGAGCTTGGCGTCGGCGGTTCCTCCGACACGGTCGTGCCCGAGTCGATCGGCATCGAACTGGAGCCGAAAGGCCAACCGGCGCTGGCCATTTTGCGACCGGGCCAGCAGGCGCCCGAGGGGTATCGAGCCCGATTCATGCCGGCAAAGCATGCGCAAGCTGGCACCGCGCTTGCCGTTTACGTCGATTCCGAGCGGCGGCTTCTCCCCTCGACCCGCTACACGATGCGCGTGACCGCCCGCTCGCGAGAAGGGGCGGCCGTGCCGGCCAGCGCCGCCGCCTGGCAGTTCACCACCGAGGCCCCGCCGCCGACGCATCCGCTCAGCTTCGAACTCTCCCTGAAGTCTCCCGCCGTGCGCTGGCACGGCGGTTTCTTCACCGGCTTCTGCGGCACGGGCTTCTGCACCAGCGCGGTCCATCGTCTCCCCACCTGCCGGTTGATGGAGCAGGTCCGCAAGACCTCGCCCAAGGCATGGAGCCTCCAGCGCGATTTCTGGATGACCGGGATGGAGCACCAGCCGACGTTCCTTTCCGGCAACCTGCCGAACCTCGTGCGCGAGCGCGAGACGCGGCGGATCGCCTCGATCGACAAGCACCCGGACGGCGCCTTGCTCCGCGTGGAGGACTTCTTCGGCCACCAACAGTACGGAATCCCCTCGGGCCGGCCGCTGAGCGAGGACTATCACCCGGGCGACGAAGTGCTGATCGCCGACGGCGTCCACGACGCCCGGGCCAAGGTGATCCGGGCCGACAATGAGCAGCGGACCGTGTTGGTGACGGCGTTCAGCGCTCCCGCCGGGGGCTGGAAAATCGCCTACGCCTCGCCGCCCAAGGCCAAGGAGGATCCGAATGCCCCCGGCATCTTTCCGCCGGGCGGCTGCTACTTGCGGAAGTTCCGCCCCAGCGGCACGCCCGTCTATTATTGGGGAAGACTCGACCGCGAATGGGACCTGGCCCACAAGCAGTTTCATCGCCGGCTGCTGCCGAATTTCGCCGACGCCCCCGGCGACCTCGCGCTGGACGGCCGGAACTGGACCACAGCCAAAGACTACGTCGAGCTGCACGCGGCGACCCGGGCCATCGCCGGCCACATCATCCAAAGGTACGGCCCCGCCACGCTCGAATTCCCCTGGAGCGTCTTCAACGAGCCGGACCTGATGGGGTTCTTCTGGCGGAGTGACTGGAACGAGCTGCAAAAGTTCTACGATTACACGGTGGACGCCATCCTGCGGGCCTTTGAAGACCACGGCTACGATTCGCGGCGCGTGATGGTCGGCGGCCTGGAGCTGGGCGGGATCTTCGGCACCAATCTGCGGCTCGTCGAGTTCCTGAGCCACTGTTCGCCGCGGGCCCAAGCCCCCGGCGCGCTGGCTTCCAATGCCGCCTTTGCCGACCGGCGGCTGGACGGGAAACGGTCGAAGCGGGTGGAATCGCTATGCAAGTCGCACGGCGGCCGAGGCTCGCCGTGCGACTTCATCTCGATCCACGCCTACAACCGCTCCCAGCTCATGGCCGACAAGCTGATCCGCGCCAAGGAGATGGCCCTCCAGATCGATGCCGAGTACTACGCGGGGCTGTGGGTCAATTCGCACGAGTCGTGCCCGGAATGGAGCCCGCCGCCCGACCCGGCCTACGGCGATAGCTACCTCGGCAACGGCTATTTCCCCACCTGGTGCGCCGACGTCGCGCGGCGGCAATTGCAGCGGGCCGCCCAGGACCCGCGCTATGCCTACGGCGAATCGATCCTCACCTACTGGGCATGGCCTTGCGAGAACTTCGAGGGCCGCAACGATTGCGTGCGGGCGATTCGCGTCGACGACAACGGCGACGGCAAGGCCGATCGGTCCGTAACCGTGGCCATGCCGATCCTGCACTTCCTCGGCCTCGTGGCGCGGATGGGCCCGCACCACGTAGGATGGCTCTCCAGAGCCGTCCGGGACGGGTCTGGAGACCCATCCTACTGCGTTTCTTCCTTGCCGGGGCAATACCACGTCTTACCCGACCGCACGGTCGGCGGCCATGTCGTGAGCGGGTTCGCCTCGCAGGTCGACGACGCGCTGTACATCTTGCTCTATTCGCACCACGCGCTGGATACGGAGTCGCGCTCGGAGGCGGAGTTCGACATCGCGCTGCGTCTGGCCGATCTCAAGCCGCGGCAAGTCCGCGTGGAAGAATATCGCTTCGACAAGGACCACAACTCCTATTTCCGGCTCGGGCGGCAACTGCGGGACGAACCCCTCGGGCAGGCGCACGACGCCGCGCACCTGGCGCGACTCCAAGAGGCGCTGCGGCAGATCGAGAGCGATGCCCGCTCCGCGCAGCTCGCCGGGCTGGACCGCCTGGCCGAATTCGGCCCCGCGGCAGCACAAGCGGGCGGCGCGATCTATCGGCTCTACGAGAAGTCGCCGGACGCGGCCGTCCGGGAAAAGGCGATCGGGACCATGATGCGAATCAACGCCCCAAGGGCCTACCCGGCCTCCGCGATCCGGAAGATCGAGGAGCTTGCCGCCCTGCGATCGACCCGCGCAAGCTCACACCAGGTCGGCGCCGACGGACGCCTCGATGTCCAACTCAAGCTGGCCGGCAACGGCGCCAATTGGATCAGCATCCAACCGATAATTCCGTAGCGCTCTTCGGGCAGATTCGCCAACGACGTGCCGAGCGGCCAGACCGTGGCGCGGGGCCTGGCCATGCCGCGCTGACGCAGACCCTCTCGTGGTCGCGCATGGCGCCGGTGCAGTGCGTCACCTGGGGCCATCCGGACACGCCGGGGAGCCCGGCGATCGACTACTTCATTTCCAGCGAGCTGCTGGAGACGGCCGAGGCCGACGGGCATTACACGGAACGCCTCGTGCGATTGCCGAACCTGGGGGTCTACTACGAGCGTCCGCAGCTTACCGAGCCTGCCCGGCAACGTGAGTTCTTCGGCCTGGACCCAGCTCGGCACGTCTATCTCTGCCCGCAGACGTTGTTCAAGTTCCATCCCGAGTTCGACGCGGTGCTGGCCGAGATCCTCAAGCGTGATCCGGAGGGCGACCTGGTGGTTTTGGAGGGCCGGGCGCCGAACTGGACGCGGCGTCTTCAGCAGCGGTGGAAGCAAACGCTGCCCGACGGCGAGCGGCGCGTGCAGTTCCTGGCCGCCCAGCCGCACGCCGACGTGATGCTCGACCCGCTCCACTTCGGCGGCGGCAACACCAGCTACGAGGCCCTGGCCTCTCTCTTACCCGCTTGAGGAAGTCCGCCAGACGCCGAATAGCTTGGAACAAAACCGGTATACAGGCAGCAGCTCTGGCGGGTTTTTCACCTCCCCACTCCCGACCCCTTCTGTCCACGTGTCGCGGGTAGACCAGATCCCTTCGCACCCGAGTCGGCGGCGTCTATACTGGACTCTGGCGTCCGACGTGACGAGGGTTGAGTACACGGTACTTGGTACTGTGTACTCAATACCCGTGTTCAGTCTGCGAGAGGACACGAGTCGTTTCAGCATTTTCACCGAGAGTTGCTGCACTCCCATGGCATCTTCCCCGTTGTCGCGCGACGATATCGCGGAGCGCTTCCTGGATCAACTGCCGTTCAAGCTCTATCCGTACCAGGAAGAGGCCCTCTTGACGTGGTTTTCGGCCGAGCAGGGGGTGATGGTCTGCGCGCCGACCGGGACGGGCAAGACGCTGATCGCCGAAGCGGCCCTGTTCGAGGCCCTGCACGCCGGGACCGTGGCCTACTACACCACGCCGCTGATCGCCCTGACAGAGCAGAAGTTCCGCGAGATGCAGTCGCTGGCTGCCAAGTGGGGCTTCCACCCCAATGACGTCGGGCTGGTGACCGGAAACCGCCGCGAGAACGCCGAGGCCCGGATCCTGGTTGTGGTCGCCGAGGTCCTCTTCAACCGGCTCCTGCACCGCGAGGCCTTCGACTTTTCGAAGGTCAGCGCGGTGGTGATGGACGAGTTCCACAGCTTCAATGATCTCGAGCGCGGCGTGGTCTGGGAGCTAACGCTGGGGCTTTTGCCGCCTCACGTGCGGACGTTGCTCCTTTCGGCCACCGTGGGCAATCCGGCGGAGTTCATCCAATGGGCGCGGATCAGCCACCAGCGGAGCTTGGAACTGGTCCAGGGCGTGGAGCGCCGCGTGCCCTTGGTGTTTCAATGGGTGCCGGATCGCCTGCTCACCGAGCAGATCGAAGCCATGGCCGAGGGGGACGAGGCCTCGCGGCTCACCCCGGCGCTGATTTTCTGCTTCAATCGCGAAGAGTGCTGGAACGTGGCCGAGCAGCTCAAAGGCAAAGGGCTCTTGGCCGCCGGACAGCAGGCCCGGCTCAGCGAAGAACTGAAACGCCACGATTGGTCGCAGGGCGCGGGCCCGAAGCTCCGACAGTTGCTCTTGCGCGGCGTGGGCGTTCACCACGCCGGACTGCTGCCGAAGTACCGGCGGATCGTGGAGGACTTGTTCCAGCACAAGCTCCTCTCGGTGACGGTCTGCACGGAGACGCTTGCGGCGGGGATCAATCTGCCGGCCCGGTCCGTGGTCGTGCCGAATCTCATGAAGGGCCCGCCCGGCAAAAAACGGGTCCTTGAGGCCAGCGCCGCCCACCAGATGTTCGGCCGCGCCGGCCGCCCGCAGTTCGACACCCAGGGCTACGTCTTCGTGCTGGCCCACGAGGACGACGTGAGGATCGCCCGCTGGAAAGAGAAATTCGACCGCATCCCCGAAGGCACCAAAGATCCCGGCCTGCTGAAGGCCAAGAAGGACCTGAAACGGAAAATGCCGAAGCGGCGGGAAACGGAGCAGTACTGGACCGAGGCCCAGTTCGACAAGCTCCGCTCGGCCCAGCCGGGCAAGCTTTACAGCCGCGGCCCGGTGCCATGGCGGCTCTTGGCGTACATGCTCGACGCCTCGCCAGAGGTCGATCGTATCCGCAAACTGGTCGGCAAGCGGTTGATGGACAGCGCTCGCCTGGAAGCCGGTCAGCGGGAATTGGACCGGATGCTGCTGACGCTGTGGCGCGGCGGCTACGTGACGCTGGAGCCGAAACCTCCGGCAACCGACGAGAGCGACGAGGTTCCTACTGTTGTGCGCGGGTCTCCCGACCCCGCTGCTGTGCGCGGGTCGGGCGCTGCTGTGCGCGGGTCTCCCGACCCCGCACTCCGGCCGACCGAAGGTCTCCAGTCCGGGCAGAGCGAGAGGCCCACGATTACGAGCGGCACGGTCGAGAGACCGCGCCCTAGCAGCGTGGCACGGTCAGGAAACCGTGCCACAACAGCCGGAGACCGTGCCACGACAACGTTTGGGGCCGGACCTGCACCGAAGTCGCCCACGGACACCACGCCCGAGGAACCTGCCCCCTATCAGCCCATCATGGCCTATCCCACGCCCGACTTGTCGCGGCTGGTGCTGTTCCGCGGCGTGAATCCTCTTTATGGAATGTTCCTGGTGAACCAGTTGGGCATCGCCAATCGCGAGGAGCGGATCCAAGCCATGGAAAGCGTGCTGGAATTGCCCGGCTCCGTGGGCCATTTCGTCCGCGTGCCGCGTCAAGACCGGATGCCGCCCGGCCCGCTGGCCACCGAAAGGCTCGACGAGCAACTCCTTCGGTACGGTCTGGCCGTGGCCGAAGAACTTCAATATACCCCCGAAGCGGACGACGACCGGCGCCGAAGTTCCTTTGACGAGCCCCCGAAACGGGTCCTCACGCTGGCCGAGAAACTCCGCCTGCTGTTCGAGTACGAATTCCCGGGCGCGCACGGGGTGCGCATCCAGGCGGTCTGGGCGGCGGGTGAGGTCCTCGAGTTCGGCGGCGACTTCAATAAGTACGTCACCAGCAAGAGCCTGCAGAAGCAGGAAGGGGTCATCTTCCGCCACCTCCTGCGGCTGATTTTGCTGTTGGGCGAGTTCGTTGAACTCTGCCCGCCCGAAACTACTGAAGACCTCTGGCGCGGCGAACTGCAAGACATCGCCAACCGCCTGACCGAATGCTGCCGCAAGGTGGACCCCACGAGCACGCAAAAAGTGCTCGAAGAGGCAGAGGCCGGCACCCCCGAAGGGCTCGAACCCCTGTAAGGAACCCGGAGTCGAAGGGGTCGCACTCGACTTCGGGATCGCCCGCCGCGACGTGATAGTACAGTGCGACCACCTTCCGGCCGAGCTCGTTCGCCTGGCCGGCGGGCTCGGGCTGGAGATCGACCTGTCACACTATCCGGTCGAAGGGGCGGCGAACAGCCCTGAGTAATTGCCGGCCTGACCGTGGCGGCTCAGAGATCCATGAGAATCCGGAGGCGGAATTCCACCGCCTGCATGGTCTGGCTGGTCACCGCGCCCATTCGCCTACTGAGACGCTCGACCGCGACCGAGCGAACGTCTTCGCACTTGATGAAACTCGGCGCGCGCACTCCGCCTTCCGGCGGGCTCACTGCGACGTGCGACCTGATCCCCTTGGCCTTGGTGGTAAGCGGCAGTACGATCACCAACCCGGCGGGCCCGGCGTTGAACGGGTCGGCGGAAACGACCAGCGCCGGTCGTTTGCCGGCCTGTTCGTGGCCCCGGGTCGGGTCGAAATCCGTAAGCCAGACTTCTCCTCGCATGGGAGCGGCCATGGTCAGTCGTCCTTCAGATCGTCGGCCAACGTGGCGTCCCATGACTGCCGCTCCGCCAACTCCTCCTTCCATGCCTTGGGGTCCAATCGCAGCGCGGCGAAATCGTCGTTAAGCCCCTCCAAGAAAACCTTCCGGTGGTAGACATCAATCGCCTTGGCCAAGACGTCGGCCATCGTCTCGCCCGACTGCTCCGCCAGTTCCTTCAGCCGTGCATGGCTGGAAGGGTGGACTCGCACAGTTTCACTGGCCATGCCTTTGTTTCTCCTCGCGTAACGCGGTGCCGACCACAAAACAGTATACGTTATCGTATTCTAAACGACCAAGCCGTGCAGAGCCAGTTTAGGGCCGCAATGTATAGCCTCAACGGAAAGGATCGCCCACCAATCTGGCTCATCGTTCAGCCGGGATTATTCGGGGACCGGGTGCAATGCGGCGCAGTGCGCGCGTAGCCGAATTCGCCAGAATTCGGTGTAAGTGCGTGCCGTCTCCCGAATTCGGGCGAATTCGGCTACGGCCCCATGAATAATCCGGGCTAAACGATGGGGAGACGGACGGGTCGGAAACCCATCCTACGCGCCGGTGGGTAGGAAAATTCTCCGTGACTTGGCGGGAATTCGTGGGTAAGATGCAATTGCTGGCCCTGCTCCGATTGTGAGCAAGAAAAAAAGTGGGGGCCTTTGACGAGCCACCTCCCACGATGGCTGTACCGAATGGCAAGGGCAAGGTAACCACCCGGCGAAGTATTCGTCAGAGGCCCCACGGGCCAGCCTCATTCAGAGTGACCTTTTCAGGTCCTTAACGCCTTTTCTCTAATGCACACGCTGTGCCAATCGGTCCGCAAAATGCCAGCAACGCGGATCGGATTCCATAACCTCTTGTGCGCCAATAACTTATAGGCGTAATCCCGGCTTCAGAGTAGTTCTGGCGGCAGGGTGCTCGAAAATTGGGGACTGTAGCATTATGCTGCAACTGTGGCGGATCAGCGCGGCAATCGCCCGAGAGCGGCTCTTCGCAAACACTGAGGCAGGGAGAGGACGCGGTGGCTGAATCATGTTGCAGGGCCGGAGCTGACGCCGACCAAGTGCTGATCCTCGTCAACCCGAAGGCCGGCCGGGGACCGTTGGCGGCCGAAGTTGACCGGCTTACGGAATTCGTTCGTGGGCAACATCGGGTCGTCGAGGTGTCGAGCGATCTCGACGAGATGTGCCAAAAGGCAAATCATACCCACCGGGAGGGGAGACTGCGGGCGTTGGTGGGTGTGGGCGGGGATGGAACCGCCGCCGAACTCGTCAACCGCACGGACCCGGGGCTGCCGATCTGCCTTTATCCATCGGGAACAGCGAACCTCCTGCCGCGATACCTCGGGCTGCGTGCCGACCCGGTGCTGGTCTCCAACGTAATTGCCGATGGATTCCAACTGAAGTTCGATGCCGGACTCGCCAACGGAAGGGTTTTCCTCATGAATGCCAGTTGCGGCTTCGATGCCGACGTGGTTCGTCAGGTGCATCGCCGCCGCGAGGAGACTCGCTCGGGCCATTTGTCGTATTGGAGTTACGTCAAACCGATCGTCAGGGCGATCCGTAGTTATCAGTATCCGGAGATCCGGGTATACTCGGAAAGCGCGCCGAGCCCTTCAGAGCCATCCGCGACGCACCCTTGGGTGGTTCGATGGGTATTCGCCTTCAACCTCCCGCTCTATGGGTGGGGGTTGCCGTTGGCTCCCTGGGCCGATGGCACGGACGGCCTGCTCGACGTGTGTACGTTCCGACGCGGCTCCTTTTGGAATGGGCTGCGCTACCTTGTGGCGGCGCAGGGTGGTTGGCATCGGCGCTTGCGCGACTGCGGAGTTGGGCGGGCCGCCCGACTGAGGATCACCGCCGAGCAGCCCGTGGCGTATCAGCTCGATGGCGACCCGGGGGGTTGGCTGCCGCTGGAAATCGAGGTTCTTCTAAAACGTTTGACGTTTGTCGTACCAAGAGGACATTGGTTGCGTGCCTGAGAATCCTGCCACCATTGGCCCGTACGCTTGTGGCCGGGGACAACCGCTATTGGTTATCGCCGGCCCGTGCGTGATCGAGGACGAGGCGCTAACTCTCTCGATCGCTCAGCGTTTGCGTTGCCTGGGCGATGAGTTGCCGATCCAGATGATTTTCAAGGCATCGTTCGACAAGGCGAATCGGACCAGCGTATCCTCGCACCGAGGGCCGGGGTTGGCGGCGGGGTTGTCGTTATTGCGGCGGGTCAAGGAGGTAACGGGGCTGCCGGTGACGACCGACATCCACGAAACGCGCCAGGCCGAGCCGGCGGCGGAGGTGTGCGACCTGTTGCAGATCCCTGCCTTCCTGGCCCGACAAACCGACCTGTTGGAAGCGGCGGCACGGACCGGACGGCCGGTACACGTCAAGAAGGGACAGTTCATGGCCCCCTGGGACATGGCCCACGTCGTCGCCAAGCTGGAGGCGTTCGGGTGCCGTCACGTGCTGTTGTGCGAGCGGGGGACGTTTTTCGGCTACGGGCGGTTGGTGAACGACATGCGGGCGATCCCGCAAATGCAAGCCTTGGGCGTGCCGGTGGTGTTCGACGCCACGCACAGCGTGCAGGAGCCGGGCGGGCTGGGCGCGGCGACGGGCGGGAATCGGGAGATGGTGGAGCCGCTGGCGCGGGCGGCGGTGGCGATGGGCGTCGACGGTCTGTTCTTTGAAACCCATCCCCGGCCCGACGCCGCCCTGAGCGACGGCCCCAATATGGTCCCGCTCGACGGGTTCGGGCCGCTCTTGGCGCGGCTGGTCCATCTTCGTCAAACCGTGGAGAAGTTGCCGTGAGCTTTCGAGCCGAGCGAGTGCGGGGCGTGACGATCGTGGGCATGGCGGCGATCGTCTCCATCGGCCTGGCAATCCAGCTCGGATGCCGGAAAACGCCGCGGGCCTGGGAGCGCAGCGCGGGATCGAATCCCCAGCACGAGGCCGCCATGCGGGACGAGTTGTTCGATATCGCCGTTGCCGGCCTCGGGCAAATCGAGCAGTACGAAAGCGACGAATCACTCCACCAGATCCTCGACCGGCTCAACCAGTGGCTCCAGACGCAGAAGCCGGCCGGGGATTGGACCGTCGATCCTGTGGCGGCGCCGCTGGTCAAGGGCCTCACCGACCTGCTGGAGCAGATCGCGCCGGTTCAGAAGGAGCTCGAATCGCCCCGAAATCTGTTGGAGCTGAAAAGCCTGGCCAGGCAATTCGCCGCCATCCCGGCGAAACTGGACGCGATGCGAAGCCGCCTGAATCTGAAGAAGGTCGAGGAGCTCGCCGCGCGGCACGAGCGAGCGATTGGGCAGATCGAGGCGGCCGCCAAGCAATGGGGCGATCCGGCCAAGCTGGCTGAGGTCGAGGCGCGGCTCCCGGAGATTTTCTCCAGCGAAGTGCGCGACAAGGCGAAGTTGGCACGCCTCCAGGAGTTGATCGCCTTGGCCAAGCCGCTCGACTGGCCGAGCCGGCTCCGCGACCCCATGCACCTGGGGCCGTTCGCCGAGCAGATCGAGACCTATTGTCGCGAGCGCGATCCGAAGGAGCTCAAGGGCATCGTCAAGGCGTTCGGGGACGCCGTCACGCGGCGCCTGGGAAACGCGGGACGAACGAAGCTGGTGGTGCAGTTGGAGTTTCTCGCCGAGCAACTCGACGAAATCCCGTCCTGGAAGGACTTGGCGGGAATCCGATTGCTCAAGCGCGTGTTGGGCGACCGGACCCAGCAGCTCAAGATGGCCGGCGAGCGAAGCGGCCGCGAGGAGATCCGCAAACTGGCCGTCGACATGGAAGCGGCGATCAATCGGCTCGATTTCGAGCAGTTGACGGAGCTGAGCCGCCAGCTCGAGGCCCTCACCAAGCCCAACAGCCTGGACGACCTGGGTGGACTTGCCCAAATTCTCGTGAACGCCGCCAAGCGGCTCGGCCAGGCGGCCCAGAGCGCCGACGCGTCGGCCAAGACCGTGCGGCTGGAGAGCTTCCGGGACCTGGGAACCTATTGCCGGCACTTGGGCGCCGGCTTTGACGCCTTGGCGCAGAAACTCAAAGGCCCCGCCGCGTCGGATAAGCCGGCCCCCCCGGCCCAGACCGCCATCGACTTACCTGCCCTGACCAACGCGGTTCTGGATCTCACCGGACGCCTGGAGATGCTGGTGACGCAGTTGTCGTACTTTGCCGGACTCGGGGCGCCACAGTTCCCCAGGATGGACGCCATGGCGTTGGAAGAGGCCGTGCTGGCCCGCGATCTCTCGCGCTGGGCCCGTGGTGAAGAGGCCGACGACGTCAGCCGCGCCAAGCGGCTGTTCGACTGGACGGTCCGCAACATCCAACTCGAGCCGGAGCGCGCCGAACACCAAGGCAAAACCACGATCCACGTGATGCAGATGCCGTGGGAGACGATGTTCTTCGGGCGCGGGACGTCGATGGAGCGGGCGTGGGTGTTCGTCTTGCTGGCGCGGCAGCAGGGTCTGGAGGCGGCGGTTCTGGCCGTGGAAGAAGCCGCGGGCACGGGCGGGACAAGACTCCGGCCTTGGGCGATCGGGGTCCTCAGTGAAGGGAATGTCTACGTGCTGGACCCGCTGCTGGGACTGCCCCTTCCTGCGCCCAACGGTCTGCGGCTCGACGAGTCGGGCCCGTTGGACGTCCAGCCCGCCACGCTGGCTCAACTCGCCGCCAACGACCGACTGCTGCGCCAGTTGGATCTTAGTGCCGAGCGTCCCTATCCGCTCAAGTCGGCCGATCTGAAGAAGGTCGTGGCGCTGGTCGACGGCACGCCGTGGTGGCTCAGCCAGCGGATGCGCGCCGTCGAATCGCGCCTGGCCCGCGACGACCGCATGGTGCTGAGCATCTCCCCGGCGGCCAGCGCCCAGCGGTGGAAAGCGTGCCCCGCGGTGGCCGACGTGCGCCTCTGGACCGTGGGCTACGAGACCGTTTTCCAGCGCATGCTGCTGGGCCCCGATTTGGCCAACTGGCAGGCCGGCATGATGGCCCCGTTCACGATCCGAACGGCGTCCGGCGGCGCGTCGGGCCCGCAGACGACCGAGGGGCAACAGGCGCCCATGTTCTGGGAGACGAATCCCGACGCGGCCGCCCAGCAGACCCGCTCGCGCCAAGCTGCCTCGGACAATCGCCCCGAGGCGCTCCCCTCGGCTCCGCTGCGGATCGGACGATTGCTGCACCTGCGAGGGCGCTTCCTGGGCCAGCCGAGCGCTACGTCCTGTTATCAAATGGCCCGATTGTCGGACCGGCAATTGGCCGAGTTCAGTAGCGCGGAGTCATCCCAACAGGTGGAGATCCTCCGCTTGGCGAAGCATTACGCCACCTATTGGCTCGGCTTGCTGGCCTACGAAGAGCGGAATTATCCCTCGGCCCGCGACTACCTCCTGGCACGCACGCTCGAAGCCGCCCCGCGCAGCCCGTGGATCCCCGGCGCGAAATACAATCTCGGCCGGGTGTACGAGGCGGAAAAGCAATACGCCAAGGCGATCCAGCAGTACCGCGGCAATACGGAGGCGATCGATGCGTACGGCAATCGCCTCCGCGCCCGCTGGCTGGAGACGCTTGTCAAACCGGCCGATCTGGCGAAAACCGCCGCCGACGGCGAAAAACCCAAGGACCAGACGGGCGATACCCCCGATCTGCCCGGGCTGCCCGACATGCCCGTCAAACCGGAGAAGCCCGCGGAAAAGAAGGCATCCCCGGCGGCGGCGAAGAAGAAGTGAAGTCAGTGGAAACGAATCACGAAAACACGAAAGAACGAAAACCCCACCGACCCTGAGTCGGTGGGAACGGGTTTGGCGACTACGTGAGAGGAGGCCACTTCAACGAAATCCCCACCGACCCCGCGTCGGTGGGAACGGGTTTGGCGACTACGTGAGAGGAGGCCACTTCAGCGAAATCCCCACCGACCCCGCGTCGGTGGGAACGGGTTTGGCGACTACCGCGCCCGCCGTAGTTGCCAAACCCCTTTCCACCGGCACGGGGCCGGTGGGGGCGAACGTTGACGCCGTAGGGCCGCCGTAGTTGCCAAACCCGTTTCCACCGGCACGGGGCCGGTGGGGAGAGCTGGAGCGGTTTCTTATGAACATCGGTTTCCGGTTGTTGGATTTGACTACGTCGACAATGAACCGACCGGCACGGATTACGTTCGCCGCGATGGCGATCGCGGCGGTATGGCTTGGGTCGGCGACGTCGCTTTTGGGCATTGAGGTGGCGCTCAAGGATGGCCGCGTCTTGCGAGGCAAGCGCGCGCTGGTGACGGGGATGAACGCGATCCCCGCCGCCAATCCGGGCGACGGCGCCGGCGACGTCCCGCTCATCGAAGTGCTCGACGACGAGCTCCGCCGCACGTTCTTCTCGATCTATCAGGTTGCGCCGAACGGGCGCCGTCCTGAACAGGCCGCGGAAGTCCCCGAAAAGATCACCATTCGCCAGCGCGTGCGTCACGCCGGGGCGACGGTGAAGACCGTGGGTCCGATCCTCCAGACCCAGCCGTTCGACGAGTTCGGCCGGCGGACCGTTACCATGCTCACCGCGCAAGGGGAAGTGAAGATCGTCCAAGCGATCACCGAGCTCACGCCCACGTATACCAAGGTGGAAGGGGTCACGCACGTCTGGGACATGCGCATGGCCACCAGCAGCATCCCGCCGGAGTCGCTGGCTAGGCTGCTGAAGGCCCAGTGCAAGGGGGAGGACATTGAGGGCGTCAAACGGATCGCCCGTTTCTATGTCCAGTGCGAGCGCTACGAAGATGCGGCCAACGAGATCGAGGCATTCCTGGCGGCGCGCCCGAACGACGCAGCCTTGAAAGCGCAGTTGGCGCCGCCGCTCGCGGCCATCAAGCAGCTCAGTGCCAAGCGGCTGCTGGCCGAGCTGACGCTGCGGCGCGAGGCCGGCCAGCACCAATTCGTGCTTCGGATGCTCAACAAGTTCCCGACCGATGAGACATCCGGCGAGGCGATGCAAGTGGTGCGCGAGATGATCCGCCAGTATGAGGCGAGCCAGCAGTCGCGCAAGCAAATCGTCGAGCAGATCGAGGCCCTCGCCAAACAGGTCGGCGACGCGGCCCTGCGCAATCGCCTGGCCCTCATCGTGCGCGAAATCTCCACCGAGTTGAGCTCCAATACGCTGGAGCACATGGCGGCCTTTCGCGAAATGGCCGACGACCAGACCTTGCAGCCGACCGACAGGCTCGCCCTGGCGATCAGCGGCTGGATGCTAGGCTCCAAGGGGGCCAACCCGCGGCTCTCGACCGCGCTCTCCCTGGTGGAGGTCCGCCGGCTGATCGTCGAGTACTTCGCCGCGCCCGACAAGTTGAGTCGCGAGGCGTTGTTGGCCGGCTTCCGTTCCGAGGAAGCAGCCAGTCCGGCCATGGTGGCCCGGCTCCTGGCCAACATGAAGCCCCCGATTGCCGTCGATCCGCTGAAAGAGGAAGGGCTGCCGCACGAGTTCCAGGTGCCGGGCCCGGACTCGTCGTCCCCGCCGGTCCGCTGCCTCGTCCAGCTTCCGCCGGAGTACGATCCGCATCGCCGCTGGCCGGCGATTGTTACCCTGCACGGGCCGGGCTTCACGCCCGAGCAGCAGATCGACTGGTGGGCGGGTGAGCGGGTGAAGGGGGGATGGCCGGCCGGTCAGGCCTCGCGCCACGGCTACATCGTCATCGCCCCTGACTGGACCCTCCCGCACCAGAAACAGTACCAGTACTCCGCCCGTGAACACGCCGCCGTGCTCGACTCCCTCCGCGCCGCCTGCCAGCGGTTTGCGATCGACACAGATCGCGTGTTCCTCAGCGGGCACTCCTTCGGCGGCGACGCGGCCTGGGACATCGGCCTGGGCCACCCGGACCTTTGGGCCGGCGTGATTCCCATCGTCGCCAAGGCCGACAAGTACTGCGCCCACTACTGGGAGAATGCCGCCCTGGTGCCGTTCTATTTCGTGTGCGGCGAGTTGGATTCCTCCCGCATGATCGCCAACGCCCGCGACTGGGACCGGTACCTCAAGAAAGGCTACAACACGACCGTGGTCGAGTACCTGGGCCGGGGGCACGAGAATTTCTCCGACGAGATCCTGCGCCTGTTCGATTGGATGGGCCGCCTGCGCCGCAATTTCTCTCCCAAGGAGTTCAACGTGGCCACCATGCGGCCGTGGGACAACTTCTTCTGGTGGGTCGAGCTCCGCCAGCTCCCGCCCCGGGCCATGGTGGCGCCCGAAAACTGGCCGCCCCCGCGCGGCGCCCAAGCCGTGCACACCAAGGGCACCGTGACCAAGGCCAACGGGATTCTGCTCCAGACCGGCGCCGCCCAGATGACCGTGTGGCTGTCGCCCGACGTGCTGGACCTGAGCCGTCGCTTCACGGTCACGATCAACGGCGGCTCGATCAACACCAGCGACGCCTCGCTGGCCGGCGACCTGGGCGTCCTCTTAGAAGACGCCCGAACGCGCGGCGACCGCCAGCACCCGTTCTGGTCCAAACTGGAGACGCCCACGGGCCGGGTGGGTCGAAACTAGAGCTCAGGAGTGGGCATCGATGGTGGCCGTCCGATTGGCGGAGACGTAGGGCGCGTACTTCTTGTCTTCACCCTGGATGTGGCCCAGCCACCAGTCTTTCAAGAAGCGGAGCATGTCGCGGGCTGTAACCAGGTCGACGTTGTCGCGCAAGCCGGCGGTGTTCCGCCGGATCCGCTCGTGATGGGCTCCGTGCTCGCGCAAGCGGGGGTAATCGCACTCCCGCATCACTTGTTCTTCGTGACGGAAATGCTCCACCGTGTAATGCACCAGCCAGTCGAGCAGAGGCTTCAAGACCTTGTGGTCCCGGCCGCGCTGCATGGCGTCGTACAGATCATTGATGATGCCGATGATCTGCTTGTGCTGGGCATCGAGCGACGGATCGCCCACGGAGTAGAAATCTTTCCAGGCAATGAAAGCAGGCATTGGAGTCTCCCAAGATCCCCCTCAAGTGAATCCTAGCCCGCGGATCTGCCTGCGGCTTGGGAACAGGACGGCCTTTCTTGCCGGAAACGCGGGCCCAATGTAGGGTTTGTAGCGGGATTTCGGCGCTGAAGTCTCACACTAGCCGGCGGTCTGGAGGCCCAGGAGCTCGTACAGCCGCGGATCGGCGAGGCTCTCGAGGACCAGGGAGGCGACGCTGAAATCCTGATTGCGGCTGTGCTCGCAGGGCACGGCCGCGACCATGGTTCCGGCGGCGGCGGCGGCGCGGCAGCCGGTTTGGCTGTCCTCCAGAACGAGGATCTCATGCGGGGGAAGCCCCAGCCGGGCGGCGGCCTTGAGGTAGATTTCCGGATGCGGTTTGCCGCAAGTGATGTTCTCGGCGGTGAGGGTGAACTGGAACCGCGGCTCCAACTGGAAGCGTGAGAGCACGGCGGTCAGGACCCGGCGGCTACTGCTGGTGCAGATCGCCTTGGAGATGCCGGCGGCCTCCAGGGCGTCGAGCAATTCCAAGAGACCCGGCAAGGGGGCCAGGTAGCCGTCCAAGAGCGAGACGAACAAGTTCTCCGATTCGGTCGCCATCGCTTCCCAGCGGTCGTCCAGGCTGTGCCAGCGGATCATCGTCTCGAAGCACACCTGGGGCGGTCGGCCCATCACCGCGTCGCTCAACTGACGCGAATACTGGCGTCCGCGCCGCCGCATCAGCTCGGTGCCGACCTCGTAGTAGACGTCCTCGGTATTGAACATCAGGCCGTCCATGTCGAAGATCACAGCACGCGGAGGAATCATGGTCATTATTGATACCCGTGAAATGCCTTCTCGTCTATCTTACGCGCCAAGGTATAATCTGCAAGTTGTTCTGTTACGGCCCGTTAGGCTTTTCCTTGCAGAGGACATCGCATGGGGATTCTCTTCGCCTGGGTGGCCTGCGCCGCCGCGGCCGGAAGCGACCCGCCTGGCACGCCGCTCTCGGTTTCTCCCGCCCAGCGAGGCTCCGACGGCGTGCTGGTACACACGGTCCGGTCCGAATACCAGTCGGGCCAGACGAAGATCAAGGTCCTCTTGCCCAGCCGGTTGGAGGCGGGAAAGCGTTACTCCGTGCTCTACGTGTTGCCGGTGGAGGCGGACGAACAGAAGCAGTTCGGGGTCGGCCTCGAAGCCGTCCGGCAGCACGACCTTCACAACCGGCACGGGCTGATCTGCGTGGCGCCGACGTTGTCGCACCTGCCGTGGTATGCCGACCATCCCACCAACCCGGAAATCCGCCAGGAGAGCTATTTCCTCAAGGTCGTCGTTCCGGCCGTCGAAAAGAACTACCCGGCGAAGGCCGATCGCAATGGCCGCTGGCTCCTGGGGTTCAGCAAATCGGGTTGGGGAGCGTGGGGCCTGCTCTTGCGGCACCCGGAGATATTTGGCCGGGCAGCGGCGTGGGACGCCCCGCTGGCCGAGACTGCCCCGCGCAATTACGGCATGGGCCCGATCTTCGGCGCCCAGGCGAACTTCGAATCCTATCGGGTCGAAACCCTGCTTCGCACGCAGGGAACACGCCTCGGCGAAAAACCCCGGCTGGTCCTCACAGGCTACGGAAACTTCCGCCAACAGCACGTGCGG
>CAYTJV010000067.1:0-20205 GCA_964438165.1 uncultured Planctomycetaceae bacterium | reverse complement strand
GAAGCTGGACGAGGCCATCGCCTGCTTCCGCAAGGCCATCGAACTCGACCCGAAAGAGGCCAATGCCCACAGCAACCTGGGCAACGCCCTGGCGGATCAGGGGAAGCTGGACGAGGCTATCGCCTGCCACCACAAAGCCATCGAACTCGACCCGAAAGACGCCAGGTTCCACGGCAACCTCGGCAACGCCCTGGGGGATCAGCGGAAGCTCGACGAGGCCGTTGCCTGCTACCGCAAGGCCATCGAACTCGACCCGAAAGACGCTAAGGCCCGCTACAACTTCGGCAACGCCCTGGCGGATCAGGGGAAGCTGGACGAGGCCATCGTCTGCTTCCGCAAGGCCATCGAAATCGACCCGAAGTACCGCGACGCCCACAGCAACCTCGGCCTTGCCCTACGCGACCAGGGGAAGCTGGAGGAGGCCATCGCCTGCTGCCGCAAGGCCATCGAACTCGACCCGAAAGACGCCAGGTTCCACGGCAACCTCGGCAACGCCCTACGCGACCAGGGGAAGCTGGACGAGGCCATCGCCTGCTACCGCGAGGCCATCGGTTTCGACCCGAAAGACGCCGTGGCCCACAGCAACCTCGGCTTTGCCCTGTGCGACCAGGGGAAACTGGACGAGGCCATCGCCTGCTTGCGCAAGGCCATTGAACTCGACCCGAAATTCGTCCCGGCCCACGTCAACCTCGGCCTCGCCCTCGCGAGGCAGGGGAAGCTGGACGAAGCCATCGCCTGCTACCGCAAGGCCATCGAAATCGACCCGAAACTCGCCCTGCTCCACGACAACCTCGGCGGCGCCCTGGCGTCGCAGAAGAAGCTCGACGAGGCCATCGCCTGCTACTGCAAGGCCATCGAAATCGACCCGAAAGACGCCTTGGCCCACAATAACCTTGCCTGGCACCTGGCAACGGCGGACGACATCAAACTCCGCAATCCCAAGGAGGCGCTCGTTCTGGCCCGAAAGGCCATTCAGCTTGACCCGAAGCCTTGGCACAACTGGAACACGTTGAGCGTTGCCGCCTATCGGGCAGGCGATTGGAAGACGTCGCTCGATGCGCGCAAAGAGAAACTCCAGCGCCGCCCGATCGCCGCCGAGGACCGGTTGTTTCTGGCGATGGCCCACTGGCAACTCGGCAGCAAGGCCGAGGCCCGCAAGTCGTACGACGAGGCAATTACCGACATCGCGAAGAACAAGACGATGGGCGCCAGCTTGAGCAAGCTGCGCCAGGAGGCGGAGCAACTGCTGGGGATAACAAATTCCCCAACTCCGCCCGGCAGCGGCAAGCCGCAGCCCGAAAAGCCAAAGCCGCAAAGCGGCGTAAGACAATGACAGCTTGACGACAAACCCGGCCGGTGAGCCTGTACTGCCAAGCACTTCTCACCGGCCGGGGCCTGAAGGCCCGGGCCCACGGTCCGCGCGCCCGGTCCCGACGGCCTTTTGATTGTACCGCGCGGACCAACACCCATGAAAGGGACTATGGTCATGTTCCAAACCCACCTCCATCGTTGTTGTGCTCTGGCCGCGGTTCTCACCACCCTGGCCTGTCTGCTTTCCGCTCCGGCGGTGCAGGCCGAGGAGCCTCAGTACGCGACCGTCGCGTTGCTGTTGCCAGTCGGCGCGGACCTGGGCAACGCCATCGTCTTCGATGACGCGTCGTCGTCGGGATCCGGTCCGCTCGTGATCGAGGGACACTCTTACTTCGGCGTGTTTTCCGGCACGAACTTGATCCCGGTGAGCGCGCGGTACATCGGCAAAGGAGGCATCTCTCGACAGATCGTCTGGGGCCTGGACAGCGAGCTGCCGCCGAATCACGGCGTGATGCCCCTCCGCCCCGCCACAGTCGAGTTCCGCGGATTTGTCTGGCAGGATGGTATGACATTGAAACCCTCTAGCGAGTCGAGCGCCACGGCCTTGCTCGTGATCGTGACCGGTCAGGTCCACTAATCGAAGCGGTGTTGAAGTAACGGCAGGATAGGGCGACCCCGAGAGCTCCGCGCGTGCCCTTGTTTGCCCGATCGGATTCCCGTGGTGTGCCACGGCTTGACCGCTGCCGGGGCGAGGCTCGGCTCGCAGCCAAGAACGTCATTCCGGCAGCGGTCAAGCAGTGCGGGGCGGGCGAGAACCGTCGGCGGATAACCGGGAGCGTCGACGGGGGTCAGGTCTTGACTTGTAACTTTCCATGTTCCGTGAGTCGGACTTGGGCCTTTTGACCGATTTGGCCTTGAGCTTCGATCAAGGCTCAGCCTGCGGGATCGCTTGGGATCGGCATGGTTTGCGGCCAGGCAAGCGATCACGGCGGCAGGCCAAGCCGAACGCGCAATTCTCGGCGGACGCGCTCGGCATGGCGAAGGGCCGCTTGCATCCGCCGCGTCGTCGCCCGCGCGCCGGGATAGCGAAAGTTGACGGCATAGGGCGTGAGGGACCGGAGGCTCCGCCGCAAGCGGGCGAGCGTCGCGTCATGGGGCAAGAGAAGGTCGAGCAGGTCCTCCAGCTCATGAGTTCTTGGCACGGCCAGGCCCGCCTCTTGAAGCAGGGCCTTGAGATACTTTTCCGCTGACTGCTGGCAGTGGAAGCACGCTGCGTCGCGCTTGGGTTTTGCGAGTGCCGCCGCCGTCCTTGCGACCTCCATGTCCTCCTCGGCTTTGAGAACCCATTGCGCAGTGTGGCGCTTCATACAGGACCTTTCCTTTTTCCATCACTTCGCGAAGAAACCAGTCGCAATCGTCTTCGCGCAGACCACGCTCGATCTGCCGCGGCGTGCGAACAATGATGGAGTGCGAAAACAGCCGTTCGAACGCTCCGCTGATTCGGATTGCCTGATTGACCACGTCGTAGGCCGGCATGATGACGAGGAGATCGACGTCGCTTTCCGCGTGCGGCTCACCGTAGGCGTAGGAGCCGAAGAGGATGATCTTCTCCGGATGGAATCGTGCGGCAATCTGCCGCGCGAAGCGCCGGATCGCCGAGAGCGGGATGTGCGGCGAAGGATAGCGGTACGGCTGGACATACCGGACGGCAGCAGTTCGTTTCGTAGCCATGATCTCACCGACGCCCCTACGCGCCTCCGCCACTTATCATACTACACCACCCGGCTGTGGAAAAGGGAAGTTCTCGCTGTTTTTTGAGACGGCGGAAATGAGAGCGACCTTCTTGTCGGCTCCGGCCAGTGGCCCTTGTTTGCCCGATCGGATTCCCGTCGGTGTGCCACTGCTTGACCGCTGCCGGGGCGAGGCTCGGTTGGCAGCCAAGAACGTCACTCCGGCAGCGGTCAAGCAGTGCGGGGCGGGCGAGAACCGTCGGGCGGGGGTCGGTCGATGGCTTCGATCAGCGGGGGAAATTTGGGTCAGAGCCTAATGACTGAGTGCGCTCTGACCCCATGTCGCCCCTGCTGAGTGCGCTCTGAACCCCATGTCGCCCCTGCACTCTGATTCAGGTCACTCTCCCGGAGCGTTTCCTCGGTTCCACCACACCGTGAGCCAGGTGCGTCCCAACTGTTTTGTACGGTCGCCGGCCGCATGGGTGCCGACGGCGAAGTCCAGACGGCCGTCGCCGTTGAAGTCGCCGAGCACGGCCGCGGCGTGACAGGCGAATCCGGTTTCCAGCGTGTGGTGGACGAAACGGCCGGGCGACATCTGTTCCAAGAGCACGATGGAAGCGAACGTTTTGGCCGCGGCCGTTTCCGGCTTCAGGTCGGTGGGGAGGAACGAGACCGCGAGAATGTCCAAGTCCCCGTCGCCGTCCAAATCCCCGGCCAAGGCTAGGCCTGCCCCCGGCATGTCGGTAAGCCGATGATACTTGAACTGCACGCCGCCCAGGTTCTCAAGCCATTGGATGCCATGCCAGGGGGGGAGGTACATGTTGTCGAACGCGTCGCCGTTGGCGTAGAGGATGTCCAAGTCTCCGTCGCCGTCCAGGTCGACCAGTTCGATGCCGCTGGAGCCAAAGGTCAGATCGGGTGCCCGCCACAGCGTCTGGCGATGGAACTTCCCATTTCGTTGATTGAGGTACGCCTCGACGCTCTCGCTCTCGTTGCTGATCAGGGCCACGAAGTCCGGGCGGCCGTCGCCGTTGAGGTCGCACACGGGGACATGGATCGTGCCCGTCCGAGGGTCCAACACCTCGGTTTCAAAGCGGGGCCGCTGTCGGTCCGACGCGACGTTTCGCAGCAGCAGGATTTTCCCGGTGCGGCGCCATCCGAACTCTGCCACGACCAGGTCGAGGTTGCCGTGGGAATCGCTCTCGATGGGCCGGACATCGGCCACGCGCCCCAGCCCGGACGCGAGGACCACCTCCTCGAACTGTCCCGTCCGCTCGTTCTGCCGCAGCCACACGACCCGGCCACGATCGTGATCCATGGCGGCGTAACTTCCCAGATCGGCCACTAGGAGATCGACACTCTTGTCCCCATCCAGATCGCACGGTTCCACGTGGCATGGGTTGTTGAGTTGCGCCAGACGCCGGACTGTCCGTCGGGCATCGCCGAGATCGAGCGTCTTGACCTCGCCCGACCCCATGTCGCTCGCCAAGAGGAGGGGGCCGCGATCCGCGCGGAGCCTGGTCCAACGCAAGCCGGCGATCCCCGGACGCACTTTGGCGCTTGGGTCCTGGTCAATTCTCTCAACCGTGAACGACGCGCGAAACTTCGCGTCGGCTTCTTTGGGTTCGTGGTAAGAGAGTTGCTCTGGTGCGCGGGAGCGAAAGTACTTGACCGTCCGGTGCATCGGAGGCGGCTTGAGATCCGTGCGTCCGGATTGCCCGTAGAACCCGTAGCCCATTTCTACCTCGTAGTGCCATACGTCGCGGTGGTAGCTCTCGGGTCGCGGCACGGGATGGCAATCGCCGCAAAACGCCTTGATTTGCGACTCCGTCTCCGCGTCGATCTCGGCGCCGGCCGAATCCTCGTCGAGAAGTCGCGCGTACTGCCGGCCGTCGGCATCACTCGACCACCATCGCCGGGCAGAGGGGACGGCTGCCGCAACGAGGAGCAACACAGCGATGCTCGAGAGAGCCACCCAGGCCCGTCCTCGCTTCCTCGGGAATATCATCCGCTGCCCAACCTCTCGTTCCGGAACTGCCGTCGAAGGAGCCCCTCGCATCTTCCCCCCGGGGACTCGAACTCAGACTAACATGCGGCGCTGTCCAAAGACAAGTGGCGCGCCGCGCCCCGGTTGAGCCGTCGGGGCGCGGAAGCGAGTGGACTGATTTGTGTTTTCGATCTACAATCGTCGTTTGGCAACGCGGCCGTGGCGGCCGGCTGGGATCGCCGTGCCCTGCGCGGCTCGGACGCATTCGGATTCAAGATAAGGCCCTCGAAGGAGGGGATGCGTGTCAGAGGAAAGCCCATCCGCGGCATCCACTCGCCCCGGCGGTTCTTGGCGCGGTCGCATCGTCGTGGTCGGCCTCGTCGCTCTTCTGGCGGCGGGCGCGGCGATGGCGTACGGTTCTCGACTCGGGGCGACGGTCGCCCGGCAGATGGCCTTTAGCCGGATGAGCAGGAGCGAATTCGGTCCGGCGCTGCGGTGGCTGGCGCGCTCCGCCTGGCTTGACCCCGGCGACTACCGTAGCGACCTGCTGGCGGCCGCGTGTCACCGTCAAGGGATGAACAGGGAAGCTTGGACGAAGTGCCTCAACGAGGCCAGGCGCAAGGGGGCGCCGCGCGAGCGGCTTGCCGTGGAGTTGAAACTGAGCCGCTTCCAGAAGGGCGATCTATACGAAGGGGCGGAAACGGAAATGGGAGATCTCTGCCTGGCCGGCGCCTCGCAGAGCGACGTTCTCACGGCGTTCCTGTACGGTTATCTCACACGGGGAAACGCCGAAGTCGCCCGGACGTTTCTCGACGGGATACCGCACTACTTCGCCGATGAGGCCCACCGCGAGTTTCTCTGGGGAATCTACCTGCGCCAGCAGGGCGATCTCCACGGCGCCGAGACCCGGCTGACAACCGCTCTGGCCCTGCGGCCCGGCCACGAGTCGGCTCGTGCCCAATTGGCCGACCTTTTGGAAGTGAGGGACAAGCCCAGTCTCGCGCTTCGCCAGTACGTCGAACTGGCGATCCGTTCCGGCGGGAATGACGCGGCGACGCTCGGCCTGGCGCGGGAGTTGCGGCAGACGGCACGGCTCGACGAGGCGCGGGCCGTGCTGGCGCCCCTCGTTTCGCGGTCTGAGATCACCCCTTTGGTCCAACTGGAGATGGCAGCGATTGAGCTCGAATCGGGCAACTACGAAGAAGCATGGGGGCGGTTCGCTCGGATACCGCTCGACGAGCTGGGGGACGAGGCCTTTCCCGCCGCCCTGACGCTGGCGCTCCGGAAAAAGCCGCTCGATGCCGAGTCGTTGTTTGCCAAGGCCGCGGCCTCGACGCAACGAAACGGATGGATCTCGGAGTTGCAGCTTCGGCTGGCCAGGAACCCCGGGGATCGGGCCGCGGCGGAAGAGCTGCGACGGTTGAGCCGCCCTGCACCTCCGTTGACGCCCGACTTGCCCGGCAGCGTTCCGGACCCGATTGCCGCGAGCTCGGCCGGCAATTCCGCGGCGACTGCCGCGGAGTTGTATCGTGGACATTGCATCGCCTGCCATGGCGCCAAGGGCGACGGTTTCGGACCGGCCGCCCGCTACCTGTTTCCGCGGGCGCGCGACCTGCGTAACGGCCGCTGCCAGCTCGTCAGCACGCTCAACGGGGTTCCCACGCTCGAAGACATCGAGCGGGTCCTCGCGCAGGGAATGCCCGGCGCCTCGATGCCGTCGTTCCAAGAGCTGCCTGAAGCAGATCGCAAGCTTCTCGCGCAGGAAGTCTTGCGCCTGCGCCGCGACGGGCTTCGCGACCAGATCGCCAGGGCGCTGCGGCAGGAAGGCGAAGAAGTCGACGAAGCCGACGTCCGCCAGGCCGTCGAGAGCTCGGCAACGCCGGGCCAGCGGGTGCGTCTGCCGCGGAGTTGGCCCGCTCTCGGCCGAGCCGCTGAGAAAGGCAAAGCCAGCTACATGGCGCTGGGCTGCAATAAGTGCCACGGCGAGGACGGAGTCGGTTCCCCGGATGCCACGTTGTTCGACGACCTGGGGGAGCCAATGCGGCCGCGCGACCTGGTCCACGAGCCGTTCAAAGGCGGCCGCGAGCCCGAGTCGATTGCCATTCGCATCACCGCCGGAATGCCGGGCACCGCCCACCCGGCAGTATGGAATCTCCCCGAACAGGAGTTGATCGAGCTGGTCGATTACGTCCGCTCGCTCGCCCGCGAGCCGCAACGACTGCTCACGAACGACGAGCGACGGATTCGAGCCAGCAGATCGATGCGTTCAAGCGGTTCCCTGGCGGCTCGCCGGGCAATACGTGGGGGCCCAACGGCAGTTGGGGGGGCAGTCCGTGGCTCTTGAAAGGGAGCCCTTTGGTGAAGGTCCTCCCGTACGTCGAGCAAGGGCCGCTCTACAACAGGGTCGACTTCCGCGGACCGATGGTGGAGTGGCAGCTTTGGGTGCTGGGGTACGGCAACGACAACCTGGGTTGGGCCTTCACTAGCTGGGGTGGTACGCCGAACCCACCGCTGCCCGCCAATCGCGAGCCGATCAAGCAGATCGCCGGCTTCCGCTGCCCGAGCGACGATTACGTCCAGAGTAACGCCAGCAACAGCAACTATTGCTACAGCATCGGGTCGCACCCGTTAACTTGGTCCGGCGATCCGTCACCGTGCCAGAACGGTTACGAGGTTCCCGACACTTGGAGCGGCGCAAACGCCGGGTATTTCCGCAACTCTCAGGGCCGGTTTGGCACGTCGGATAACCAGATTGATATCTCCGGGCCGACGTGCATGATGGCCGGAGCATCCGAGCTGCGGGACATTACCGACGGCACGAGCAACACGATTGCGGTCGGAGAGGTCCGCCCGAGGTGCTCCGACAATTTCAACGGGTATGGCTGGGCAAGCGCCCTGGCTTCACAAGCCGCCACGGTCGCGCCGATCAACTGGCCCACCTGCCCCGGAGACGGCAACGCTCTGACGGATTCGGGCACGGTCTGCTACAGGCCGAGCGACCAGCCGATGGCGAGCGGGTTCAAGTCGCGTCACCCGGGCGGGGCCATGTTCGTCTTCTGCGATGGCGCCGTCCATTTCCTCTCGCAGACGCTCAACTACGATACGTACCAGCGGCTGGGGGACAAGCACGACGGGCGCACCGTGCCGCAGTACTAGCGGCTGCGGATTGACAGGATCAGCACCGACACCGCCTTCGGATTGAGAGGACGGTCCGCGGATGGTGTCTTGTTCGGGAGGGAAAAGCATGGTGAAGCATCTTTATTGGTGGCTGCTGGTCGGGGTTTGCACGGGGCTTGCGACGGGTTGTACCCAGGGAGCCAAGACGACTCCTACGGTCCCCGTCTCCGGGACGGTGAAGGTCAAGGGCCAGCCGGTCGCCGAGGCGCAGGTATCGTTTCGACCGAGCGAAGGCGCTCGATTCTCCACGGGGATTACGGACGCCCAGGGCAAGTACGCGTTGAGCACGTTCGGCAAGGCCGACGGCGCCCCCGTGGGAACGTACACGGTGACGATCGCCAAGGCCGCGGGCGGGGCCGGTGCGGCCGCGTCTGCCGAGGACGCTGGTAAGGCCATGGCGGAAAAAATGTCCAAGAAGATGGCGGGTAAAGGCGCCGCCCCGGCAGCCCCGGCCCAAAGCGACGTTCCCGCGAAGTATGCGGACCCGAAAACCTCCGGACTGACGAAGGCGGTCAAGGAGGGGCCGAACACCTTCGATTTTGAGCTGGAGTGAAATCGGCTGGCCGCCTCGTGAGGATCGGCCGAAGAGCAACTCCGCAAGATCGCCGAGCAGACTTCCGAAGTCTCGGAGACTTCGGAAGTCTGGAAGTTTCGCTTCGGCTGATCGTCGCCTATCGCGGCGGACTCCCGGCCCCCTCGTGGATCACCAGCAGCCGGTTGACATCGACGTTCTCCCACACGTCGACCCCGCCGCCGATCCAGCGGACTTCGATCCGATCGACGCGATCGTGGCCTCCGAGGCCGAAGTGCAGTCGCGAGCCGAAGTGGCTCTGGTAGCCTCGGCCGCTGTGGACTTCGTCGATCTGGCGGAGCTTTCCGGCGGTCACGGCCACTTGGGCCCCGACGCCGTCGCGGCTGGTCTTGGCGCCGCGGAGTTGGATCGCCAGCCAGTGGTTCTTCGAGCCCCGCTCGAAGAGCATGTTCCGCAGGATGGTGGGCCTGGTGCGGGAATTGAGGATCACCACGTCGATGTCGCCGTCGTTGTCCAGGTCGTCGAAGGCCGCCCCGCGATGGCTTTCCAGCACCTTCAACCCGTCGCCGCCGAGATCGGTGATGTCGACGAATTGCAGCTTCCCGGTGTGGACCAGAAGGTTCTCCATGACGATGCAAGGGGCCTTGTACATGCTCCCCGAGTCGCGGACGTTGGCGTTGGGATCGGTATGTCCGCAGGCGATGAACAGGTCGCGGTCGCCGTCGTTGTCCAGATCCACGATGGCGCAGCCCCAGGAGACTTGCGGCATGAGGCTGTGGGCGAGGCGCATCGGCTGGGCCACTTCGAGGAAGGCGACGCCGCCGGAATTCTGGTACAGCGCGCCCCCTTCGGTTTGAAACGAAGTGACCAGCAGATCGAGCCAGCCGTCGTGGTCGAAATCGCCGCAATCGGCGCCCATGCTCCCCTGGGGAAGGCCCCCGGCGTTGAAGGCCGCCCCGGTCGGGATCGCCGATTCCTCG
The DNA here is from genome assembly GCA_964438165.1 of uncultured Planctomycetaceae bacterium. GTDB lineage: Bacteria > Planctomycetota > Planctomycetia > Pirellulales > Thermoguttaceae > CALFBP01. The sequence continues at coordinate 10,488 of CAYTJV010000067.1, read as the reverse complement.
AACTTCCCCGCGCCGTCGTTGCAGAAGAGGAAATTGGCAATCTCGTCGTTGGCCACGTAGATGTCCGAATGGCCGTCGCGATCGTAGTCCAGCACGACCGTTCCCATCCCCGTGCCCTGGTGGCGGCCGATTCCCGAGCGGTCGCTCACGTTGGCGAAAGTGCCGTCGCCGCGGTTGTGGAAAAGATCGCTTGACTCGGTGGGATGGTCGTGGGGGCCCGGATACAACGATCTCCCCCGCATGGGAAGACTGCGATGTCTCTCGTAGGAGAACTTCACGTAGGCGGCCACGAAAAGATCGAGATTGCCGTCCCCGTCGAAGTCGAGAAAGTTGGCGCCGGCGCCGACCTTGTCCTTGCGCTCCACGCCGGCTCGCTGGGTGACGTCGGTGAACGTGCCGTTGCCGTTGTTGTGCCACAGCACGTTGTGCCGGTGATTATTCAAATAGAGATCGGGCCGTCCGTCGTTGTCGTAGTCGCCGACGGCGACTCCCAGTCCGTGGGCGTTGCAGATCACGCCCGCCTCGTCGGTGGCGTCGCGGAACTTCCAGTTCCCGAGGTTCCTGTAAAGGGCGTGCCGGGGCAGCTTGTCCACGAACGCCCCTCGCAGCGGCTCGCCGTTGGGGAAGTAGATGTCGATGAGTCCGTCCCCGTCGTAGTCGAAGGTGGCCAGCCCCGCGGTGATCGTCTCGAGGATGTAGTATTTCCCGCTGCTGCCGTCGCTGTGGACGAAGCCGATCCCCGAGTCGTCCGTCACATCGCGGAGCTGGATGGCCAAGGGGCCTGCCCCGGCCGTTCTTTCCTGCGGGATCGCGGGGTTCTGACGCGGCGGGCTCGCTTGGGCCGTGCGCCCCGCGCCGTGAATGCCGCCGGCGCCGGGCGCCCGCGAGCTCAAGGCCGGAGAGCCAGGCGGCGAGCGGCCGGCAAAGTGCCAAACGCAGGCCGCGGCAAGGCCCGCCCCGACGACGCCAATGACCAACACCACGGTCCAACGCATTTTCCGCGCACCCCTCATGTCCGGCCTTACTCAGGGCGGCAGCTCGATGCGAGCCCCCGCTACGGCTTCTTCGCCCTCTTGTCGCTCAACCGCTCCCGATGGATCGATGCCGCTCGAAAGTCGCTGCGCTCTTCATAATAGGACGCCAGGGCCCGATTCGCCCCCTCATGATCGGGCTTGAGTTGCAGCACGCTGTGCAACCACGCGGTCGCCTCGGCTGGTTCGCCGTACTTGAGCATCAGGCTGCCGATCTCGAAGCGGAGTTCGACGTCCTCCGGCCGACGCGCCGCGTCGCGGGACTTGCGCACGATCTCGGCGGTAGCGCGATTGGCCTCGGCGGCGTAATCGAGGTGCGGCTTGGCCTCGGCCGTCCGACCCAGGCGCTGCAGCGCCGTGCCCAGCGCGAGGCGAGTGTCCTTGTCATTAGGATGCTGTCGGGCCGCCTTCAGCAGGCAGCCGGCAGCTTCCTCGAAGCGGCTCTCCATCACGTCCAATCGTCCGAGCAGTTGCAGGGCGAAGAAGTCGTCCGGCGCCATGGCGAGAACCTCCTGGAGCAACGCCCTCGCGCGGGCGAGGTCGCCCTTGGTGAGGTAGAAGGTCGCCTGGTCGGCGAGAATGCGGGTATCGTGAGGCGCCTCGTCCACGCAGCGCTGGAATTCCGCCTCGGCCTCGTCCCACTGCCGCAACTGCGTGAGCACCTTGGCCAATTCGCAGCGCGCGACGGTCCGGCCGGGCAGCAACTCGAGGGCTTTGCGATAGACCGCGGCCGCGTCCTCCAGCCTGCCGAGACTTTGATCCACGTAGCCGTTGATGAAGTAAGCCTCCGGATCGTCGGGATACTGGCTCTGCCAGGCCCGAAGCAAGGGCCCGGCCCCGTCAAACCGCATGTTGGCCACGTATCCCAAAACATAGGCCTCGAAGATGTCTGGGCCGTCGCCGCGCGGATCGGTGAGCAGATCGGAAAGGTGCGGCTCGGCCAGGTGCATGTTCCCCACCTGGGCCAGAAGCAGCCGCATTTCCCGGCGGGACTGCTCGGGATCGCCCCCGCGCGCCGTGGCGGCGTGCAGGAACCCCAGGACCAGGTCGGTGTTTTTCAACCGCCGATGGGTGCGAGCCAGCAGGAAGTACGTCTCTGGGCTGCGTTGGTCCAGCCGAATCGCCGCCTGGAGTTGCTCGAGGGCCCGCTCATTCTCTCGCACGTGCAGGAAGTGCCGGGCGCGGAAGCGATGCCACCCGGCCAAGATCGGCTGCCAGGAAAACACACCCGCTATCAGAATCGCTATGACTGCCAATCCCAGCAGCACCCACTTGGTCCACACGATTCGAACGCGACGCGCCGGTCCGGGGGCGTCCGGCGTCATGCCGCCCTCGCTTGGAGGAGGTGCGCCGCCGTCGCGCGGGGCGGAATCGGACGACGGCAATGTGGACATCTTTGAGTTCCCCCGGGGGCGCCAGACGAATATATCATAGATGGACTTCCGGGACACTGCAACGCGCGGACCTGGCTCTGAGTGTGGAAAAGAACCTTTGGGGACTCGGAGTGGGCTGGCTCGCTCACCGGTCGACTTGCCGGCGCTCATCTCATTTCCGCGGGAAGTCAGGGTCAGACTTTGAATTTCAACTTTGGGCAAGCATTGAAGCCAGTTTTTTCTGCGAGCCGTACCATTCGCGATCCTTCTCGGTCAGCAGCGGGGGGCGTCAATCGCGCGGGTGCCCTTGTAGCCGGATTTCGTCGGCAATTTGGGCCACGGGTCCGGTAGAATGGGGCCCAACCGCGCTTCTGATGGTCGCCACGCACGCGACCGGCACGCCGACGCGGGAGTCAGTGTGCGCACTCGGCCGGGTTTAATGCGATCGAGGGATGGCGGCGCCATTTGGCGACCGGTCGAAAGAGGAGGCTCACCTGGGGGATCGATACTGGAAATGTGAAAAACGAGTGCGGAAGTTGGGGCTCAAGTCGAGCGCGAATTGGAAAACCGCGATCTTGGGCACCAACAGAACGGCCCCGCGTAAGGGACGCAAACCATGGCCGCACAGGGACTTCCGCAGCCGCTTCCAGCTCGCTCGGTCCAAGAGGCGATCGTTTGCTCGGCGCGTAGGTTTTTTCGCTAGGGCGGACAACTGCGGGGGCAAAACCGGCCTTTGAGCGGTCCGGCCAACCAGATACACTCCCTGCCGGTCCAAAGCCAGACTTCTCTTCCTCCAAGGAGGGTTAGATGAGCGTCCAGCAGTATCGCCCCGGAGGGTGCCTGTCGGTTGCGGTGGTCGCGCGCGACGACGATGCCGTCCTCGCCGAGACTCTTTCGGACTTGTGGTCGTGGGCGGACGAAGTCGTAGTGCTCGACACCCAGTCGAGCGACGGGACGGCAGAGATCGCCAAGTCGCTGGGTGCCCGAGTGATTGCTGCCCCGTGGCGTCAAGACTACGCCGCCGCGCGTAATCACCTCTTCGCCAGGCTCACCGGCCATTGGGTCCTATGGCTGGAGCCGGGGGAACGAGTTGCTGAAGGGGCTTGGCCGGAGTTGAGGCGGCTGGTCGATACCGAGGCAGATCGCGACACCGCCTATGCCCTCATGGTGCAGATCCCGCCGACGGAACCGTCCGGCTCGCCAGAACAAGCGGCCATCGTGCGGATGATCCCGAACCGTCCGGAACTGCAATTTGAAGGCCGGGTCGGGGAGACGGTGAAGCCGTCGATCGAACGGGCGGGTCTGAAAATCGTCTTAGCCCCGGGCCGGGTTCTTCGCCATCCGCGCTGTCATGATGTCCGGTGGAAGTCGGCCCGCGCACGCGAGACTCTCGATCTGGCCACGCTGGAACTCCCAAGCGGCGCCACCCGGCCGATCCGCGTTCTCCTCGCCATGGGCGATGCCGCCTCGGACCTGGAGGACTGGCCCCTGGCCCGGCAAGTGTATTCGGAAGCGGTTCGCACCGCTCCCTGCGGCTCGCTGGAGATGCTCCAAGGGTACTATGGGATTCTCGCCAGTTTCGAGGGTGAACCGGGAGGCTATCCGGAAACGGGGACAGGCACCCTACATCTTGTGCAAGGACGATATCCAACACACAACATCCGGGAGCCAGTCCCCGTTTCCGGACAGCCTTTCAGCGATGCACAACGTCAGTTGGCCGTCTGCCTGGAGGCGCTGGAGGTCTTTCCTCTCGATATGCAACTGCTTTGCGCCATGGGCACCTACCTGCAGGCACAAAACCGGCTGGAGCTGGCGATTCGGACGTTCCAGACGGCGATCGATTACGGCCAGGTTCACTTAGAGGCGTGGCATCTGGCCGACATCGATCAGGTGGCTGCGGTCTATCTTGGCCTGACCCTGCAACTCGTCGGGGAGTACGATCGTGCCCGGGCAGTTCTCGAACAAAGTCTGGCCCATTGTCCCGGCTCCAAGCGGGTTCGGCGGCAACTGATCGACCTGCACATCAAGCACGGCCGGACCGAAGATGCCATCACGGCCGCCGATGGGTTGGATTTGGATCCGCCGCTGCGCGAACCGCTTTCAAACGCAGTCCACGGCGCGTGCCTGGCTGCCCGGCGGCAGTGGACGCCGGCTTTGGCGTACTTGCAGAGCGCCTATTTGGCCGGGTGCGAGGATCCGACCTGTCTCCGGTGGCTTTCGGTGGTGCTCCTTTCGACAGGCCAAGTGGCGGCCGCGGAACCCGTGCTGCGACGATGGGCGAGCGTGGAGCCGAACAACGCTGAATTGCGAGCCTATTTGGAAGCAATACGCCAACGGTCCGATCCCCAAGCTGCCGTCCATGAAACGCCGCCGTCCGACACCTGGTATCGGATCGATCCAGCTACCACCACCATAGAGGTGATCTCTCGGCAAGTGCCGATTGTCAGCCAGGTCTCTTCACACGAGGCGTAGCGCGGGGCATGGACGAAAATCCGTTAAAGCGAGCACAACCCGTTCGCCCAGGCTGACGATTCCAGCCAAAACTCACAGTCTTCGCATACTTCCTGGACGCCCCACGTTGACGCGGCTTCAGCTTGTCCTAGAGTTCGCATGGAGGTTGGCAGTGCCCCATGGGCGGCACCTCGCTTGCCAGGCTCATTCATCGGCTTTCTCACCCCCGTGTGCGGGCAGGGTCGTTCGCTCTGGATGGTCCTGCCCGTTTTGTTTGCGCCGCAGCGGCGGGCCCCACTTCCCCTCCGCGCAGAATTCCTTTAGAAAAGCCTTGTTGGCATTGAACTTGGCTGCCGGATTCGGCGGCCTGATTTCACTTTGCGAAGGTGATTTATGGTGATGTGGTCTGGGGCTGAACGAGGGGGCAAACAGCACTGCGGTTGGCCAGAACAACCGGCATCGAGCATCGAATGGAACCTCTGTCGTTCGATTCCCGAATCGGGGGGACTTTTTGCAGCCGACCAGGACGACGACTTCGATGAGTTCGACGAGGACGACTTCGACGATGACTTCGACGACGACTTCGAAGAGGAACTCGATGAAGAATTCGACGAAGAGTCGGACGGGGAAGAAGAACTCGAAGAAGAGGAGTTGGTCGAAGAAGAGGTCGAAGACGACGAGGTTGACGACGACGAGGACGACGAGGAAGACGAAGACGACGAGGACTTGGAGGAAGAAGACACCGTTTGATCGGGAGCCAAGGCATCAGCCATGCGAGAGCTTGCCCTTCAGATTCGAGAAGCCACGGAGGCCGTTCGCCGCTATTGGCACGGCCAGCCCACCGTCGGGATCATCCTGGGCACGGGCCTGGGGAGCCTTGCCGCCCAGATCCGCACCGAAGCCACCATCGACTACGAGTCGATCCCCCATTTCCCGCGCTCTACGACGGTCGGGCATACCGGGCAGCTTGTGTGCGGCGTGCTCGAGGGGACGACGGTGGTGGTCATGGAAGGCCGTTTTCACGCCTACGAAGGCTATTCGTATCGCCAGATTACCTTTCCGGTCCGCGTGATGGAGGCCCTCGGCGCCGAGTTGCTGATCGTCTCGAACGCGTGCGGCGGGATGAATCCCCATTATCGGCACGGCGACATTGTGGTCATCGACGATCACATCAACCTGATGCCGGGCAACCCGCTCATCGGGGTCAACGACGAGAGCCTCGGGCCGAGGTTCCCCGACATGTCGGCGCCGTACGATCGCGTGCTGATCGAACGCGCGCTGGAGATCGCGCGGCGGGAGAATTTTGTTGCCCACCGGGGCGTCTACGTGGCAGTGACCGGACCGAACCTGGAAACCCGGGCCGAATACCGCTTCCTGCGTGCCATCGGGGCCGACGTGGTGGGCATGTCCACCGTGCCCGAGGTCCTGGTCGCCGTTCACGCCGGGATGCGCGTGCTGGGACTCTCGATCGTCACCGACCTATGCTTCCCCGACGCCTTGGAGCCGGCCAACATCGAAAGAATCCTCGCCACCGCGGCCGCGGCAGAGCCCAACCTCCGCAAGATCGTGCTGGGGGTGCTTGCCCGCGAGGCCGGCGGCGAGTAGGTCATCGCTGGCGATGGAGTGGTGTAATTGCGCGCCGCGTGGCGGGTGCCACCGAAGGACTGGTATGCATGGCTAAACCGGCGTCCGGGTTCGACATTTCCGGTCCGGAAAACGAAGAGCTGCAGCAGTGGTTTCGCTATTACGCGAGCCACTTCGTGGGGCTTGCCGGGCTTTGCCAGCCGCTTTCTCCGGACGGCTCGCCGAAAAGTGAGGCTCACTGTTTCTTCTGTTCGGGGTTCGTGATTTCGATCCATCGGACGTGGTACTTGGCTACCGCAGGCCATATTCTGGATGACATCGAGGCCGAAGTTCGTGGCCGAAAGGCGGACTTCCGCGAGTTCTACCTGGTCGACTGCTTCGGTCTGGGAGTCCGGTCAAAGCAGCCGATTCCGTTTGACTATGCGGGCTCTTACAAGTTCTTTCGTTTCGCGAAGAGCGAGGGCCTGGATTTTGGGATTATCGAGTTAAAGCCGTGCTATCGGCGTTTGCTGCGGGCGAACGGCATCGTGGCGATCTCAAGAAAGGATTGGAGGGAACAATATCGCCTTCAATTCAACAAGTACTTCATACTCGGGCTCCCAAACGACTGCATCGAGCGACGCATCACCAAACAGGCGCAAGAGTATACGGTGCATGGGAAGCCCGTCCCGAGCATGGTGTACGTCACCGAGGTCAAGAGACCGAAGAAGAATTGGCTAAGACCGTACCCCCGATTCATCGGCCGCGTCTCAGCAAAGCACAAGGTGTCAGTCGGCAACATAAAGGGCATGAGCGGCGGGCCGATCTTCGGCTTCTCGGAGCAGACGCCGGGGCGTCACTACATCGTCGCACTTCAGAGTATGTGGCTGCCGTATGAGGGCGTCACGTTCGGATGTCCGGTGCCGGTGTTTGCCGAACTCGCTGAGAAGCATCTCAAACAGGTCGGTCGGTGAGGGCCAATCTACGGTTCAACGCTACCTTCCAGCAAATGCTTCGGGCATTGGGTATCGGCCTAACTCAATCAGCGTCTCTCTCTCCAGGATGCGGTCAGGATCGTTCAGTCGCAGGATACGAGCGGTCGCTTCGCCGATGTCGGTCTTCGGCACAATGACTGGCCCATCGAGGCGGAAATGGTCTGCCCATCGGTCGCGACGTGGATGAAAGAGACGATTCACAACCGATCGCCACGCCGCATAATTATAGCGATTCGTCCTTCATCCCTCATCCTTTTCACTCGTGCCGCAGCGCCTCGATGGGGTCCATGGCGGCGGCCCGCATGGCGGGATAGAGGCCGAAGATCACGCCGATCGTGACGGCGATGATGAAGGCCAGGGGGATCGAGAAGGGCACGATCACCGGCTCGACGGCCTTGATCACGTCGGGCAGTTGGGACATCACCTTGGGGAAGGCGTCTTCGACCCGGGCCTGGACGAACTTCGTGACCGGCTGGCAGAGCAGCCCGCCCAGCACGCCCGTGATCCCACCCACGGTCGACAGCGACACCGTCTCCACCAGAAACTGGCGGATGATGTCGCGGCGCTTGGCCCCCAGGGCGCGGCGGATGCCGATTTCCCGGGTCCGCTCGGTGACCGTGGCGAGCATGATGTTCATGATCCCGATCCCGCCCACCACCAGGGAAATCGCCGCGATCAGGCCCATGAAAATGATGAACATCAGCCGCGTGGTTCGGGCCTGCTCCAGGAGCTCCAAGGGCACGGTGACGCCGAAGTCGTCGATGCGGTGGGTCTGGGCGAGCGTCTGTTTGACCAGCTCGGCCGTCTCCATGACGTTCTCGACCTTGTCGATCCGCAGCGTGATCTGGCTGAGCTGCATCAGCTCGCCCTCGAAGGAGCCGCTCCGCCGCGTGACGACCAGATCGCCGATCCGCGTGCGCAGGGTTTCGATGGGGATGTACACGTCGCTGGAGAAATCCTGCGCCGCCAGCGACCCGCCGATCCCCGCCGTCGGCATGCGCGGCTTGAGCACGCCGACCACCACGTAGTACTGCTCCTCGACGTGGATCGCCTCTCCCAGCGGGTCCTCGAACGGGAACAACTTCTCGGCGGTGCCGGCCGCCAGAACGCAAAAGTTCTTCTTCTCGCGGCCGTCGGCCTCGGCGAGGAAGCGCCCGCGATCGACTTCGAGCTTGGTCACCTCGGCGTATTCGGGCGTGGAGCCGACCAGGCGGCCGTCGACCATCCGCCCCTTGTAGCCGAAGCGCCGCCGCAATTCCCGGATCGGCATGGCCCGCGTAACCGTGGGAATGGTGGCGGTCAAGCGCGCGAAGTCGTCGCGCGTGAGTCCGTAGGGCGTCAGGCCGCGGGCCCGCTCGGTCACTTCGCTGGGCGGCTTGATCGAGCGGAGGATGATGTTGTTCGCTCCCAGCCCTTCGATTTGCTCCTGCGCCTTGCGGCTGATTCCCTCCCCGATGGCCAAAAGCCAAATCACGGCCGCCACGCCGATGAAGATCCCCAGCACGGTCAAGGCCGAGCGCAGCGGGTGCAAGAGCAGGCTCTTGATGCCGACTTGCCAGGTGCGTAGCCAGAGGAGGGTCATGGGGGTAGGGGTCAGGGGGCAGGGGGCAGGGATTAGGTCAACAGTAAATATTTCCTGGTTCCCACGCTCTGCGTGGGAACCCGCTTCCCGACGCTCCGCGTCGATGGTCGCGACGCAGAGCGTCGCGGAGGTGCGTTCCCACGGAGACCGTGGGAACGAGGATTAAAAAAGGTGTGTTCGCTCATCCTTCATCCCTCATCCTTCATCCCTCATCTTTCATCCTTCATCTTTCATCCTTCATCTTTCATCTTTTCCAACCGCTGGTCGGACTGCACCATGCCGTCCATGAGGCGGACGATCCGCCGCGTGCGGGCGCCGATGTCGGGCTCGTGGGTCACCATGATGATCGTCTTGCCCTCCCGGTTGAGCGATTCCAAAAGGTTGAGGATCTCCTCGCTCGTGGCCGAATCGAGGTTGCCCGTGGGCTCGTCGGCGAGGATGAACAGGGGGTCGTTCACCAGGCTGCGGGCAATGGCCACGCGCTGCTGCTGGCCGCCGGAGAGCTGGGTGGGCCGGTGGTGGAGCCGGTCGCCCAGTCCCACCATTCCGGCCAGCTCGTGACAGCGTTTGCGGTATTTCGACCCGTAGTTGCCCTGGTAGATCAGGGGAACTTCGATGTTTTCCAGGACGGTGAGCTGCGAGATGAGATTGTACGACTGAAAAACGAAGCCGATGTGCGAGGCGCGGATTTCGGAAAGCCGGTCGTCGTCGGCCACGGTCACGTCCTCATCGCCGAGCAGAATTGTGCCGGAGGAGGGGCGGTCCAGACAGCCCAGCAGGTTCAGCAGGGTGCTCTTGCCCGAGCCCGAGGCGCCCATCACGGCCACGTAATCGCCTTCCGGGACTTCCAGATCCACGCCGCGCAAGGCGCGGACCGTGCCGCCGTCGAGGACGTATTCCTTAGTGACCTGGCGAATCTGCGCGGCGAATCGCATCAGCCGCCCCTCGTTTTCGGCTTCCGCTCGGGGCCGCTGACGGCCAGGGCCTGCGCCGCGGCGAGCCATTCCCGGCGATCGATGAACCCGTCGTGGTTCGTGTCGGCCGCGCTGACGCGATCCTGCATCGTCGCGGGAAGCTCGTCCTTGGACAGTCGGCCGTCGCCGTTCTTGTCCATTTCCTGGAATCTCTGGGCGGCCCTGGCGGCGGGGTCGGCTTTGCCCGCTTCCGGCGCTCCCGGCCGTCGCTTCTTTTCTGCCGGCGGGGGGCCCCCCGCTATCGCTCGGCTGGAGTCCGCCGCCTTGGCGGCCGGCTTCGCGTCCGCCTTCTGGCTCGGGGCACCGCTCCCCTCATTGGTGGCGAGCATGATCTTGGCCTGGGGCGGGGCGGGGACCTCGGGCAGCTCGTACTGCTCGCGGAGCGACCCCGCGCTGACCGCCACGCTCTCGCCGGCCTTGAGGTTGCTCTTGACCACGATCATCTTGTCGTTGGTGTTCCCCACCTCGATTTCGCGAAGCTCGAAGTCGCCGCGGTCGCGCACGAAGCAGTAATGCTTG
>CAYTJV010000066.1:16987-20213 GCA_964438165.1 uncultured Planctomycetaceae bacterium | reverse complement strand
GAACCCCGTCCTGTTTGCATCATCATAAACCATCAGAAAATCTGCGAAAGTTTAGGTTACTACGACGGCGAATTGACCGCAAGTACGTTCAAGCTATTTCCAAACTACGACCCGGACTTTGCCTCCAACGAGTACACTACAGACCAGTTGCGGCCTATCAACGCCTCTTCTTCGGTTGCTGCATTTGGCGGCCCAGGTGGTTGGTACATTCAATGGGCGGGCGGCTATTGGACTTCCTTGTGGACGAATGGTGGTCATCCTAATCAACCGGCTCCGGGATGGGATCGTCAGGGGGCCGAGCAATGGGCGGTTCGCCGCTGGGTAAGCGATGTCGTAGGGACAGTCACCATTTCAGGGTTCATGGACTCTTTGAACGGGGGGCAGATGATGACCAGCGTCCTAGTGGACGGCACGGAGGTCTTCGCTGCACAGGTCCCTGCGGGTGGCGCCGACTATTCCTTCTCCACCACCGTCTCGGTTGAATCCTCAATCGACTTCGCCATTGCGCCGGACAATCATTCCGTCGTTAACGGTGCGACCGAATTCACCGCCGTTGTTAACTGTGTATCTCAATCCTACACGATCACGGTGACGCCGGTGGGGGACACGCCGCAGGTGGCCAGCGTCACGACCCTTGAAGACACGCTCTCCGGGCCGATTGTAATCAACCGCAACGCCGATGACGGTGCGGAGGTCACGCACTTCAAGATCTCCGGGATCACTGGGGGCACGCTTTACCAGAACGACGGCACGACGCCGATCACCGATGGCACATTCATCACCTACGCCGAGGGCCAGGCAGGAGTGAGGTTCCTCCCAGCGGCCAACAACAACGCGGCGGGGCACTTCGACGTGGAGTCGTCGGAAGACGGCAGCACGGTGGCGGGCCAGAGCGGGAAGGGGACCGCGACGATCACGGTCAACGAGGTGAACGACGCGCCAGAGGTCGTCGTGCCTGGACCGCAAACCGTGAATCAGGACACCGATCTGACAATCGCGGGCATCGTTGTCAGCGACGTGGATGCAACCACCGGGCAGATAACGCTCTCGGCGGAGCACGGTGTGTTGACACTCAGCGGCACATCGGGACTGACGTTCAGCAGCGGGGCCAACGGCACCTCCGGCATGACGTTTAGCGGGACGTTGGCCGACATCAACGCTGCCCTGGACAACCTGGGCTATCGCGGCAACGCTCGCTTCGCCGCGGCTGACACGATCACGCTCATCGCCAACGACCAGGGGAGCACGGGCTCGGGTGGAGAAAAGTCGACTACCGAAACGATCGCCGTCAACGTCCTGGATACGGAGACGCCGGTCGTGAGTCTGACGGTGAATGGCGTGAATCAATTCTGTGTCAGCACCACCACGCCCACGGTGACCGTGACGGCGACCGACAACAACCCTCTCGCCGACGGCACAGCGGTAGCCCTGGACGTGGACCTCAACAACGACGGCGACTTTCTTGATTCCGGCGAGTCGAACTACACTGCGGCGACCCTAACCGGCAGTTCAGCGACCTTCGACGTCAGCCCGGCCCTGCCCGAGGGACCTCATGGGTTTCGCGCCCGGGTAAGCGACTCCGCGGGCAACCAGGGCACCAGCGCGGTTTCGACCGTAACGGTCATCGTCACGCCGACGTTCAGCAACCTCGCCGCGCCGACGATCGTTTTCGGAACGGGTTCGACCAGCTTGTCGGGCACGATTACCGCGGGCCCGTTCGTGCCGACCGGCAGCGTGTCGATCATTCTCAACGGAGTGACGCATTCCGCATCGATCAATCAGACTACGGGGGCCTTCTCGTCCAACTTCGACACCGGCTCCCTCCATGTTTCGGGCTCGCCGTACACGATCACCTACAGTTACCCGGGCGACGCGACTTTCAACTCGATCGCGGACACACCCCGGACGCTCACGGTGGCCCCGGCAAGCCTGACCGTCACCGCGGACGACAAGCCGAAGACCTACGGCCAGTCGAACCCGGCGTTCACGGCCAGCTACAACGGGTTTGTGGGCGGGGATGGGCCCGGGAACCTGTCTGGGACGCTGAGCCTGAGCACGACGGCCGGACAGTTCAGCGACGCCGGGGACTATCCGATCACCGTAAGCGGGCTTTCGTCCGATGATTACGCAATCACGTTTGTGGCCGGGACGCTGACGATCGAGAAGGCGAACCAAACGATCAGTTGGGCCGATCCAGCGGCGATTGTCTACGGGACGGCGCTGGGCGCGACGCACTTGAACGCGACAGTTTCCGGTGTCAGCGGCGGGTCGGCTCCTGGGGCGTCGAGCTACAGCCCAGCGGCAGGGACGGTGCTGCACGCGGGCAATGATCACACCCTCAGCGTGACCGCGGCAGCTACGGTCAACTACAACGCGACCACAACCACGGTCTTAATCGACGTTACCGCGGCGGCCTTGACGGTGACGGCCGATGATAAGACGAAGACCTACGGCCAGTCGAATCCGGCGTTTACGGCGAGCCTTAACGGGTTCGTCAACGCAGACGGGCCGGCGAACCTCTCCGGCACGCTGACCTTGAGCACCACCGCCGGCCAGTTCAGCGACGCGGGGACGTACGCGATCACTCCGAGCGGGCTTTCGTCCGATGACTACACGATTACGTTTGTGGCCGGGACGCTGACCATCGGCATGGGGAACCAGACCATTACGTGGACCGATCCGGCGTCGATTGCGTACGGGACGGCGCTGGGCGCGACGCAGTTGAACGCGACGGCGGCGGGGGTCAGCGGTGGGTCGGCGGCTGGGGCGTTGAACTACAGCCCGGCGGCGGGGACGGTGCTGCACGCGGGCAACGACCAGGCGCTGAATGTAACCGCGGCGGCCACGGCCAACTACGACGAGGCCACGGCTGTCGTGTACATCGACGTCACGCCGGCGGAGCTGACGGTCACGGTGGACGAAAAGAGCAAGATCTACGGCCAGTTGAATCCGGCATTGACGGCCAGCTATAGCGGCTTTGTCGGAACGGACGGGCCCGGGACCTTATTGGGGACACTCGTTTTGAGCACGACGGCCGTGCAGTTCAGCCATGTGGGCAGCTACCCGATCATCCCGAGCGGGCTTTCGTCAAGCGACTATACGATCACGTTCCAGGACGGCACGCTGACGGTCAACCCGGCGGCGTTGACGGTCACGGCCGACGACAAGGGTAAGGTCTACGGCCAGTTGAACCCGGCGTTCACGGCCAGCTTCAGCGGGTTTGTCG
>CAYTJV010000066.1:0-16887 GCA_964438165.1 uncultured Planctomycetaceae bacterium | reverse complement strand
GGACGGACAGCCCCGGGAACCTCTCCGGGCCGCTGGTCTTGAGCACGACGGCCGGACAGTTGAGCCACGTCGGGGACTACCCGATCACGCCGAGTGGGCTTTCGTCAAGCGACTACACGATCACGTTCGAGGACGGCACGCTGACGGTCAACCCGGCGCCCTTGACGGTCACGGCGGACGACAAGAGCAAGGTCTACGGCCAGTTGAACCCGGCGTTCACGGCCAGCTTCAGCGGGTTTGTCGGGACGGACAGCCCCGGGAACCTCTCCGGGCCGCTGGTCTTGAGCACGACGGCCGGGCAGTTCAGCCACGTGGGGAGCTACCCGATCACGGCGAGTGGGCTGTCGTCCAACGACTACACGATTGCGATGCAAGAGGGCACACTGACGATCACGCCGGCGGCGTTGACGATCACGGCCAGCGACCGGAGCAAGGACTTTGGGGAGGTGGTGACGTTTGCGGGCACGGAGTTCACGACCGCAGGTCTGCTCAACGGGGACACGGTGACGAGCGTGTCGCTGACCAGCGATGGGGCCGTCGTAGAGGCTCCCGTAGGCAAATACAATATCGTGCCCAGCGGCGCGGTAGGCAGCGGGCTGACGAACTACAACACCAGTTACGCCAACGGCACACTGACGGTCGACCCGGTGGTGCGTGTGGCCGGGCAAAGAAACGACAACAAGCTTGTTCTGCGTCGCAACGGCGACAAGATCGAGTTGATTCGAGTCCGAGCTGGAAAGAGGCCACAGGTCTTGTGGCAGGGGGTCGCTGAAAAACTGACCGTTTACGGCGCAACGAAGCACGCCAACGCGATGACGGTCGATTTCGCTTTCGGCGGTCTGTTCAACTTCCCGCGTGGGCTGGTCTTCGACAGTGTGAATCAGAAGAAAACCGATTCGCTCTTGATCCGCGGCACGGCAGCAAAGGACACGACCACGAAGGGAGCGGACATCTTTGCCATCAGAACGAACCAAGTGCTGGCCAATGGCTTCGACATTCAGTTACGCGGCATCGAGCGTGTGACGGTGGACGGGGGGGCCGGCGACGACACGTATCAGGTGTTCGATCTCGGCCCGAAGGTAACGCTTATTGACCGTAAGGGAACCGACGTTCTGGATTTCTCCCAGGCCGCTGTCGGCGTGACCGTTGACCTCAACAAAAGGGCTGGTCAGTCGCAGAAGGTCTTCGCTTCCAGCAACCATGCGCTGGCTCTCAAGGCGACCATCGAGAACGTGATCGGCACTCCTTACGACGACAAGATCACGGGCAGCTCGGCCCACAACGTGATCGATGGCCGGGGGGGCAACGATACGATCGACGGCGGCTCGGGGCGGGACCTGTTGATCGGCGGAGAGGGCCGGGACACGCTTCGAGGGGGCTCTGGCGAAGATCTCCTCATCGGCGGCACGACGGTTTACGACAACAACGACGCGGCCTTGGCGGCAGTCATGGCCGAATGGATCTCCACGCGCAAATTCAAGAACCGCTGCGACCGGCTGGACTCGGGAATTCCAGATTCGACCCTTGGGCTCATCCGGCTGAAAAAGGGCGACACGGTGCTCGACGATCAGGCCATCGACACCATGTATGGCGGCCCCGAGAGCGACTGGTTCCTCGAATTCCCCGACGACACTGTCCGCGACCGCGGCCGGGGCGATCGCTGACACGGCCGGCGGGACAAGAGGAGGCATTCGGTGCCTTCGCGGTCACTCGACAGGCCAGGTCTAACCTACGGCCCTTCGCTCAACGCACCCAGGTCTTTCAAGCTAGCACTGGCAGCTTGGTTTTGCCGTGTTTCTCGGGGTTTTGCATAATCTACGTAAGGTTGTCGGCGCTGCGCAGGCGTCCGTTTCGAGGCAGCGACCGTTGCGAATGACGCCAAGAACCATCGAAACCCCATATTCTGGGGCATTTTCAAGATTGCGGTGGCCATTCAGCTACCAACGCTAGCTTGAAAGACCTGGCTCAACGCACCCGCAGACACTGGATTTCGGCGTCGTGTCGCTGTCGCATTTACTCAGAAGTGTTCTCGTCCTCCTCTGGGATGGGGCTTATTCAAACATCCACAGGGTTACCGCGTCTTGGTCTTTCACAAAGATCCGCTTTCCTGCAACCACGGGGTGGGCATAGGTTGGCGAGCTCGCGACCTTGATCCGGGCCAGTTCCTCGTATTGCCTGTCGCCGGGCTTCAAGACGATCAACTCCGAATCGGTCAGTAGGGCTAGCAGGACCGAACCGACATCGACGATTGCCCCGAACTGATCGCGCCCCACGGCGTGGCTCCATGCCTCGTTGCCGGTCTGAGCGCTCAGGCAGTAGAACTTGCGGCGTTCGGAAAGTCCGTACAGCAGGCCGTTCTTGAGCACGGGCGTGTTCATGCCCATGCCGAGCCGGTCGTTGGTCCAAAGCTCCTTGACGGCAAAGCCGTCCCCTTGTTTTTCGATCTTCACAGCCCGGATGCCGGTGTTCCACCAACTGTAGATTACCGTTTGGCCGTCGATGATCGGCGTAGCCGTGCTGAGGAACTTGCCTTTGGCCGGCAGCGCGATTTGCCACAATAGCTTTCCGTCAGCCAAGGCAAGGCCCTGGACGCTCATCTCGCCCTGAACCACCAACTGCTTCGTACCCTCCACGGTCATCAGTACGGGCGAGCAGTAGGTTGGGGGATCGCCAGACCATTTCCACTTCGCTCGCCCCGTCGCCAGGTCGAACGCGATGACCGCCCCATTTCCCTTTCCGCCGAGATGGGCGATGGCCATCCCGTCGGCGATCATCGGCGACATCCCTGTGAAGAACTCGGGCACGTCCTTGATCTAGTGGCTGCGCCAGGCGACCTTGCCGGTCGCGATGTCCAAGCAAGAGAGAACCCCGTTCACCCCGAACGTGACGATCCGACCCTCGGCCACCGCGGGTGAGCTTCTGGGGCCTGGGTGCGAAGCGGACGATCCCCCGGGGGCCGGTGTCGCGTACTCGTCCCGCCATAACTGCTTCCCGCTTCCCGCGTCCAGGCACAGCGTGACTTCATCGCCGCCTTGCCGGGCGAAGACGTAGAGCTTGTCGCCCACCAGCGCCGGCGTAGCATCGCCGAGGCCGACCGTCGCCTTCCACTTTTGCACAAGCCTCTCAGGCCACGTCTGGGGCGCGGTGAACCCGGCCACTTTGCCGTCCCGATTGGGACCTCGCCACTGCGGCCAATCCTGACCGAAGACGCAGCTCGCGCCGAGCACGATGACACTTCCTGCCACGACTCCGATCGATCGACCTATGCTGGGCATCGCGTACCTCACTGATCGAGCGAAGATCCATTCGCGTCCTGACGAGGGCTGTACAGTCGTTGATCCGCACTGCCATTGTAGTTGTCTTGATAGGCCAGTTTCCATTATCCTTGGTGGGGACTTGGATCGCGATCGACATGGCGAGTGCCACCCATCGGACCGACGAATTTGGAGCAAAGGAGCATCGCACGTGAAAGCACTTCTTGCCTCGGTGTGGCCGATGATCGTTATCTGGCTCTTGGCGGGCGCGATTGCCGGAGCCGAGGTGGTGACCTATCCGGCACCGCCGGGCGAGGCTCTGGCAGGAGACTACGAGGTTCATGCCGGCGGCAAGAAGGTCGATGTGTACACCGCGCGAACCCTCGGCCCACCTTTCGCGGGAAAGCATTGGGACTTCGGCGGGCCCTATTCTTTCGCGAATTTCGACACCTCGGGGCCGGTCACCGTCCGAATCACGTCGAAGCGATCGCTTGGCCAGACGGTGGTCCGCCCCCAGTCGCCGGGTGTGCAGCTCAAGATCGTCGATGAACACACGCTGAGCCTTGCGATTGACGGCCCGCACAAGCTGAGCATTGAACCCGACGGCAAAAAGGGGCCGCTTCTGCTGTTCGCCAATCCGCCCCAGCGCGACGTGCCGAAGCCGGGCGATCCGGGCGTCATTGCCTTTGGGCCGGGGGTGCATCGGGCCGGGCGAATCGACGTGGCCGGCGGCCAGACCGTCTACCTGGCGGGCGGGGCGGTGGTGAAAGGGGCCATCGTGGCCCGCGGCTCGAACATCCGCATCGCCGGCCGCGGCATCCTCGACGGCTCCGACTACGAGTGGCGCAAGGGACCCTACGGCGTCACGATCGGCATTCAGGGCACCAACGTGACCGTCGAGGGAATCACGATTCGCGGCTCATCGCACTGGACGATCGTCCCCCGCGACAGCCGGCATGTGACCGTCCGGAACGTGAAGCTCTGCAATTCCCGCGTGCAGAACGACGACGGCATCAACCCCTGCAACTCGCAAGACGTGCTCATCACCGACTGCTTCATCCGCAGCGACGACGACTGCGTCGCGCTGAAAGGGCTCAGCCTGGATTCCCCGAACAACAACGTGGAGCGAATCACCGTCGAAAAGTGTACGCTGTGGTGCGACCGCGCGAGGATCTTCCTCTTGGGCCACGAGAGCCGGGCGGCCTTCATGCGCGACGTGACTCTGCGGGACCTCGACATCATTCACTTTTCGATGACGCCGTTTCTGCTGGAGCCCGGGGAAGACATGCGGCTGGAGAACATCACGGTCGAAAACGTTCGCATTCACGGTGAAGGCCAGGCCGAGCTGATCCGCCTCAAGCCGGTGGTCAACCAGTACATGCGCAAGAAGGTGCCCGGTTTCATCCGGAACGTACGATTCAAAGACGTGCAATTAACCGGCCGGCCAGGCCCGTACCGCATCCAGTTGGCCGGGGCCGACGCGGTACACGACGTCCGAGCCGTGAGCTTCCAGAACGTCTCCATTCTCGGAAAGCCGTTCACGAAGAGTTCGCCGCAACTAACGATCGGCAACTACGTCGGAGGAGTTCAGTTTCCCAGTCCGTAGACCTTACCTGAAGAACCCCGACTTGCTGAAGGAGTGCCTCATGCCCCGAGCGGAACATGACATTCGAGCACGCACGACGTTGCCTCCAACCGAGAAGGCCGCCGGACTGACAAGGCGGCAGGCCATCCATGCGGCGGCCAAGACCTTGGCGGCGGGCGTCCTGGCGATGTCCCAGCAGCTCGGCGACGGGCCGGCCAGTGCTGGCGCGGCGCCGCCGCCGCAGACGGACGGGGCGGGCAAGTCGCGTCGTGATGCAAGACCCACGAGTAACCTCAGGATCGCCACATGCCAGTTCCCCGTAAGCGCCAGTCCCACGGAGAATGCGAACTATATTCGGGAATTCATGCACAAGGCGGCCGGAGCAGGAGCGCACCTGCTGCACACGTCGGAGGCCAGTCTCTCGGGGTATGCCGGGAGCGATTTTCCCGCCTTCGAGAAATACAATTGGGACGCGCTGCGCAAGGAAACGAGCGGCCTGCGCGCGTTGGCCAAGGACCTCAGAATGTGGCTGGTCCTTGGGTCGGCCCACTTCCTGGACGAGCATACCAAGCCGACCAATTGCCTCTACCTCATCGACCCGGAAGGAAAGATTGCGGACCGCTACGACAAGTGCTTTTGCACAGGCGGCGACCAGAAGCACTACTCCGCCGGCGACCGCCTGGTGACGCGCGATATCCGGGGCGTCAGGATCGGCCTGGCCATCTGCTACGACATCTGCTGGCCGCAGTTCTACGTCGGTTACCGGGAGCTGGGCGTGACCGTGATGGTCCATTCGTTCTACAACGCCGGGGCCAAGGGCAAGAACTGCCTGGACACGCTCAACGTCTATCAGGTCCCGACCCGCTGCGCCGACAATCGCCTGTGGGCCGTGGCCAACAACTCTTCCAAGCCTTATTCTCATTGGGGATCATTCATCGCCCGGCCGGACGCCACGATCGCCAAGCAGCTACCGATCAATCGGCCCGGCATATTGATCCACGATTTCCCCGACACGCTGTCGGAGGGCGGGTGGTACCACAATTTCAAGCCAATGATGAAACGCGACGACGAGATCATGAGTTGGGGGACGCCCAGCAAGCACCCGCGCCAGCGCGACGGCCGAGCCGAGCCCTAGACCGGAGTTCGTAAGATAGTGCAGAAAATCGACAGAGGTCGTGCGGAGCGAATCAAAGGGGATCTCATCATGCTGAAGGCGTTTAGACTCCTTGCGCGCACAGTCTTTCTTTCCGTTGCTTGCTTCATCTCCTCGTCGGAGGCGGCGTTCGAGCCGCGGGCGTCAAAGGCCGAACGCACGGACGTCGCTAAGAGCCACGTCCAGGACAGAGACCATCGGGCCGGTGACGCAGCAGTTTGTCGTGAGCGGCGCGAAGGACAAATGAGCCGACAAGTGGATTAAGACGCTTCTTGCGGTTCCCCCAAGAATCCATATTTGAAAGCACCTGCCATGAAAAACGAACGACCATCCCTCATCACCCGCCGCCGGCTCCTTGAGTCCTCGTTGTTGGCCGGCGCCGCTGCCGTATCGCGGTCGGTGCGCGGGGCGGGCGCTGCCTTGCCTTTGCGCATGGCCTCATTCCGCTTCGACGTCACGCCGCCCGTTGGGCATCCGCTTTGCGGGGGCTGGATCACTCCAGTCGTGGACTGCGACGACCCGCTGGAAGCCATTGGCTTTATCCTGTTGGGCATCGGGAAGCCAATCGTCGTTTGCGTGGTGGACTGGACTGGCATCCTCAATGAAGCCCACATCGCGTGGCGCACCGCACTAGCGGAGGCCGCGGGCACCACGCCGGATCGAGTCGCGGTGCAGTGCGTGCATCAGCACGATGCCCCGTTCGTCTGCCTTCATGCCGAGAGGCTCGTGGCAGCCCAGCAGGACGGATTGCGGGTGGTGGAGTTGGAGTTCTTCAACCAATGCCTCGACCGCGCACGCGTCGCAGTGAAGACGGCTCTGCCGAAGGCGCGCCCCGTCACTCACATCGCCCACGGCGAGGCCCGCGTGGAGAAGGTTGCCGCGAACCGGCGCGTCGCTCTCGGGCCCGACGGCAAAGTGCGGCGGATGCGCGGGAGCGCCTGCCGCGATGCGGAACTGATCGCGCTGCCGGAAGGCCTGATCGATCCGCAACTGAAGACAGTCGCCTTCTACGACGGCAGCGAGAAGATCGTCGCCTGCCACTACTACGCCACGCACCCCATGAGCTACTACGGCAAGGGACATGTGAGCAGCGACTTTGTCGCCTGGCGCGCAAGCGACGGGAGAAGGACGAGCCCGGCTGCGCACAC
Organism: uncultured Planctomycetaceae bacterium; assembly: GCA_964438165.1. Lineage (GTDB taxonomy): Bacteria > Planctomycetota > Planctomycetia > Pirellulales > Thermoguttaceae > CALFBP01. The sequence continues at coordinate 9,747 of CAYTJV010000066.1, read as the reverse complement.
CTCTACTTCACCGGCGCCGCAGGCAACGTCGCCGCCGGCAAATACAACGACGGTTCGCCCCAAGCGCGCGTGCAACTCACGCGGCGCATCTACGAGGGCATCGTCGGGTCGGAGAAGTCTCTCAACCCCGTCCCCATCACCCGCGTGTCCTGGAAAACCCGTGACGTCGTGCCGCCCGTGAATCCGCTCTTCAAAGAGGATGATCTGCGCGCGATGCTGGCAAACAAAAAGAACTCGCCTGCCGATCGCATCCGATCCGCCATGCGGCTCGCCTGGATCGAACGCATCGCCAGCCGGACGCCCATCGTGCTCAGCGCGCTGCACGTGAACGCCATCTCGATCCTGCACCTGCCCGCCGAGTCCTTCGTCGAATACCAACTTCGCGCGCAAAGAATGCAGCCCCGTCGCTTTGTCGCCACCGCTGCCTACGGCGACGGCGGCCCGTGGTATATCCCCGTGAAGGAAGCCTGGCCGCAAGGCGGCTATGAAGTAAGCGTTGCCAACTGTTCCGATGCCGCAGACGAAATCCTCACGTCGGGCATCCGTGAACTCTTGGCGGTCTGACTTCCCGGGGCCGAGATCCGGCTTCAGGGATTGCGTTGGGAAGTGGCGTCGAGCGAGGGACTCGGACACCAGACTCTGTTCCGACTTCGAGGGCTAGAAAACGCAGTCTTTGGCCGGGAATTGGATGTCTTGTAGCCGTTTTCGATTGGACCGTGCTTGACCAGAAGCAGTCTACGGCAGACGGCGGATCGAGATGTTGCGGAACATCACGGGATCGCTGTGGCCGGCGAAGCCGAAACTGCCCGAGGTGCGGTCCTTGCCGGGATGCGGCTTGTCGCCCAGGGTCTGGTGGACTTTGCTCAGGTCGCAGTTGAGGATGATCGTTCCGTTGAGCTCGACTCGAATCGTCGGGCCGTTGACTGTGACCTCTTGGTAATTCCATTGGCCGTTCGACCGCTGGTACCCGCGTGCGGCGGGCACCATGCCGTAGGCCGACCCGTGGGCCTGCCGGGGATCGATCTTGCCGCGGACCTTCTCGTAGTTGTCGTCGAGGACCTGCAATTCGCACATGGCGTCGAGCGACGCGCGGCCGCCGCCCGCGTAACGGATGGCCAGCCCGTTGTTGCCGCCTGGCGGGAGCTTGAACTCCAGGCGCGCGACGAAATTGGCGAATTGCTCCTTGGTGTAGATTGTGCCCCCCTTCTTCGGCTTGCACATGATAGCACCGTTGGCAACTTCGTAGTTGTTGACCGGTCCCGCCCAGCCCTCGAAGTCCCGGCCGTTGAAGATTGGCCGAAATCCTTCCGGGTCGTCGCCGCGCAGCAGGCGATTGGCCTCGTCGGCGAGGATCTCGCAAAGGAAGATGTTGCGCCAGCGGATCTCGCCGCCGTGTGTCTGGAGCTGAATCGGTCCGGCGGGGACGATCGGGGCCTGGCGGGTCTTGTCGAAGAAATTCTCGAGGATCGCCCCATTGACGACCTGCTTTCCGTTGAGCCAGACCCAAGTGCGGCTGCCGCACTGAACGATGCGGAAGTGGTTCCATTGGCCGAACGGCTTGTCGGCGAGCACCAGCGGGTCCTTGCCCGGCGAGCCGGCGCGATTGTTCCAAAGGCCGCCGCTCCCCTTGTCGGCCCCCCTGGCCCACTTGCCGCCTTCCTTCGTATAGTCCCAGATTTGGACCTGGGGAGTGCCCTTGAGGTAGATGCCGCTATCGGCCTTGGCTACTGTCTTATAGTCGATCAACAGCTCGAAGTCGCGGAAGTTCTTTTCGGTCGTAAGGTACAGGCCGCGGCCGTCGTTGACCAACTCGCCGTTTTCGACGCGCCAGTGCTCGGCGATATCTTGGAGGCTGGCATCGCGCTTCTTCTTGAGCTCTGCCGGCGGCAGTGCCATCCACTTGCGGGGATCTTCTGTAGAAAGCCCCCACCAGCCCGTGAGGTCCTTGCCGTTGAAAAGAGCCGTAAATCCAGGCGGGGGCAGGTCGGGGCGGGCTGGCGTCTGTCCGTCGGCGGCGACGGTCAATAGTGCGACGAGCAATGCCTCGAAAGGTGCGTTCATGCGGATGGTTCTCCTAATGTGGGGGCGACTCGCGTTACCGAGGCTGCCATTGCCGGGCGTTGGCGATCACCCGAATGCGGTCGCCCGCTCCCAGCTTCTTGTACAACTGGCGAGTCCACTCGTAGGCCGCCGGAACGCTGCCGACGAAGGTAATCGGTCGGGGATAGACCAGCGCCAGGTTCTGGGGCAGGTCGCCGATGCGCAGGATGCCGAGGAACTCGGGCGTTTTCGGGTCGGCGTGGCTTTCGGGCGGATTGGCAAGGATCAGTTCGGTGATCTGGGGATCGAGGATCGCGGCATAGATGGCCAGCGGGGCCGTGTCGCCCTGGCCGAACACCGTCACCGGCCCGGTTGCGGCCTCGCGCCGCACGGCGGCGATCCCGGCGAGCAAGTCATGCACTTGCCGCTCGGGGAGCGTTTGGCCCAGCATGGGGTAGACCCGCCTGAGGGTCCAAAGATAGCCAGGCCCGACCGACGTGGCCCCCGTATTGCGGACCTCCACGCCGGCCGTGGCGAATTCCGCGGCAATGCTCGGGCGCGAGGAGCCGCCGCCGGCAAACGTGCTGCGGGCCTCCGGCTGCACCGCGAAGGCCACCGTGGGGACGCGCCAGGCGGCCTGCTGCGGCCGCACGGTCCTCACGCCGAGGGCCAGCCCGTCGTGGGTGTCGAACACGTAGGTCGCAAACGTGGTTCCGCTCTTCTCGGCGCCGTCCGCGCGGCAGTCTCGCAATCGCGGGTCTTGTTCGCGCGGAATGTAGCGGAAGGTAAGTTCGCGCAGGCGCCGGATCGTTGCCTCCTGGTGGGCTCGCCAGTCGGCCTCGCTGGTGACCGTCGGCGGCTCGGCCCGACGCACAAGCAAGGTGTCGATCTGCCTCATGCGGTCGTCCTTGGGCAGTTTGCCGCCGAAGACGAGCAAATTCTCCTCCGGCTCGACGAAATCGGTGACATCATCCTTGACGGGCGTGGGGTCGCCCTTGAGGTGCTTGTTGAACCAGGTGAAGATCGCCTGGCGCAGCTTGGGCGTATAGCCGTGCGGCGTGAGGTCTTCCACCAGGTCGAACCGCTCTGGGGCGCCCAGGGCCGTGTACTGGTGCCGGATGCGGTGGGCCACGTCGCGGTATCCGTAGGGACGCCAGAGTACGTCCTCGGTTCCGGAGGCGATCAACAGCGCTCGCGGGACGATCAGCGAACCAATGTCCGGCCAGCACCAGCGGTAGTAGTTGATCCAAAACGCGCAGTCGCAGTGGCCATCGGTGGCGCGGTCCACGGCCACGTGCTCGACGCTCCCGCTTTGGCAGACGGGCACCACGACCTTGACCCGCTCATCGGCCGCTCCCAGGCACCACGAGATCACGCCGCCCCCGCTCAGGCCCGTTACACCCATCCGGTCCTTGTCCACGTCCGGCCGGCTTTCGAGGTAATCCAGCGCCCGCATGGCGTTCCAGACCTCCGTGCCGGCCGGCGTGTAACCGCGGCTGGGCCAATCCCAGCGTCCCTCCCGGTAGGTCCCGTGATGGAGGCCCTGCGACTCGCCCAACTGGATCGGATCCAACACCAGCGCCACGTATCCGTGCTGCCCGAACCAGCGGGGATTGGCCTGGTAAGGCGGGTTGACCTTTCCCTTGCTGTGGCCGCAGAGATACAGCACCGCGGGCAAGCGTCCGCTGATCTTTGCCGGACGATAGAGGTTCCCGATCACGTACGCGCCCGGCACGCTCTGGAAGTGGATCTTCTCCACCACGTAGTCCCCCCGATCGAGCACGCCGGTCACGGTGGCCTGAAGCGGCGTGCGCTCGGGCATGGGCGCCAGCCCCAGCATCTCGTGCCACATCACGCGCCGTTGGGCCGTCGTCGCCTTCCATGCGGCCGGAGGCATGGGCACGGCCAGCGAGGCACTGGACACTCGCCGTGCTTCCCGGCAAACGCTTTCATAGATCGTTTCTACGCCGATCAACGCCTCCGGCAAGGCGCCCCAGCAGAAAAACACGCCGATCGTCGCAACGCTTCGGAGTCGTAGCATGGTATGGCTCCTCGATGCCGCAAGTCGTAGGTTGGCTCTCCGAGCCGACCATTTTGTCATTTGCGTGTCCCGTTCAAGTGAATTGAAAGATCCCAAAATGGTCGGCTCGGAGAGCCAACCTACGAAATCCTTCTCTTGCTTGTCGTCTAGCCGAGCTTCGTGATCCCGGGCAGGACCGCCGGGTATTTGCCGTCGGCGCCAGGCTTGATCGGCGGTTCCACGTCCCAACCGTAGCGCGGCAAGACATAGTTCAGCGAAGATTTCATCGCCTGCTCCCACGTCATCTGCTGGCCCGTGCAGCAGACCATCTCGCCCATGATGGCCAGCAGCGAGGTGTGGCACATCCGCTCTCCGTCGTTGACGGGTTTGCCCGTGCGGATCGCGTTGAACAGCACCTGGTGCTCATTGTCGGTCATGGCCACGGGCGTTTTCGGGGCCTTGAAGCGCCAGGGCTTCTCGCCTTCGATGTAGGGGCGGGAAGGCATGAACGCGCGGCCCTTGGTGCCCATCGCGATGACCGCGGCCTGGTTGTAGCAGCCGACGATGTGGCGGCCGTGGGCGAACACCCGCTTCCCGTCGGGGTACTCGTAGACGATCGCGTGGTGATCGAATTCGTCGCCATACTGGTTGGGGTCGGTGCAAACCTGCCGCCCGCCCATGCCCCACGCCGTGGCCGGCGGGGCGTCGCCCAACACCCAAGACGCGTTGTCGATCTGGTGTACCAGGTTCTGCACGGGGTCGCTGCCGGAAAGCCAATTGAAGTGATACCAGTTCTGGAATTGGTACTGGATTTCGCTCCATTCTGGCTGGCGGGCGCGCAGCACGTACGGCCCGCCAAGCCGCGCTGCCTGGACGGCCACGATCTCGCCGATCGCCCCGTCGCGGATGCGCTGGATCGTTTCGCACACGCCTTCGTCATAACGCCAGCAAAACCCCGAGACGACACTTAGGTTCTTCTTCTTCGCCTCTTCGCTGGCCGCCAGAGCGATCCGAACGCCCGCAGGGTCGATAGCGGCCGGCTTCTCCACGAACACGTGCTTCCCGGCGTCGACGGCGGCCTTGAGGAACACGGGATGGAAGTGTGAAGTACAGGCAATCACCACCACGTCGACGCCGCTCTGGATCACCTTCTGGTACGCGTCGAAACCGGCGAACGCGTGCCCGTCGTCCACCGCGAACTGGTCCGGGTATTCCTTCTTCAGGCTCAAACGGGCAGTCTTGACGCGATCGGGGAACACGTCGCCCACGGCCACCACGCACACGTCCTTGCCCGCGTTCATGGCGTTGGCCGCCGCGCCGCTGCCCCGGCCGCCGCAACCGATCAATCCGACCTTGATCACGTCGCTGCCGGCGGCATGGACGCTGCGGGTCAACGGCAAGGCTGCGCAAGCCGTCGTCCCCAAAATCGCCGCACACTCGAGAAACTCCCGCCGCGACACGTTTGACGTCTCCGTTGCTCTGTTGTTCGCTGCCACGACCTTTGCCTCCAAGAAAGAAGTGAGATGGCCGTTCAACCGGGATGTCCATACCAATAGCTCCGCACTCGTTCGCCGTCAAGTGACGCGGCGGAGGATCACCTCGGCAATGACAACGCATATCGAGACGGAAGCTACGCCAGCGCGTTGGGACCATTAGCAGTAGATGTGATTCTGTGCAGCGAAGGGCAATCGTATCATTTTGCCGGTTCAATCCACACCGCCTGCCCGCCTTGGGCAATGAGGCTGCATCTTAAAATCGTCTTCGCGTTGACGGGCTGCCGCTCAATTCGCACGCGCGTGCGGGTCGCGGCTTGCGGATCGTCGGCATAGATGTGAGCAATGTATTTCCTGTCGGCAGAAAGGAAATCCAGCGGCATGTCGAGGGTGCGCGGCTGGCCATTGTTCATCGCACCGATGAACCATGCGTCTCCGCTGCGGCGCGCAATGACGGCATATTCCCCGATCTGTCCGTGGAGCACTTTGGTGTCGTCCCACACGGTCGGGAGGCGGCCGTAAAATTCCAGCTCCGGATCATCGCCGATGGACGTCTCCGCGCCGCCGGCCCCGCCGGTTCTCTGAGGAGAAGCTTTCGGCCGGTCATACCAGTAGAGGAACTGGAGCGGGCTGAAGAGACAGACGGGCTTGGCAAGCTGGTAGGCGTGGGTAGCGTTGCGGGCCACGCGCTGGTCGTAGTAGCAGACCGTGTTGTCTGCGGCGCCGGCCAACATGCGCGTGAAGGCGATGGTGAGCGTGAGCGAGTTGGGCGGGCTGGTTTCGTCGCCGGCGATGCCCTCCTGCGTGAGCAGGTTCGGATACGTTCGCGAGAAGCCGGTGGGGCGGTACTCGTCGTGGACATCGACTACGAGCTTGTGCGCGGCTGCCTTGCGCACCGCGTCGTGCAACCACGTCGTCCACTGCTGCGAGCCGACGTTCACGAACCCGTACTTCACGCCCTTGACGCCCCACTTCTGGTAGAGTGGCAGGATCTCGTCCAACTGCCGCTCCAACGCGCGGCGGTTCACGTAGAGAATGATCCCGATGCCGCGATCGCTGGCGTACCGGATGACCTCGTGCAAGTCGAGCGGGCCTTTGGAACGCTTGGGATCGACGTTCACCGCACGCGCGTCGGCATTGTCGTCGTATTCGTGACCGTACCAGCCGGCGTCGAACTCGACGTATTGCAGCCAGCGCTTGACGGCGAAGTCCACGCACGCCTTGCCGCCGGCTGTGGTGAGCGTGACTTCGCGGATGACTTTGCCGGGCTTGATCCAACTCGTGTCCGCCAGCGCGCAAGGATCGTTCAAGTTCAGGACGACGTAATTCCTCTCCAATAACTGCCCCGCGGACTCGCCGATTAGCACAAAGCGCCATGGCGTGGTGTAAGGCACGGATACAGTCGCGGGGCCGGCCAGGTGGGCTTGCAGCGAGTGATCGAGGCCCTTCGTGGGCTGCAACCTCATCCGTGCAAAATCCACCAGCCGCGCCTCGCCGACGGCGACCAGCGGCCCATCGGGCATCTCCACCACCAGCGGGCGCTCACAGTTCGGCTTCACCCTCGAAACCGGAACGTTGGCGTACACCCCCTGCGCCGAATAAACCGGCCAGCAGCGGTGATCACCCGTAAAGCGGAATTCAGTCAACTCGGACGCGATACGGAACCGCTTCGCCGCTTGCTCCGGAAACGTGTAGCACAGCGTCGCGCCTTCGATGTAAGCACGGAAGGTCAGCCGCAGTTTGCGCGGCGACGGCTGGCTGTCCTCCAGATCGACGACGAGTTGGTTGTAGTGGTCGCGGATGCTGCTGCGCTCGCCGGCGACGGGCGTCCAGGTTTCTTCGTGCGTCGTGGTCGAAGTCTTCGTGACCTTGAAACCGGTTTCGAGCGCCGGCCCACTGCTCAGCGTGAAACCGAGGCGAGAGTCCGACAGGATTGGATTGCCCTTGTAGCTGACGGCATATTGAAGCCCTCCGTCAGCCGCGGTGGAGAACTGCAGCACAACGTTGCCATCGGGCGACGCTATCCGGACCGCGTTGCCTGCCGTGTCGGCAGCGCGCGCTGCCAAACCAAAGCCAAGAATGAAGACCGTCCAAAGAATCTTGTTCATGTCGGGTGTCTTAGCGGGTGGGAGTCGCAAAGTCAAGAGACTCCTGACTGAACCATTTCATCAAACTGCAGTCTTGGCCAGTGCTCGGTCAACCGGTTTACTTCCGCCAAAGCCGCGACCCAGCCCGCCGCGATCTCGGCGCTGATGATGCGGGTGATGTCGGCGCTGCTGCGGCGCACCGCGAACACCAGGCGGCCCTCCTTCAGGTAAAGCGCGTAGCCGACCGCCGAGCCGCCCTGGGCGACGATGACGCCGCTTTGGGCCTTCGAATCATTGCTCTGGAACCTGATAGAGCCGAAGCATCGGCGGCGGCGGAAAGGGTCCGGCCCGCGGGCGATCGCGGTTCGGCGGGGGCGTTTCCCAACGAAGCACGCAGCGGATTCTCGCGTCTCGCTCATCCGGCCCATCGCGCGATATGGCCCAATGTAACCGGGCCGACCGGAAGGCATTGTAGTTCCGTCATTCTGACGTGTCACCGGGGAGTGGTCAGGGCCTTGTAAGGGCTAATTCCGGCGGGAGAGGATCGGCCGAACTTTGGCGTTTGCGGTGGCGCTGGCGTTCCCAACCGCCATTCTGCAAAATGGGACCTGTCGAAACAGTCCAGATCCGAGCCGAGGGCTTCTTCGCCGCCGAATCGGTCGGGGAAGTGGCCTGAGACACCGACCCTTTTCCAAAGGAGGAGACTGCCATGCCTCAGGGCTCAACCCGGCGATTGTTTCTCAAAGGCGCCGCCGGTGCGACGGCAACGCTGGTGATCGGTTCCTTCAATCCACGGGCCTACGCTGCCAACGAGAAGCTCCGCTGCGCTTGCATTGGCGTCGGAGGGCGGGGTGGGGCGCACGTCGAGGCTGCGACAAAAGAAGTCCTCGTCACCCTGTGCGACAGCGACCAGCAGCGGTTGGAGGCCGCTGCCCGGTCGGTGGCATCGCACAACGCCAAGGTGAAGACGTTCAGCGATTATCGGAAGATGTTCGACGAGGCCCACCGGGAGTTCGACGTGGTGTTCGTGGGCACGCCCGACCACCACCATGCCCCGGCTTCGATGCTGGCGATCAAACACGGCAAACACGTGTACACCGAGAAGCCGCTGACACACTCGATCTACGAGGCCCGCCGGCTGGCCGAAGAGGCCCGCAAGGCCGGCGTGGCCACCCAGATGGGCAACCAGGGAATGGCCAGCGAGGAGCATCGCCGGCTGTGCGAATACATTTGGGCGGGGGCGATTGGTCCGGTCCGCGAGGTTCACGTCTGGACCGACCGGCCGATCAACTGGTGGCCGCAGGGGTACGACCGCCCCGCCTACACCGATCCCGTGCCCAAGCACCTCAACTGGGATCTGTGGCTGGGCCCGGCGCCGCAGCGGCTCTACGTGGCCCGCTGGCGCGAGGGCCCGGCCAACGGCAAACCCCTGTATCATCCTCACAACTGGCGTGGATGGTGGGACTTCGGCACCGGGGCCCTGGGCGACATCGCGTGCCATGCCATGGCGCCGGCCTTCTGGGCCTTGAAACTTGGCAAGCCTGTCACCGTGGAGGCGGAACATTCACCGTGCAGCCAGGAGATGTTCCCCGACTGGTCGATCATCACCTACCAGTTCCCCGCCCGCGGCGACCTGCCGCCGGTAAAACTCGTCTGGTACGACGGCGGGAAGAAGCCGCCCCGGCCGCCGGAGCTGGAGCCGAGCCGCGAGTTGGGCGGCAACGGGGTGCTCTACATGGGCGACCGCGGCACGATGCTGGACCACCGAGTCATCCTCGAAGCCAAAATGAAAGAGTTCAAGCCGCCGGAGAAAACCATCCCTCGCGTGCCCGGTCACCACGAGGATTTCTTCATCGCCTGCCGCGGCGGTAGGCCGGCAACGTCGAACTTCGACTTCGCCGGCAACCTCACCGAGGCGGCGCTGGTCGGGAACGTGGCGATCCGGGCGGGCCAACGGATCCAGTGGGACGGCGAGAACATGAAACCGAAGAACTGCTCAGACCCGGAGGTGCTCCGCGTCATCCGTCGCGAGTACCGCAGCGGCTGGAGTCTCTAGTGGTCCGACCAGCTAGAGTTTACTAACTATAAACCTTTGACAAAACGCAGG
>CAYTJV010000065.1:0-20246 GCA_964438165.1 uncultured Planctomycetaceae bacterium | reverse complement strand
CTAAAGGCGGTACTACGAACGGCCATTCCCGGCCGCGTGCAGTATAAATTACGCGGCCTGCGCGGACAACGCCTATTCTTCTCACAATCGGCTTCGCGCACGTGTTCTACTGCCTGGAGCGCCGCCAGGAAATCCTGCCGCACACTTCCAGCGTGAAAAGTTGTCGCACACTCACCGCGGCTGCGGTTGACATTGCCCTGTCGTACCGCCTACTCTAAGGCGTCGGCCCGTTGCGGACGGGCATTGAACCGGAGCCGGTTGTCGAAGCCGTTGTCGGGCAGGCGACGCCGCTGGTGCCTGCATTTCCTGGAGAAGGTGCAGCCATGATCGCAACACGCTTGGGAGAGTCCCTTGTGGCCCTGGTCCTCTTGCCGGCCCTGCCTCTATTGGCTGCCGAGCCGGTGAATCTCTTGACCAACGGCGGGTTCGAGGACGGGATGGCGGGGTGGACGCCCGATCCAAAGCACGTCTTGGCCACTGCGGCCGAGGTGGCCCACTCGGGCAAGGCGTGCCTGGCGGGCGAAGTCACGACGCCGAACCAGGCTTTGCGTCTGCATCGCAGCGTGCCGGTGAAGGCCGGAAACCGCTACCAGTTTCAGGTCTTTGCGCGGGCCACCGGGGGGGCCAAACTGGTCCTGTGGGCCGTTCTGCCGGGTGAGAGCCAGCGGAAGTCGGTGGCCGCTTGGGAGAAGATCACGCCCCGGTGGCGGCAATACGGCACGCCGATCGCCGTGACCCGCGACGGGACGCTTCAGTTGGAGATCGTCGCCCCTTCTTCTCATGGTGCGCCGCCGGGACGCATTTGGATCGACGACGTGGCTTTGCTGGAAACGCAGATGCCCGCGGCCGTCTTGGCAAGCGGCGACGAGGGGTTCAACGACGAGCCGGCCCTGGCCCGGGCCGCCGACGGCTCGATCTACGTTGCCTGGAACAGCTACCGCGACGGCGCCGATTCGCTCCAAGTGGCTCGATACCGGCCGCAGGGGAAGGGTTTCGCGCCGCTCGGGCGTTGGCAGGTCCTGGGCGGACCTGCGACTTACGTGCTAGGCGGTCGGGCCGTGCCGGCCGGTCAGCAGGTCGCAGTCGTGTATGCCGCGGAGAAGGACAAGAAGTGGGACGTTTACGCGGTCTTCTGCGGCTCCGATGGCCCGGGGCAATCCATCCCGCTAACCTCCGATACGGCGGCCGACATCAATCCGGCCGCGGGCTGGCATCAAGGGGCGCTTTGGGTCGCCTGGGAGACGAACCGCAGCGGGACGCACCAGGTCATGGTGGCGCCGCTGCGCGAGGGAAAGCTTGGCGAGCCGGTTGCCGTCAGCACAACTCGTGGGGCAGGTTGCCAACCTGCCCCACCACCAGGGCCGACGAGCGATCCCGGCAGGTTGGCAACCTGCCCCACGGAGTGTTCGAGCTACAATCCCACGATCGCGATCCTGGAAAGCGGCGCGGTGTGCGTCGCCTGGCATAGTTTTCGCGAGAACAATTACGACATCTATCTGCGCCGACGCGACGCGGAAGGCGTCTGGGGGCCGGAGACCCGGTTGACCCTCGCGGCGACGATCGACCGGCACCCGCTCTTGGCCGCGCGCGGCGACGAGTTGTGGCTCGTTTACGAGAACGCCCAGGTGGTGCGATATCACATTGGCGCGACCAATTTCCGGCGGCTGATTGTGGCCAAGGTGGACCCGCAAGGATTGATGACGCCGAAGGACTTCCGGAAGTCGCCGCTATGGGGCCGGTGCGAGGCGGCTAGTGCAGCGCTGGATTCCACCGGCCGGCTGTGGCTGGCCTTCCTCCAGCCGCGGTTGCCTCGGGCGGGCTGGGACACCTTCATCACCTGCTACGACGGCAGCCGCTGGCAGACGCCCGCTCCGGTGTCGCTCCAGAAGGGCATGGACCGGCGTCCCGGGCTGGCATTGGACGGCGATCGCCTGATCGTGGCCAGTCAAGCCGACGACATGCCCAACAGTTGGTCGGACGTCGACCACACTTCCGAGGCGAAGAGCAACATCCTGCTGGCCTCGCTGCCCATGCCGCCGTCGACCGAGGCTGCGGCGATGCGGCTGGAGCCGCTCGTGGAGCCGGAGGACGCCTTCGAGCCGGCCGAGATCCGCGTGGCCCGCGGCGAAGACACCCCGACCCCCAAGATCAGCTACCAGGGGAGCACGCTGAAGCTGTTCTACGGCGACCTGCACCATCACAGCGACATTTCCGTGTGCAACCGCTGCGGCGACCAGTCGGTGGAAGAGGGCTACCAACACATGCGCGACATCTCCCGGTTGGATTTCGCCTGTGCCACCGATCATTGCTACAACATCAATCCGTATCTCTGGTCGTACCTGGGCAAGCTCGCCCGGGTGAACGACGACGGGCGTTTCCTCACGTTTCTGGCCGAAGAATGGACGTCGAGCTTCGAGGAGTACAGTGCCGAACACCCCTACGGCTTCTACGGCCATCGCAACCTGATCTTCGGCGACACCTATTTTCCCCGCTGGTGGAACTCGCGGAACCGCCAGACGCCGGCCCAGGTCTGGGAAGAGCTGCGGAAGATGAACGCCGACTTCATCCACATTCCGCACCAGTTGGCCGACACGGGGAACGTGCCCACCGACTGGAACATTCACGACGAGAAGGCCCAGCCGGTGGCGGAGATTTTCCAGACCCGCGGCTCTTACGAATACCACGGGGCGCCGCGCCAGGCCGGACGCGCGACGCCGCCGGGGTATTTCATCCAGGACGCCTGGGCGCGGGGGATCGTGATCGGCGTGATCGCCAGCCCGGACCACGGCGGCGGCTACGGCAAGGCCTGCGTCTTCGCGCCGGACTTGACCCGCCGGTCGATCCTCGACGCGCTCCGCGCCCGGCACTGCTACGGCACGACCGCGGCGAAGATCTTCCTGGACGTGCGCGTCAACGGGCGGCTGATGGGCGAGAAGATCGCCGAGCCGGCCGCCGGCCCGGTGACGGTCCAGATCGTCGCCCGCTGTCCCGGCGAGATCGACCGCGTCGAGGTCTGCCGTAATAATCGTTTTGTTTACACCAAGCGGCCGCAAGGGCGGGAGGCGGAGTTGACCTTCGTCGATCGCGAGCCGCTTGCCGGGCGGAGCTACTACTACGTCCGCGTCGTTCAGAAAGACGAGGAAATCGCCTGGAGCAGCCCGGTGTGGTTCGGGGCGAAGTGAGGCCTCGTCCGCCGCATTTACCGGCCCGGGGACTCCGCCGCGCCGCTCGCCGCTCCGGCTGCCTCGCTTCCGGTGGCAGTCTTGCTCGGACGTGTTTGACCCAAGACCTGCTTCAGCCACGCTGCTTGTTCCTCGGACAACGGCGGGACAATCCGATCCGGCTCGTACCGCACTCGCCGCCGGTACGGGCCAGTGTCGTAGCAACGTGTGAAGACCGCTTGGAGATCCAACGGCACTTCGCCATGGCCCGGTAGCAAGGGGACGGCAATTTCGGGCAAAGAAGCTTCGAGCTTCCAAGGATAAAGAAAGAAACGGCCCGGCTGGTCGAAACGATGGACCGAGACGTGGTAATCGAACGGTCCGGCCTTGCGTTGGATTCTCTCCAACGACATCGGCGTTGTGTGCTCGCCGCCGCGCAACAAGTCGATTTCGATCAGGTGGATGGCGCTACCCAGGACTTCGCGCTGCTTTTCCAAGTAGAGTTCCCGTCCCTTTTCGCCGGGCGTCTTGTTGCTCAGGCTGAGGACCTCGATCACCGTCACGATGCGTTCGCCGCCATCCGCCGCGCGTGTTCGGATCTCGACGTAGGATTCGCTCCGCTCATCGTTGGTGACCTCGAAGACCAGCGGGGTCGTCCGGGCCCGCGCAGCGACCGCCACGCCGCCCCCCTCCGTCTCCTCGACCCTCAGGCCGCCGTGGATCACATCGGTGTCCGGTTCCACATAGCGGGCTGATGTTTCCACCCAAAGCCGCTCGTTGATCACCGCGAAATAGGGCGCCGGCAGCGAGCCTTGTAGCGACTCGCGGATATAGACGTGCATCGCCCCGTGCAGATCGGGGAAGAAATCAGGGTGTTCCAGAAACGGGTCCATGCCCGGAAATGGTGAAGGCATCTCGCTGGGCCTCCTAGCTTCAGAAGGCAGTCGGCTGCGCCTCGTCGCGCGTCGCCGATATTCGTCAGGTCACTTCGATCCAGAACGGTTCTACCGTCATTCGTCAGCTTCCCGATTCAGAAAGTACGGAAGCGGTCGGCCACGGCCCGCCGCCCGGTAACGCACGCAAACTCTCGCACTCCTTCGAGGTGGAACGGACTGATATTGGATTTCCTCGGATTCCGCCTCCCGCTGGCCGCTTTCGGGTTGATCGCGGCTGATGCCAACCTCAACGGCGGGCGGGCCCGGGGACACATAGTGCATCGGGGTGAGGCTGGTGTTATCTCTGCTCATTGGCACATTCTCCTCTTGCCGCATATGCTTCATTCTACCGGGATCGGCGCCGGAGTGCCATCGGTGGGATTAGGCGGACGTTGACATGGCAACCGGCCGCGCGGGGGATCGCTTGCGCAGCGTGCGGCGAACGGCGAGCACGATACCCAAGACGATCAGAGCGAGGCCCGCGAGCACGAAGCCGGCCACCAGCAGCACCACACCCAGAACGACCATCGCCGCCGAGCCCACCGGGCCGGCGAGCCAGGCCAACCCGCCCCGCTTGGCTTGTCGTCCGATGAGCACTACGATCCCGGCTGCCACGAGCACGCCCACCGCGCGGGCCAGTCCTTGGAGCAACTTGCCGGAAGCAGCCTGGGCTGTGATTTCCACGTCGCCGCCGGGTGTGGTGAACCGGTAGAGCGTGCCCCGCTTGGGAACCTCGAAATCGAGGCTCGCAAGGCCGGTTGGCAGAGCGGCTTGCTGGGCCGCGGCAAGGTCGCCGTCTTTCATAAGCCCGTCGAACCTATCCATAAGCTGATTCCGCCGATCGGACGGCGTGAAGCCTCCAAACTGCGGCACAGCAATCCCAAAAGCCTTTCCGTCGGCAGGCATGCTGCTGGGGCTTAGCACAAGATCGCCGACTGGCTGTCCTTTCCCCGCTTGCCCTCCCCCGCGCTCCAATCGTTCCTGGTAGCGCTCGACCGCGTTGCGCTGACGACCGCTGCGGCGACCTTCTTGCCCCTGCAATTGGACCTGTTGGGCAGGGGCCGCGGCCGGCTGCTGGACTGCGATGCCGGGATTGACAACCGACTCATCCACGGCGACGTCAGCCCCCTTCTTGAAACGCATCCCAGCGCCTGACTTGTCCTCCTTCGCCTCTTCCTTCCCCTCCCCTTCTCCGCCCGCCGGGCCGGCGAGTTGGCTGTTTGCCAACCATGCCTCGTTGAGCTTGCCGCCGGCGGTGATGCCCTCGCCGCCTTTGACGTCGACGAGGGCATCGAAGTTGCGGCCCAGGTCCTTGACCACGTTCTTCGCCCGGCTGGTGCGCTGGCCCTCATACAGCCCATTGAGCCGCATCCGGTTGTCATCGCCCTCGCGCTGGGCAGGGGCTTGCTCGATTTTCTTCAACTCCTCTTCGGCCTGGCGGAAGACCGCCGTGTTTTGGGCAAGTTCTTGCTGCACGCGCTCGCTGCCGCTGGAACGGGCCGTGGATTTCGTGGCATCGAACAACTGCACTTGCTTGAGATTGCTTTGTGCCCGGGCCCGGGCGAAATCGTCTCCCTGGCGCACGGTGTCGATCAGCCGTTGGGCCCGCTTGGTCTCATACGATAGCTGGCCCGCCACCAGATCGTCGTCGCTTTCGGCCAGGCGCATCGTGCCGCCGAAGTTGAAGAAGCGGTGCGTCTCGGGCAGATAGAGCCGCACGTGGCTCAGCTCGACCTCGATGTCGCGGGTCCCCACGAGGGGAAACTCCAGGCCGGCCATGGCGCCCAGCGAGCCAAATTGGCCGCCGTACTTGAGCACCACCGGGTAGTCGAGATCGCCGGCGGCCGTTTTCACCAGCGGGATGCGCACGCGGCGCGGGTCATCCGTTTCCGGGACCTTGATCGGCTTGACCGGCTCGCCGGCCACAATGGCGGTCCACAGCCTTGCCCCCTCGGGCAGCTCGATTTCGAGGAACTGCCTGGTGGAGTTGTCCACGCGGTAGGTCAATTCGGCCCGATAGGCCCCGTGGGCATCGACGACCAGCGCGGTCTCGGCCAGCCCGATGCGGGCCCCGGCAGTCACCAGGGCGGTGCGGGTCCGCGTGGTGAAGACAAGCTGCGGGGCCTCGACGCCGGCCCGGACCAAGTACGCCCGGCTGATCCCGCTGCCAAGCATCCCTTGCAGGATCCGCCACTGCTCCTGCTGGCGGCTCAAGGGATCGAGTCCGGCGGCTTCGTCCACGATCAACTCGTCCCGACCCGCGCTTTGGAGGGCCACAAACTGCCGCCGGGCCGAGCCCGACTCGATCACTGGAATTGGCGCCAGGTAGCGCTGCGGCACCAACAGCCGGTCGTTTTCCACCAGCACGCGGACCTTGTGCATCACCTCGTCCTGCAAGTCGAGACGCACGCGGATCGGCGCGCCGGGCTCCTTACTCGTGGCCTCGACAGTCTTCTGGCGGAGCATGGGCACTTGAATGCGGCTCTCGTTCATCCATGCGGGAAGCACGAAGGCCAGTTGCCGCGCCCCGGCCTGCTCGATGTTGAAATCGAGGAGGATCGTCTCTTCCACGGCCCGGTCGGTGACGCGGACGTTGGTGATCGTATCGCAGGTGATATCCGGCTTGCGGACCGTGAGGAGTAAGTTGCCGCGATACGCCGGCCCGCGGTAGTGCAGGGCCAGCGCCGTGGCCGCCACCTGCTCGGGCTTGAGCCACGCGCGGAGCCGGTCGCGCAAGACGCTCTCGCAGTCTTCCAAGCCGGCGGCCTCGTCGTCGAGCGCCGGGTCGGCCTGGACGGCAATGTCGCCCTCCTGTCGCTCGACGCCGCGAACTTCCAGGCGGGGAAGCGGCACCTCTTGCACCAGCCCGCGGCTGCCCAGTGTGCCGCGGATCACTACCGGCACTTCCCCCACTCGCCCCGCAGCCAACAGCACGGTCAGGAGCGGCCGCTTGTCGACCTGGGTGATTGTCCACTGGTGCTCGCCGGGGACCGAAACGTGCTCTAGCTTGAGCTCGTCGGGCAGAAAGATCTCCACGCGGTGGATCGGCCGGTCGCGCACGTCGAGCTTCACCCGGCTTTCCAGGCTCCGCTCGTAGGCCCCGATCTTCAGGACCGTCTCGGTGGCGGCCGTCACGTGCCCGGCCACCGGCACGGCGGCCAGCCGGACCGTGAACGGCATGGAGGCGAACTGATAGGCCTCGTAGGGCCGGATACCCAGCGGACTGTCGGCCGCGCCGGCCGCAGCGGCGTCCTGGGCGGGCTTGTCGGCCAGATCGGTCCGCGTGACGCGAGTGCGGCTGAGCGTGCGCACGTCCAAGAGCGGGCTGCGGCGGATCGTCAGTTGACCGCTTTCCAGGGCCGCGTCGGCCACGCGTACCAACGGGCAATCGAATCCACGTGGACCGGTCTCTCCGAGACCGGGTTTCGCGTCTCGGAGAGACGCGACCACGTGAAGGCCGGCACGCCACAGGCGAAGCGTAAGCCGCTCGCTGTCCTTGGCTGCCTTGAGCAACGTCACGTCGACCACCTGGCGGTTTTCCTCCTTGCGAATCTCCCAGCCACGCACGTTGCCGCCTTCCACCTTTTCGACCAGATACTCGCCGGGCACGTACAAACGGAACGACTCCCGCTGGGTGCGGCGAAACTCCAGGACGACCTGCCAGACCACTCGGAGCCCGTCTTCCTGTACGTCGAGCACGGCCTCCGACTGGGCGGTGAGCGTGCGGTCGACCTGGGCCTCGCCGATCTTGGGCCGCCACTGGATGCCGATCCGGCCGTCGTGGGCCAGCGCGGTCTCGATGCGCTGGCCGGGCTGCGCCGTCTCGTAGCTTCGCCGGTCCGCCACCTGCGAGAGGCGGACCTCGGTTTGCGATTGGGGCACGGTGAGGGCTAGGGCGGTCGCCGGGGCGGCAGGCAAGAGGCCCTCCACCGCCCGCCATCCGCCGCGACGCTCCAGACGCAGCCGCACTGCCACTTGCAGCTTGTGGCGGCCCTTACCCGAGGCGTGGACCACTGCCAGCGGGGGCGGCGGGGCATTGGGTGCCGGGGGAGCGGGTTGGGCCACGCTGATCTGCGCCGGCTTGCCGTCCAACTCGGCCCGGGCCAGCACGCCCCCTTCCAGTCCCAGCGGAATGGCCACGAACTGGTCGGTGAAAATGTCGATCTCCAATTGCCCTTCGACCAAAAGAAACTCGTCGCCTTGAAGCGTCGTGGTATACTGGCCGCTTGCCAATGCGTAGGGGGCCGGCGGGGCTTTCTCGCCCAGTTTTTTGTCCGGATACGCCAGATTCCAAAGCTCCACGTACTTGGCGTACGGCACGAGCATCTGCTTGGCCTCCTGGATGCCGGTCTTGGAGTCCGGATCGTAAGGAAGGATCACGATGTCGTCGGGAATCTTCACCGGCTCGGGCGGCCCGACCACCTCGATCACGTACGGACCGGTTTTCTCAGGGGCCTCGCCGGCAAGGGCTGGGATCAAGCAGCAAGCCGTGACAAGCAGCACCGTTGCTACGGTCGCTGCGGGCTTCCACAGGGCTGTACGAAGGCGGCCAATGCCCGCCGCAGCCCACTTGATCAGTCCGGCGAGCAGATAGTACGGCACCAAGAGGGCCGCCGCGTACACGGCCATATTGGCGGGGAGCGTGAGCGTGTCGCAATAGGGCAAAAGCGGCACCAGCGTGCCGACCACGATCACCCAAACGATCAGACGCGTCTTCGCGCCGACCGAGCGGTTGGTGCGGGCCGCGCCGACCAGCGCGATGGTCAGGGCGATTGCCCAGCCCAGGGCCGACAATCGGGGCCGGTTAGCCAGCGTGACCACAAGCTCGGGATCCACGCCCAAGCTCGCAAACGTGACCGCCTGCCCTTGGGGCTCGGTGGGCGTCTGAAGGTCGATGTTGAGGCTGCTGAGCCCCTCCATCCGGGCCTTGTAGGGAGCCGGGATTTTGGGTTTGGTTTCATAGACCGGTTTGCCAGCAACGTACGCTGGCTGTGCTCCGGGCTCCCCAGTCGATGTGGGCGGCGTGGCAGGTGGGGGTTGTCCGTCGCCGGCCGGGGCTGCCCCGGCCCCCGGCATCGCGCCCATTCCACCGGCTCCGCCCGCCGTCCCGCCTGACATTCCGGGCATCATTCCTGGAGACGCCGCAGGCGCAGCCGCCGGACGCGGCGACTCCGCGGCCTTCGGCCCGTACGCCAACCGACGCCGGGCCGCAGACTCTGTGCGCGCCGCCATCTTTTCCGCCGCTGGGCGCGCCGCCGATAGCGGTGTACGCTTCATCGGGGGCTTGGCCTCGCTGTCCCGCAAGTGGAGCGCCTCTGACGAATCCAGTTCTTCCCGAAGCGACTCAGGTGCCGCCAGACCAACCGTCCGATCAGCCTTTCCTGGGTGCTGCACGTCATCCGACATGTAGTAGGGACTCGGCGCGGTTGGGGCAGACTTCGACAATGCCGCATATCCGTGTACCCCCCGGCCAGCCATTACCGTAGGAACGTGCCAAGCGACCATGGCCAGTCCCGCTTTGGCCACGTTCAACGCCGCGATCTCCGGCCGCTTGATCTGGCCGACGACCGTGCCGTCGGCGCGGATCACTTCGTAGCCGGTCGGCAGGAAGAGATGCCAAATCAGGTCGGCCAGCGGCACCTCGACCGCCGTCGTCTCATGCTCGGCCCGCAACAGAAGCTTCGGGGCGAACATTTTGACTTGGCCGGCCAGCGGGACTGTGAGGATGGGCGATTCATAGACGAGCTTGAGATTGCGCGTCTGGTTGGCCGGCGCGGCCGGCAGGCTGACCAGCAGCTTTCCCTGCTCGCTTTGCGGCTTGATGGGCTTGTCGTCGATGAGGATCGACCAGATCTCCGAATCTTCCGGCAGGACCACTTCGAGATACACCGCCTTGGTGCGGAGCTGGAACACTGCCGAGGTCTGGGCCACGCCGTCGGGCGAGATCGCGGTGCTCAGCTCGGCTTTCTGCACGATGGCCGGATACAGCCCGTAGCCGGGATGACGCGCGACGCTCACCTTCACCGGCGGCGGATCGCCCACGAACCCCCAAACGCCCAGGAGCCGCCGGCCGGGCTGGTAGGAGGCATCGACCAATTCGCCGACGTCGACCCGGCGGGTGGTCGGCTCGGTGCTCACCTGAACGTCGAGCTCCGCGCTCCCCTCGACCGACACCAGCCCGGATTGGTAGGCCACGCCTTCGGCCTGCGCGATCGGCAGACGAAGCTCCTTGAGCTTGCCCTCGGAAACCGGCTGTTGGAAATCGACCGCCAAGCGGACCGTACCGCGGCGAGGCTCCTCCAACAAGACGTTCCAGCGGCGACGGCCGGCGACCATCTCGCTGGCGAATTCCTTGATTCGGGCATCGTCCAGAGGCCGGATCGAGAGCGCGGCCGGCGTGTCGGCCGGCAGCGACAGGCTCAATTGCCTTGCCCGGGCCTCTTCGATCTGGTAGGCGATCTCCGCGTGAGCCATCAAGGCATCGGACTCGACGCGGAAGAACGAAATCGTGCGCGCGGTCAGGCGCGGCCGGGTACGCTCGACGGCAAGCGCGGCTTGGTAGTCTTGCCCTTCGTAGCGGTACGCAAGGCTGGTTTGCACGCCGCCCAGGCCATAGCGCTGCTTCTCGGTCTCATCCAGCGGCGTAAGGGCCTGGAGCTTTTCGGGGCGCACGACCATGTCGTCGCGGGCATCGACGGCCACGGCGCCTTGATCGCGGGTCGCGCCGGCCACGGCGAACTTGGGAAACGCCACTTGGGCCGATTGCCAAGTGCCCAGCCAGGCGTCGGGCGTGGCCGTGGCCTGGAAGTACACGCGGCCCTCCGTGCCCGGCACAACCCCTTGCGGCAAACGCACGTGGATCCGCCCCGGCTTGCCCGGCTCGTCGAACCGCTCCAGCGCCAGCGGTTTCCCGTCGGCACCGGTCACGCCGGTGACGTGCCATCCGGCAGGGGCTGAGAAATCGAAGTTGAAGAGCCGCTCGACTTTGGGCACCAGCAAAAAGCCGCCGCGGATTTCTTGGGTCCGGTCGCCCAACGTGAGCAGCACGTTGGTGATGACCGACAACTCCGCGGGCGGCCGAATGAACGTGCCGCTGAGGCTGAAGTCGCCCTGCGGGGCGTAGTACGCAACCACGGGCTTCAGCGGCGGCGCCCCCGGCTCGGCCCGCAGCACGCTGGCCGGAATTGCGGCTTGGAGAACGGCGGTATCGACCGGAATGATCCCTTGGGGGGCAAGCGACTGGGCACTGAGCCGGTCTTCGACCAAGAGCCCCACCACCGCCACTTGGCCCACCACCTCCAGCGGCTCGAGCTTTGGAAACGTCCATTTCTGCAAACTTCCGAAGTCTTGGAGACTTCGGAAGTTTACGGCCGAAATATTGAGCACGACCGTCTGCACGGTTTGCTCGCGGAGCCGCACGTCGAGCACGCGGCGGTCGCCCTCGCGCTCGATCGCCCAGCGCGACAAGAGCGGAGACGCAACTTCCGTGATCTCAAACCCCTCAGGCACCAAGAAGCGAAAGCGGTCGACCGCCTGGTGCAGCACGGCCAGCGAGACCGTTGCGTGGAGTCGCTCGTAAGCCTGCGTGACCTCATCGATCAGCACGCTCCGCGCCACCACGGCCCGCTGGCGACGCGCCAGGCGGCTGTTGAGGGTCATCACCAGGGTCGTATCGCCAAGCCGGAGCAGCACCAACTCGAAGCGCGTCACTCCGGCTGCCTCGTCGACCACCCGGCTGACCACGGCCGCGCCGCTCTTGATCTCCACGTCGCCGGGCACGGCGATTCGCAGTCGGACCGCGGGCGGCTGCGGCAGCCGGAATGTGAGCACCTGCTGGGCGGCGGTGGTCTCCAGCGGAGCGACGATTTCCAGGACCAGCGCGTGCCGGCCCTTGCCTTGGACGAACAGGGTCAGCTTGCCGTCGGGGGCGCGGCCGATCGAGGCCCCTTGGCCGTCGAGGCCGGCGCGGCGGAGGCCCACGCCGGAGATGTCCAGCGGAAGCGCATGGAGCCCGTCTTCCAGGACCTCGACCGTTAGAGTGCCGGTAACCTGCGCCCGCTCCTCTTGGATCATGCCGCTGTAGTCGGCGGCCACGATCATGGCCGGCTGCGGTGCATGGGTTTCCGGGGCCTTCTTGGCCTTTTTGAGCAGTTCTTCATACTGTTCGCGCGAGAGGAGGACGCGTTGCGGCTGGTTCTCCAGGAGCACGTTCAGGTCGCTGAACGGAACGTAGACCTCGCGCACCAGCGGCCTGGGCTCAGCGGCGTTGGCCGGATCGCCGAATCCCATCGAGATCGCGATCGCCACCGCCATCGCGGCGACGAGAAGAGGCATCGAACCGCGAACGACGGGACGTTTTTCCCTTGAATGGACTAAGGAGAGATTACGCATGGGTCGCTCCTCCTTCCTCCGTGCCGGGGGCCGGCTTGCTTAGGGCTGAAGGCTCGGCCACCGGCGTGAAAGCCGATGGCGGCGCGGGCGGCGGGACCTCGGGCGGCGCTGGCGGTGGTGCTGCGGCCGACGGCGGACCTGCGGATACCCCGCGCCGCGGCGGCCGGTGGCGCAAATAGTCCACGAGCCAGAGCACCACGACCACCAGGATAGCTGCCCCCAGCACGCCGTTGAGCACTTGTCGCGAGAACGTCGGCACAAAAACGCCGCAAAGGACCAGCACGATCACGAGGGCCCCGACGGCCACGCTCCGCGCCGTCGTGCGGGCCGGCCAGAGCAACACGCCGCCCAGCACCACCGCGGCAAACATCAGCCCGTGAAGCCAGTTGGCTTTCAGGGTCCTGATCTGCAAAGCGCCCTCTTCGGGCTCCAGGGGACGCAACGCGGAGTACAAGTACATGCGCCCGTCCGTCGGGAATACGTCGCTTGGGCTGGCAGATCCGCCGCCCCCGGAAACCCACGACAATAACTCCTGCTCGCTCATCTTCGGCCGAGGATGCCATCGGCCCCAATCATCCAGGTCCCAGATGAACTCCTCGGTCCAGGGGCCGTCCGTGCCGAGGACGGCGTACTCTTGCGGCAAGTACACGGCGAGGTACACCTTCTGCACCGCCGCTTCCTCGCCGAAACTCGGATACTCGGCCCGAATGCTCCGCAACTTGTCGACCGGGGCGGTGTAACGCATTTCCAACAGGAACGACTCATCGGGACTGCGGCCGACCAGCGGAATGAAGAACTCCCGCTCTTGCCCGACTTCGAGCGTGATCGGCTTGCCGGCAATGCGGGGCTGGACGTCGATCTTCGCCCCTTCCGGCAGGCGGACCGCCAGCCGTTGCTGGGCGCTGCGCATGCGGTAGAGGGCCTGGACGGAGACTTTATTCGCGCGGGTCACGACCATACGCAACAGAGCCCGCTCGATGCTCGTGTGCTTCACCTCTTCGAGCTGGTAGCGGGTCGCCTTGACCAAGAGCGACCAGTCGTCGTGGAACTCGAAGGCCCGGGCCGCATTGGCCGCGTCGGCACCGGGCATCAGGTCGTGCTGGGGGTCGATGGGACGAAGGCCCTCTTGCTTGTTCGGGTCGTCCTGCACGTCGATCGTCTCGGCCTTGACCAACACGATTTGCCCCCACGCCCTGTCCACCTCCATCGGCTTCAGGCGCGGCACTTCCAGCGGCACGCTGCCGCCCACGTCGAGCTTGGGGATGTTGGTCTGCCAGGCCAACTCGATCTTGCCGTCGCCCAACAGCTCCGTCTGGCCCGTGAAGCTCCAGGCGACGTATCCCTTCGACACCCCGGCGGGCGGCGGGTCGATGGCTTTCTCGCGGATGGCCGGGGTTTGGTTCCGCACTTGGGCGGCGAGTTTCTCGGGCACGTCGATCCGCAGCGATTTCACGCCGCTATAGAGGATGTTGTAGAAGAACGTGGCCTTGTACTGCACGACGCCCTCTTCCACCCGGGCCACCAGGAGCTGCCGGATCGTCACCTGCGGCTTGCGACGCTCGGCGGCCAGCAGGCAAGTGGTCGGTTCTTGGGCATAGGCGAACGCGAGCACGGGCCGGGCATCGGAGACCATGCCTTGGCGCGACGACTGCATCCCTTCCATCGCTTCTTTGACCGAGATGCTCCGCAGCCCCTCCAGCTTGGCCGGATTGACCCGCAGGCTCTCCGGCGCGTAGACCACCAGGCGCCCGGTGGCCCGCTCCACGGACTCGGTGGCGACCTTGGGGATCGCAATCGCGACTTGGGCGGCCTTGCCGGTCGGGGTGAGCAGGTCGGGCTCCTTGAGATCGCGCTGCAACTGGACGGCCAGGGCGACGCGTCCGAATGCCTTTCGGGCGAGATTCACCACGAGCCGTGTTTTGTCCTTGCCCTCCAGGTGGTGCGAATCGACGAGCACTTCCGCGGCGCCGGCGGCAGCACGGCCGCGAACCTGGCGGACGTCGAAGCCCGCCGGCACGTCGAGCTCCAGGCGAAACACGCCGGCTCGCTCCACCGTGTAAACGGCCAGCAAGTCTACCGAAAGCCGCTCCGGCCTGAGCTCCGCCTCGACCAACGATTCGGCGAGCACGCGCGGTTGGACCTTCTCGACGCTCAATTCCAATTCAAACGGCACCGCCGCATAGCGATAGGCAAACGGCCATTGGGCCTTGGCGAGGCTGGGCGGCAGTTCGGCGGCGTCGACCTGCAAGAGGCCGCTCGATCGCGACATCTCGGCCCGGAGCCCTTCGGCCACGCGGGCAACCACCACCCCCTGTTGTCGTCCCATGCCCGCCCCGGCGGCCTTCACCACCGGCACGAGGAACTTGCCCGACTGTTTCTCGTCGGAATACTTTTCCAGCTCCACGG
Organism: uncultured Planctomycetaceae bacterium; assembly: GCA_964438165.1. Taxonomy (GTDB): domain Bacteria; phylum Planctomycetota; class Planctomycetia; order Pirellulales; family Thermoguttaceae; genus CALFBP01. Next base: position 5,353 of record CAYTJV010000065.1, on the reverse strand, counting down.
TGACGTTCTGCGTCTGCTTGGCGGCATCAAACAACTGCGCGGTGATTCTTTGGATCTTGCCGGCCTGTTCTTTGCCAGCCTGCTCCACGGTCCATTGCCGCACGTTGGCGTCGAACACGTTGACCACCTTCTGGTCGGCGGGCACCTCGATGCTCAACTGCCGCAGCTCGGAACGGCTGATGGTGTAGACCATCTGGACGCGGGTCCGCGCGACGCCTTCGCCGATCGTGACCTGCTGCTCGGATTGAACGCTGACCAAGGCCTCCAGGCCCGTGGCTCCTTCCGCCTTAGGGGTCCATTCGATCCGCACGGTCGGGGCAGCCCCCATGAAAGCGGTCACGACGGTTTCTTCGGGCTTGGGGGCGGCCGCGGCGTCAGGCTTTTTCTCGGGCGGGGGAGGGGCGACTTCCGGAGCGGCGATCACCGGCTGGAGATTCACCTTCACGCCCGCCTCCGGAATCCGCACCCGCCAACGATTCACCGGGGCCTGCGGGGCCTGAATGGCCACACTGTTCTGCCCCGGCGCCCGGACGATCGCCTTCGCATACTGGAGCACTAACTCGATCTGCTCCGGCTTCTTGCCCTTCTTCTCGATCAGCAGTTTGTAGCCTGCGTCGCCGCCGGCTGCGACGATCCGGGCGGGCTGGCCGGCGAGCGTCGACTCGGTGATGGCTGCGTCGGGGAGGCGCAGCGGGACCTCGCTCCAGCCTTCGGCGAGCACCTCGATCTTCATCACCGCTTTGACGCGAACCACGTCCTTGCCGACGACCGCCTCATTGTCGATCTCCGTGATCAAGGCCCCCACCGGCGGCTTAGGCTCGGCAGCGAGTTCTCGCTTGTCCTGGGCGGCCTGCCACAGCTCGCGGAATTTCTCGTAAGGGAGGAAGACGCCCCGCCCTTCCTTCTCGAACGTCTTGCGCAGCTTCTCATAGGGGATGTAGATGCTCTGCTCGCGGAGGCTCCGATCTTTCTCTTCGGCCGCGTCGGGCTTGGCGGGCGGGACGGATGGCGCAGACGCCGGTGCCGCGGCGGCTGGGCTACTCGGGGGGCTTGTCGGCTTGGGCGCCTCGCCGGCCCACGCGCAATGGACCGCGGCCAACATCAGGACAACCAGAAGGCAACCGATTGCACCATCGACACACCACAACCGACGTGGCTTCGCAGTCATGTTCGGACCCTCATGGAACAAGAGGTTCACTGGCTCTTGGGGATAGCTACTCCAGTCTACGTCTCCGGGACAGCCACTTAGACGAAGCCTGGGTCGGAAAAGTTCTCGCGGGGGGCGATCGCATCGCACCTGGCCAAGCCCCGACACGGATGGGAGCGGGGGGGTTATGGTTCCCCCAATCCCCAAAGCGCGCATTCACGATCCACTGAATGGGGGAGTGATGCCATTGCGCGGACTCCGCGTCCACAGTTCCCACACAACGTACCGCAGGATGAGGCCGGCCAGGATCATGCCGGCGCCGAAGTACGTCCATGGGGCGGGGACTTCACCGCGGATCAGAAACGCCCAGATGGGAATCAGGATCGGCTCGGCCATCCCAATGGCGACCGCCTCCTGACTGCTGATGGCCCGAAGACCGCGAATCAGCAGGAGATAGGGAATGGCCATTTGCAGGATGCCGAACCCGGCCAGGGCAGCGAACTGAAGCGGGGTCGGCCACTGGCTCCATTGCACGACCCAGGGAAACAGCATCAGGGCGGCCACCCCGTGATTCAACGCGACCAGCCAGGAGGCGTTCTCGCTCCGCATGTGTCGCATAAGGACGACCACGCCGGCATAGGAGACCCCGGCCGCCAGGCCGCATGCCGCGCCGAAACGCGCCTGCCCCTGGATCTCGAAGCCGAGGATCGCGCTCACGCCCAGCACGCCGAAACACAGCGGAATCAGGTCGCGGCGCACGATCGGCTCGCGGAACAAGATCACGGAGAAAAGGAATACCCACCAGGGGCAGGTGCTTTGGAGCCAGATGGCGTTGGCGGCCGTGGTTTGCGACATGGCCGTCAGATAGGTCACGTTCATGAGCGTGAACGCGATCACCAGCGGCAGCAAGCCCAATCGCCATCGCGGCCGGCGCACGGCGGGCATGAGCACCAGCGCGGCGAACAACGCCCGCCAGAATGCCAGCGAGATCCCCCGCGTGGAGGCGGGCCAGACGTCGAAGATCGGCCACTTGGCGAACAGCCCGCTGGAGCTCCACAACACCGCTGCCGCCAGCACCGACAGCCGCCCGGCCAGTTTGCTCGGGCCGGGCGCCTGGGGCGGCTTGTCCGACGTCTCCACTGGCAAATTCGTCCCTTCGATCATGGATCCGGTCGCCGCACGCCTCTTGACACCGCCCGAATGCCGTCATACCACATGGGCACCGAGACTGCAACGCGCCAGCCAACGCGTACTGATACTGCACACGCCACCGCCGGGTTTATCCCGGCGGAGCGATGATTGGCAGCTACCGACGCGATACCCAAAACCCAAACACGCCACCGCCGGGTTTATCCCGGCGGAGCGATGATTGGCAGCTACCGACGCGATACCCAAAACCCAAACACGCCACCGCCGGGTTTATCCCGGCGGAGCGATGATTGGCAGCTACGAGCGCCGTAGCTGTCAATCATCGTCCCGCCGACGCAGGGTCGGCGGTGACGGGGATGGTTTGAGGCGCCCGTTTGTAGCTGTCAATCATCGTCCCGCCGACGCAGGGTCGGCGGTGACGTTGACCCTCTGAGTTTCCCACAGGAGGCCTCCACCGTGAATTGCAGCGTATTGCGATCGAGCCGTCGGGATTTCTTGCAGGCCGTTGCGGCGGTCGCTGCGGCGTCGGCCGTACCTATCGCGATTGCCCAGCAACCGCCGCCCGCTCGGGTCCGGGCCACGTCCGGCGATCCGATCGAACCCAAGTGGGACGAGCAGCTTACCGTGACGGTCGGCCCGGCCAAGGGCGATCTGGCGGGCAGCGATCACCGCGTGCTCCAGGCGGCGGTCGACTACGTGGCCGCGCTCGGCGGCGGAACGGTGAAGATCCTTCCGGGGACGTTCCGGCTGCGAAACGCCGTGTATCTGAAGTCCAAGGTGCGGATCGCCGGCAACGGCGATGAAACGGTGCTGGTTAAGGAGCCGTCGATCGCCACCAAGCTGGCGGCCGACTCCGACTGGTACGATCAGGAGATCACGCTTGCCGACGCCCGGGGGTTTGCCATCGGCGACGGCGTTTGCCTGCGGACCCGCAACCCGCACCACGGCGGCACCAACGTCGCCAAACGCACGCTCGTCGCCCGCAGCGGCAATCGTTTCAAGCTCGATCGCGCGTTGCGAGAGAACTTCTGGCTCAAGGGCGATACCACGGTCTCCACCCTCTTCCCGCTCTTGAGCGGCGATCAGATTGCCGACGTGGCGATCGAGAGCCTCGTCCTGGACGGCAACCGGGCACGCAACGAGAACCTCGACGGCATTTCGCCGCCCATCGCAATCGGATCGAGGCCAACCGCGTCGAGAACAGCGGACAGGACGACGGCGTGGCCATCGACGTCCAAGGTCCGACCGAAGAGGTGACGATCGCCGGCAACGAGCTGGTGGAGACCCGGGGACCGGCCAAACGCACCGGCATTCGCCTCGGCGCCCTGACCCGCGACGTCCACATGGCCGATAACCGCATCCAGGGCTTTGCCACCGCAATTGCCGACCTCCGCCCGCGCGGCTCAACGTCGTAAACCCGCGACCGGTGGTCGCGCGTGCGGAGCGACGACCGGTCGCGCTTCCGACGCGACCACCGGTCGCGGCTTTATGAAGTCGAGTCGGCCGGCATGGAGACCAGGCACGGCGACCCGTCGAGGTCGACCCGGCCTGTGAACCGGCAACCGACAAGGTACGCGGTCTTGTCGCCGCGTTGGACGGCCGACGTGTGCGCGACCTCGGCGAGCAGGTACTTCAACGTGTCGTCGTTGCCGAGAGCGACGACCAGGGAGGAGCACTCGAGGGGGGAGGGGAGCCAGAAGGAGATGCCGCCGGAGTTGATGTCCCGGCACTGGACCTCGCGGAATTCGTCGGCCGCGGGGAATCGACCGGCGACATAGGGGGCGATCGACTGAACGCGCGGGAACTTGTGTCGCGGCTGAGTGCGCCGGTCGGTCGACCAGGCGTCACCGGCGACTTCGACCAATTGCTGGCGGACCACCTTGGCCACTTCCGACCGCGAGGCAACCGCAGCCGAATCGACCGGCCGGCAGGTCGCCCCATCGTAATAATAGGAGCGGTTCCGCCCGTTGGTCTTCGCCGCGTAAAGGGCCGTATCGGCGTGCTTCAACAGCGAGGCCACGGTGTCGCCCGAGCTCAGCTCGGCCAGGCCGACGCTGACCGTCACCTGAAGGTCCTGCCCGGCGAACGACACCTTGCACTCGGCCACCGCGTTGCGAATGCGCTCCGCGGTCGACTTGGCGTCTTCGATCCGCGTGCCGGGAAGAACGAAGGCGAATTCCTCGCCGCCATAGCGGGCCGCGAAATCGGTTGCCCGGGTGTTGGCCGCCAGGACACGTCCGATGTTCCGCAAGACCTCGTCGCCCGCCTGGTGCCCGTAGGTGTCGTTGAACCTCTTGAAATGATCGACGTCGAGAATGAGCAGGGAAAGGGGCCTTGCCTGGCGCTGCCAGGCGGCGTAGTTGCGAGCCAGCTCCTCGTCCAAGGCGCGGCGGTTGGCCACCCCGGCCAGGGCATCGGTGCGGGCCTCGGCCATGTGGACCTCGATCCGCTTGGCGTGCTCCTGCAACTCGGCCTTAGTCTCGGCCAGTTCCGCCTGGAGCTGTTGGTTCGCCTCCAGCATCTGCGCCGCCGCCGCCAGCAGCGGCGCCCGGAGAGGATCCTCCCCCACCGACGAAGACGCGGAGATCTGGTCGCTGACGCTCCGCACCCGCGTGCTGTGTTCGCCGACGTCGTGCGCCGTGTTGGCGGCCAACTCGCCCACCCGCTGGAGCAGTTGGCGAACTTCCTCGGAATCGAGCTGCGCTTGCCGCGTGGACGGCGGCGGAGGCTTCGGCGCCGCCGGGACCAGGGACTTCGGCAGCACGGGCTTCGGCCGAGCCTGGTGGACCTTTCGCGCGTACCAAAAGACGGCGCCGGCCGCGACCACGCTGAACAACGCGCCGACCGCCGCCAGGTACCACCAGCCGGAAGAAGAAGTCACCGTGGTAAACAACACTCGTCGCTCCCTATCCATGCCTAGCATTTGCGCGGGCTGCGAACAAGGGCCCTCCGGCCTAGAGCACCAGGTCCCCGGGGGGGAAGGTACGCTTTGCAGAGAAATTGCCGAGACTGCGGGCCAAGCCCCCCGGTAGCGTCAGGCGAGATCTCTCCGGTGTT
>CAYTJV010000064.1:7155-20344 GCA_964438165.1 uncultured Planctomycetaceae bacterium | reverse complement strand
GGCCAGCCCCGTGATTTCGCAGCGTCTTGCCGGAGAGGAGATCCGGCCGGGCAAACACACCATTCAGGGGATTGGGGCCGGTTTCATTCCCGACGTCCTGAACCTGGATGTGATCGACGAGGTGATCCAAGTCCACGACGAGAGCGCCATGGAAACCTCGCGCCGATTGGCCCGGGAAGAAGGGTGGATGGTCGGGATCAGCAGCGGCGCGGCGGTCTGGGCGGCGCTGAAACTCGCCCGGCGCGAAGAAAACCGCGGCAAGCTGATCGTGGCCATCATTCCGGATCTTGGCGAGCGGTATCTCTCGACCAAGTTGTTCCCCGAATAAAAAAGCAAGCGGCCCGCGGAGAACCGCGGGCCGCTTGAGGATTGTCGCTGACTCGGCTGGATCGATTGCCTTAGGAGACTCACACGGGGTGGCTCACTTGGCCGGGGTCGGCGCCGGGGGAGCAGCCGGGGCCGCGGTCGGGGCAGCCGCCGGTCCGCAAGCGTTGCAGCCGACTTCGCACGCCGGAGCGCAGCACTTCTTGGTCCGGCACTTCTTCACCTTGCAGCACTTCTCCTTGCAGCACTTTTCCTTGGGGCAGCGCTGCTTGCAGCACTTCTCTTTGCAGCACCGCTCCTTGGGGCAGCGGACCTTGCGGCACTTCTCTTTGCAGGAGGGCTCGCAGCAAGCCGGGGCGCAGGGCGCCGGAGCGCACTTCACCGGGGCGCAAGCCGGGGCGCAGGGCGCGGGAGCGCACTTCACCGGGGCGCAGGCCGCCGGAGCGCACGGGGCGCACTTAGGGGCCTTGCAGCAGCGCTCCTTGGGGCACTTCACTTTGCAGCACTTCTCCTTGGGGCACCGCTCCTTGCAGACCTTCACCTTGCAGCACTTCTCTTTGCCGCAAGAGGGAGCGCAAGCGGGGGCGCAGGGCGCCGGAGCGCACTTGGCCACTTCGCACGCGGGGGCGCAACAGCCGCCCTTCAACAGACTCGCCTGGGCAGCACTGACCGCGAACAGCATTGCCGCCACGGCCAAAACCGCGAGTAGGACACGACGGTTCATAGGGGACACTCCTTGTTAGGAAAAACTGAGTGGGATACTGACGCAGTTTAGCGTGACCGGGGGTTTTGCCTCCAATCTAAGGAAAACTATCGTCGGTGGGTCGGGCATTCTTTTAGCCAGTCATCCCATTTACGCCATATCTCGCAAAACCCGCACACGCTTTGCAGATCCTAACGCCTGTGACGGCCAAGAACAGCCCTGATTCCCTCTTAGGTGGTATCCGACCGAGGAAAGTGGCTCTAGCCACCGCTGCTTAGATCGCTATTGCGACCGGTATGGACCCAGTCTGTCGGGGATATCATGGAGCGTGAGCGTTCGGATCGGACGCGCGATTCCAACTCCATTACGGCAGAACGGCCTACAATTGTCGTGGTCTTCGACACGCACAGGTAGACCGGCGCGGCTGCCTGCCGCGAGAGGTCGAAGCAGAAGCCCACCGCAGCGAGGAGAGCGTATGAACGCATCGGCTCCGCAAACGGCTTGGCTGTATTCCTCACTGGGCCACGATCCTGACATCCAAGATCTTGTGGCGCTATTCGTGGCCGAGATGCCCGAGAGGGCGGACAACTTGCTCGCCCGGCTCGGAACCGGGGACTGGGAGGAATTGGGGCGAGCCGCGCATCAGTTGAAGGGCGTGGCAGGCAGCTATGGTTTTGCCCCAATCACTCCCTCCGCAGCCCGCCTCGAGGAGGCGATTACCAAGCAGGAGCCCGACGAGGAGATCCGAAGGGCCGTGGAAGAGCTGGTGGATCTATGCCGTCGCGTGCGGAGCGGAACACCTTAGGTGAAGTCGCTCCTGCCCGGGGTATCGACAAAGATGTCCTGGCCGAACGACAGGTACCAGTCGCTGGCCGGGCCGCCATACAGCGTGTCGGCGGCGGAGTCGTCGATCACGCCGCTGTTTCGGGCCAGATTGATTGTCCTGCCCTTGGGCCCCGCAATGCCCTGGGTGAGATTGCTCACGCGCTTGGCGGCCGGACGAGCGGTCGAGGACCATTCGGCGAGGATCGCCAGCAGCTCCTCGGGACTCTCGTCATAGAGCGTGGCGCCGCCGATCAGGATGTCGTCTGCGGACGCCCCTTTGAGGTTGTCCTGGCCGGCGCCGCCGATGAGCACGTTCCTGCCCGATCCGGCGTTGAGCTTGTCGTCTCCGCCGCCGCCCACGAGGACGTTGTTGCCCGCGTTGCCAAAGAGGACGTCCTCGCCAGCCTCGCCGAAGATCAAGTCCTTGCCGTTGCCGCCATTGAGCGTATCGTTGCCGTCCCCGCCGTAGATCGTGTCGTTGCCGTCGCCGCCGTAAACGGTGTCATTGCCGGCCAGGGCCCAGATTTTGTTTGCCGCCGAGTTGCCGGTGAGCCGGTCGGAGTCGACGGTCCAGGTGAGGTTCTCGAACCCGCCTTTGAGGGTCAGCGTGGCCGTAGTGCCGAAGATCTTCTGGGCCGACGTGGAGGCGAGGTTCACGATCACGCCCGCCGCGGCGTCGGAGAAGTCCAGCGCGTCCACGCCGGCGGTGTCGCTGATCGACAGCGGGCGCGGCAACGCCGATACCACGTAGGTGTCGTTGCCTCCCAATCCCTCGAAGCGGACGGACTCGGCGCCGACGTACTGGAAGGTGCTTCCGCCAAGCTCTAGGTGGTCGAGCAGGGCCTTGAAGGTGTCGGGTCCTGCCGTGCCGCGGAGCACCAGGGTGTCGCTCGTCGTTCCGTTGCCGCCGTCGAAGGCGATGCCGCCGGGCAGCGTGAAGGCGCCGCCGAGGTTGAAATCGGCGGAGAGCGTGTCGGCTTTATTGTTCGCGCCCACCACCCTGAGCGAGTTCAGCGAACCGAGCGGCTGCGTGAACAAGACCTTGCTGCCGCTGAGCAACACCACGTTGCCCGAACTGAGCCGCAGCACCATGCTGGCCCCGGTCGCCGGCCCGTTGACCACCGGGTCCGGGTCGTACTGGAGGACGTTGAGGGTGACTGTGGCCGGCTGGGAGTTGACCTTCCCGTCGTTGGCCACGTAGCTGAAAGTTACGGTTCCGACGAAGCCCGTCGGCGGCGTGTAGGTGAACGAGCCGTCGGAGCTCACCGCCAGGCCGGTGGGAGGGGCGCCCACCACGGCGGCGGTCAGCGGATCGCCGTCCTGGTCAGTGGCCCCGGCGAGCAGGCCGTTTTGGGCGGGCACTTGCAGCAATCGGTCTTTCACCGTCCGATACTCGTGATCGACCACGACCGGGGCCTGATTCAGCGAACGGACCGTGATTGTTACCGTGGCCACGTTCGAGCTGTCCGACCCGTCGCTGGCCCTGTAAGTGAAGGAATCGACGCCGTAGAACGTCTGCTCCGGCGTGTAGGTGAACGAGCCATCGGGGTTGAGAACCAGCGTGCCGTGCTGCGGGTCAGTGACCTTCGCGGCGGTGAGGCTGCCGCCCTCGATGTCGCTGTCGTTTTTCAAGACCCCTTGCGCCGCTGAGACGCCGAGCGATTGCTTCTGCATGACCTCGTAGCCGGGGTCGTCGGCCGCTTGTGGGGCGTCGTTCACGGCCCGGATCGTGATCGCTGCGGTTTCAAACTGGCTGCTGTACGCCGTCAGTCCGCCGTTGCTGGCGACGCTGACGCCGGTGGATCCGTTGAGTCGGCCGTCGCTGGTGTCCCACGCCCGGAAGGCAAACGAGGCCGAGCCGTTGTAGTTGGCATGGGGCACGAAGCGGATGCGGTTCCGGCCGGCGCCGTCGGCCGCGAGCAAGGTGGCCGAGGAATCGCTCACCGGGCCAAGCGGGGTCCATTGCATTGCGTCGGTCGAGTACTGCCAGGCCCCGTTGGTGGTGTCTTGACCGATCGCGGCGATGCCCGCCGGAGGCACGCCCTGGGCATCGGCATACAGGCCAAGGGTCGCTACGAGAGAGTCCACCGCCGTGCCGGAGTTCGCTTGGTCCAAAACGTCCTCGTCAATCGCGCCCAGCGACGTGGCCACGCTCGGATTGAGCGACGGGGCCGCGTTGATCAGGCCGCCGGCGCGGAACAGGTACACGTCGGCCACGCGGTTGTAGTCGCCGGCAACGAGGTTCGAGGCGTCGCTGTTGAAGACCACGCTGCGGCCATCGGCGGAGATGCCGGGCAATTGCGACCAGGAATCGCCCGTGGTCGGACTCGCAGCGGGCGTGCGGCTGACGAGCTGGTTCGCTCCCGCCATGCGGTCGAAGCGGAACACGTCGGGGGCGGTGGCGTTGCCGTCGACCATCCCGCCGACGAGGTTGCCGGCCGTGCTGCTGAAGGCCACGAACCGGCCGTCGGCGCTGATTGCCGGCGCGTCGCTGGCACCGTCGCCCGCAGTGAGGACCGATCCGCTGGCGTGGCTGACCAACTGGGTCGAACCGCCGACCCGATCGTAGAGGAACACGTCGCTGAACGAGTCCGTCTCGATCTGGCCGTTCACCAGATTCGCGGCCGAGCTGGCGAAGGCCAAGTAACGCCCGTTGGCGCTCAAGGCCGGGCCCGAGCTTGGGCCGTTGGCCGCGGTTAGCAGCGATGAGGCGGCATGGCTGACCAGCGCGAGGGCGCTGTCGGCCACGCGGTAGAGGAATATGTCGAAATCGCCGTTCGCGTCACTTCCACCCACAATCAGATTGCTGGCGAAGCTCTCGAAAGCGACGTACTGTCCGTCGGTGCTCAACACGGCGCGCCTTACGGGCCCGTCGCCCGCCGCGGCGGCCGACCCAGCCACGCGGCTGACCATCTTCAGGCCGCCGGCGCCGTCGAACAAGAACGCGTCCTGGCCCGACGTGCCGACAGTCTGGCCGCTGACGAGGTTGGTGGCTTGGCTCAGAAAGAGCACACGGCTCCCGTCGGCGCTGATCGCTGGATCGCTCGACCCGGCATTGGCCGCGGTGCTCGCGCTGCCGCTGGACGCACTGATCAGCCGGACCGATTCATTGGCCAGATCGTAGAGGAAGATGTCGGCCGCGAAGTTCGCGTCGGTCACGCCCGATACCAGGTCGTCGGCCATGCTGGCGAAGGCGATGAATCGGCCGTCGCCGCTAATGGCCGGGGAATCGGAGGCGCGATTGCCGGTCGTAGTCGAGGAGCCGGGCGCATGGCTCACCAACCGCGTGGTGCCCGTGATGCGGTCGAAGAGGAACACGTCGGGCTCCCCGTTCATGTCGATCGGGCTTTGAATCAGATTGCTGGCGTAGCTGACAAAGGCCACGTAGCGGCCGTCGGCGCTGATCGTCGGGAACTCGGAGTTGTCGTCCCCCGTCTCCGTGGCCGATTCGAAAGAATGGCTGACCAGTTGCGCCTGACCGGTGAGAGCGTCGAAGAGGAAGACGTTCCTTTGCGCTACCTGCACCTGGCCGGCGACGAGGTTCTTGGCCTCGCTGGAAAAGACAACGAAGCGCCCGTCGGCACTGGCCACCGCCTGCCCCGTCCCGGGAGTCACGAAGCTTACGCTGTTGCCCGTCGCCGACGGCAGGCCGGGATCGCGCAGCGTCACCAACAAGTTCTCCGGAGTGGCGTCGTTTTCGAACAGCACGAGGTCCGGGAACAGGTTGTCGTCGCGCTTGCCTGCCACGAGGTTCGTGGCGTCGGTGAGGTAGACGACCGCCGAGCCGCTGCCGCTGACCACCGGGAACAGCGAAGCGCCGTCGCCGGTCAGGACGGCCGTGGAGCCTTCGCGGCTGACCAAGACGGAAGTTCCCAGGTTCCGGTCGTAGAGAAAGACGTCCTCGCGGTTGTTGCCCTCGCCCTGGCCGGAAACGAGATCGCCGCCCAGGCTGGAATAGGCGACCCAGCGGCCATCGTCGCTCAGCGAAAGATTGCCCGAGGTCCCGTTGGCCGCCGTCGTCGTGGAGCCGGAGTAATGGCTCACCAGGCGGATGCTCGAAGGGCCTCCCGGGCCAGCGCCGCGGTCGAAAAGAAAGACGTCGGATCCGCCGTTGCCGTCCGATTGGCCGGCGACCAGATTAAGGGCGTCGCTCACGAAGGCCACGTACCGGCCGTCGGAGCTGACCGCGGGCGATGTCGAGGCCGCGCCGCCCGCCGTCGTGCCGCTGCCGCCCGCGGCGCTCACCAGTTGGCTCGCGCCGTCGGCACGACTGAAGAGGAAGACGTCGGTCGCGGCGATGCCGTCGCTTTGGCCGGCGACCAGGTTGTTCGCCAGGCTCTCGTAGGCCACGTACTGGCCGTCGCCGCTGATCGCCGGGTTGCCGGAGACGCCGGCGGCGGAGTTCAGGGGCGCCGAGGCATCGTGGCTGACCAGGGAGTTCGTGCGGCTGACGTAGTCGAACAGAAAAACGTCGCCTGCGCCGTTGGCATCGGCAGCCCCGGCGACCAGGTTGGTGGCATCGCTGGCAAAGGCCACGCTGCGGCCGTCGCTGCTGATCGAAGGCGACCGCGATCCGTTGCTGCCGGTGGTCGCGGCCGATCCATCCAGGTGGCTGACCAGGGTGATCGCGCCGGTGGACCGCTGCCACAGGAACACGTCGGAGGCGTTGTTGGCGTCGATCTGGCCGGCGACCAGGTTCGCGGCATTGCTCTCAAAGGCCACGAAGCTGCCGTCGGCACTGAGCACCGCAGCCGTCGATGCCTGATTGCCGACCGTTTTCTGTGCCGGATCGGAGGAGTGGCTGACCAGTTGTACGCTGCGATTCACGCCGTCGTAGAGGAAGATGTCGAAGCCGGCATTGGTATCCGCCTGGCCCGGAAGGAGGTTGATGGCGTCGCTGCGAAACAGCACGTACCGGCCGTCGGAACTAATGCCCATGGCCACGGACATGCCGTTGGCCGTGGCGGCCGTCGTCCCGTCTTGACGGCTGACCAAGGTCTTCGTTCCAAGTTGCTTGTCGTGGAGGAAGACGTCAGCGTTCCAGTTCGAGGAATCGGCCCGCCGCGCATCGACCTGCCCGGCAACCAGATTGGGGGCGTCGCTGGTGAAGGCGACCCAGCGGCCATCGTCGCTGGTCCAGGTCCAGGCGCCTTCGTCGAGCCCCCCCGCGGTGTCGCCCGCGAGCGTCGGATGCACGGCCGAGACCGGCTGGATCGACAAAAGCCGCCGATCCTCGAGCGTTTCTACGGCCATCTGTCGCCGCGCAAGCCCCTTATTGCGGCAACGAGCTCGCCCGTTGCGTGGCCGGCAATCCCGAGAAGGAAGGAGATTCCTCAAACGACCGAGCACGCCGATGCGCGGCATACAGACCCTCTCCTGTTGCTCGACAGCGACTGTTCCGGTAGGGGGACCAAGGCGTCGAGCTATACCCGACCCCCCTTGCGATAAGAGAGGCCCTGATCGACAGGGCGCACACTCTACTTTGTGCAGAGTTTTACAAACGCGTCAATCCCTAATCCGAGAAAGGGGGTTGCGCCGACCAACCACGGGCCGCGTAGCCACCGGATATCGGCCCATCAGGGGGTGGCCGAACCATCTTGTATGAGCAAACCGACCCATTGACCCGGATTAGCCCGGATTATTCGGGGACCGGGTGCAATGCGGCGCAGTGTGCGCGTAGCCGAATTCGCCAGAATTCGGGAGGCGACGAGCACTCGATTTTCAAGCGGTGGCAGCAATTGGTACAATTGGAGAAATCGGCTTGGGCGACGGCGTGAAGCCGAGGGGGCCCCCAGAGCAGTTGCGGAGTGGTAATATGAAAACCGTGATGGCGGAAGTGCCGGAGCATCTTCTCGCATGGCGAAAGAGCACGGGCGCGGAGCGCTGGGACGAGATCTGGGAAGGAGTATTGCACATGCCGCCGGCCCCGAACCGCGAGCACCAGGATTTCCTGGATGCCCTGAAGACGTGGTTGGACCTTCGTTGGGCCGAGCGTGGAGGCGGTCGGGTGCATCGGGAGGTGAACCTCGTCGTGCCAGGCGGATGGCCGGACAAGGATTACCGCATCCCGGATCTCATCCTGCTCACGCCCGACCGGTTCGGCATCGACCACAATGAATACTTCGAGGGTGCTCCCCTGGTGGTGGTCGAAATCCATAGCCCCGGCGACGAGAGCTATGACAAATTCGACTTCTACGCGAGATTGGGTGTGCCGGAGATCTGGATTATTGATCGTGACACGAAGGCGCCCGATGTCTATGTTTTTCAAGATCCCGACTACCGACAGGAGCAACCAAGAGACGACGGATGGACGCGGAGCCCTTTGACGGGCGTGCTGATGCAAAGACGATCGGACGGCAAGCTGGACATCCAGCGCGACGATGACCCTGCCACACGCCGAGCGCTCCGCGACGCGCGATCCGCATTCTGAGGCAATTGTCAATTCGGCTGAGTCGACGCACTCGCGCTACGTCTTCTTGCCCGCCATCCACAGGGCAACCAGGTAGGGGACCGGCTCGCTGCCCAGGGCGTTCAGGACCGTGCCGCCGGCGGTGAAGTTGTGCGTTACCCAGTCCTCTTTACCGTACTTCTCCAGGGCCTTTCCGCCCTCGCCCCCGCCCACGTAAACCTTCACGCCGGCTTCCTTCATCCGCTTCAACTGGGCCATGAAACGCCGCGTGCCGGCCTCGAATTTGGGGTCTTCAAACATCCCCAACACGCCGTTGTGGAAGGCTACGGCCGGCCGCGCCTGACCTTTGGCCTCGGCCAGGAATTCGCCGATCTTCTCCTCGAAGTAGTCGCCGGTGGCCGGGCCGACGTCGAGCTGCTGGTCCGCCGGTCCGATCGTGGTCGAGACGCGGCCGTCCTGGAGCACGAAATCGACCGGCATCACGAAGCGAATGCCCTTGGCGCGGCCCTCGGCGACGAGCTTCTTGGCCTGCTCGACGCGGGCGGGTGGGATGTAGTACGGCTTGTCGCTGTGGGCGGGGTCTTCGGCCACGCCCATCGAGAACGCTTGCCCGTCCAACTCCGCCGCGGCCTTCTTCAGACCCATGGCCAGCGAGCCGGCGGTGAACACCCAACGGATTCTGCCGCGGTCGATCATGGCCGTCAGATCGTCGAGCTTGTCGATCTTCAAGCCGCTGGAGACCACCAACCGGGCCTCGAGGCAGTCCATGAGTGGGAAAAAGAATTCGCCGGCCTCGTACTTGCCCAAGGCCACGCGATCCATGGCGGCGGGAACCACGGTCGATGAGCTATCCAGACTGCCCGCCGAAAACGCCTCGTGGACGTACACCCGGCCAATCTTGTCGGCGAACTCGTTGGCTAGTTTCGCCAGCTTCGGGGCCAGGGCGGGAATGCCCTCCGGCTTGGCCTTCCACAAAACGGTCTCCAGGCCGTACTTCCGCGTGTTCTCCAGGAGAATCACGCTCCCCGGCACGGCGGCACGGATGGCCTGCGGCACTGCGTCGAGGATGGTCGCGGTTTGGGGATCCAGCCAGTCGGCGATTGATGCCACCTCGCAGCCGAGGATCTCCGCGAGGCGGGCACGGACCTTATCCAGGGAACCTTTCGGATCGCGGCCGATGTGGCCGAAGACCACTTGGATCCAGCCTTTGCTCCGCCCGTAGTTGAGCGTGTCGGCCATGGACCGGAGGCGGATATCACCCTTGCCCACCTTTTCGCCCGGTTTGCAGTCCGTGTCGCCGCGGACCAGGACCGGCGTGCCGCTGGGCACGTCGGCCAACGATTCCAATCTCTCGATCCCCTCCAAAAAACCTTTCAACGGCAGCTTCGGCGCGTCGGGGGCCGCGCCGAGCAACCGGTTTAACCACGTTTCCATTGCTTGATTGGTGATCGCCATCGTAGAACCTCCGGTGTTTTGTTGACCCAGCAACATACCAATCGGTGCCGGCCGCTGCCAGTGGGGGAGTTGGGGAGTAGAGGAGTGGGGAAGAGGGAAGTGGAGGAGAGGGGGAGAAAGACGCCGCAGACGGTGCCTGTTATGTCTCTTCCTCGTTCGTGTCGCAATTCTCCCCGTCTCCCCCTCTCCCCCACTCCTCCACTCCCCCTCTCCTCCTCTCATTTCTGACCGGGCCATTTCACCCGCCATGCCTCGACGGCGTCGCCCAACGCGACCACCAGAATCGGTTGTCCGTCGGCAATCGTCGTTGCTAGGCCCGTGATAACAGAACCGGTCTGCCAGCGATCGAACACTTTGCCATCGGCGGTGATCGCCAGGATCGACCCGTCCGGCCCGGGGACGAGCCATTGGCCGGGACCGGTTGGGGCAAGGTTGCCTGCCACGATCTGCTCGACGGGCCGGCGATGAACCCCCTTGGGAAGGCTGTGGCTCCAAAGCTCCGCCCCATTGGGGTCGATGCCAATGACCACGCTGAGGCCCAGTTCCGCCAGGTAAAGTCCGCTCAGTTGCATCTTCTGGTCGCCGACCAGATCGGCCGACACCACCCAGTGGATCAGCCGATTGGGGACGCTAATATCCCCCTGGGCCTTGCCTTGGGGGTCAAACTTGACCAGGTTGCCAAGGCTGTTGGTGCAGAGGAGGTTTCGCGGGCCCTTCGGCTCCGGGATCCAGACGGCAATTCGCGAGACCATCGCCACGCTCCGGTTCGCCCAGATCCGCTTCCCCTCAAACGAAACGCAATGCACTCCGACATCCTGGAAGTAGCTCACCAACAGTTCCAGCTTGCCGTCGCCATCGAGGTCGGCGAGTTGGACGTCGGCAATGCCGGCATGGGGGTTCTTCATCGCGTCGTCGGGGAACGCCAGGACCTTCTTCCAGTTCTCGTCGAACAGGTGGACTTGCTGCTGCATGATGCCCGAGACAGCGTAGTAGCGTTTCCGGTCGGCGCCAACGCCGCTGCGAATCAGCGTGGCGGCCTCGCGCTCGGGCAGATCGAGGGAGCGCACGGCGGCCACTTTTCCGTTTGGCCCGATTTCGGCGACGGACTTCCACGAGTCGAGAACAAACACCTTCGGCGGACCGCTGGTCGCCGGCACGGCGAGCAGGTTCCCGGGCGACTTCAATTCGCTGCACTTCCACAACGGTTCGAGGGCGAATGCCTTTGGGTCGGTGCGGGCTGCGATCTTGGCTTCCGGCACTTCCTGCTCTTCGCCCGTGGGCCCCACGAAAATCCCTTTTTCCACCCATTTGTCAAGCCAGGCCGTGTATTCCTTTCGTTGCGCGTCGAACTGGTTGAACTGGTCGCGGTAAACGTCCTGGCCTTCCAAGAGCTTGTCGAGCGTCCTCGAAAGCTCGGCCTCCAGCGTGGGCTTGTATCCGGTCTCACAGCCTTGCACCAGGTTGTTAGGGCCGACAATGCACGTGGAAGGGATTCCCTGCACGCCGAAGCGTTTGCCGGCGTGCTGTTCGGGATCCCGGACAAAGGGAATGGTGACGTTCAGCTCGTCGAGAATCGCCTGGAGCTCCTTGTTGTCGGTCTTCGGCGAGTCGACGCTCACGGCCAGGAAGCGGATTTTCGGGTTGTCCTTGTACTTCTTGTAGACTCTCTCCAGGATTGGAAGGCTCACGCGGCACGGCCCGCACCACGTGGCCCAGAAGTCGATCACCGCGATTTTGCCCGCCACGGCTTTCGAGTCGAGCGGCTTGCCGTCGGCGGCGACGAAGGCGAATTCGGGAGCGGACTTGCCCAGCAGCAAAAGCGAAGGCGGCAGGAGCCAGTCGCCGACCTGGGCGCTGGCCGGGACTTCGTGCCGGAAGGCCGCGTCGTCGACCTGCTCGTTCAGCCCCGGCTCCTGGAAGTCCGCCACCACCGAAACGTCCTCTAGCTTCGTCGCGCCGGCCGACCGTACCAACTCCTCGACGGGAAAGGCCATCCGCCGCAGCACCAGCGACCGTTGGTCAATCCACAGGACCGCCACCCCGTCGGGCCGGGTCAACTGCACGCGGTAGCACTCGTGCTCACCGACCTTGGCCGGCTCCAGGAGCACAGGCGGGGCCGAGCGGTGAAGAATCGCTTTGAGCGGATCCGGGGCCGTCATGAGCAGAAGCGAGACCGGGACCCAGGAAAAGCCTTGCGTGGGCCCTTGGGAGATCGCGCTGCCCAGGATCCGGTCGGCAAAAATCGTCTGGATGTCGATCGTCGCCGGGGCCGGCCGCTTGGCCACTTGGTCCGGCAGATCGTTGGCAAAGGTGATCAGTTGACGCCCGTCGCACACCACGACGCCCTCGAACGCCTGCAGGCGGATCTTATTCGGCCGAACCAAGACCAACGAATAGTCGAAGGACTGGTCGGCCTTCTGGCCGTCCTGGACGGCGCGAATGCGGATCGTCCCCTTGTCGGCGTAACTGGCGGCCTTCTTATACGCGGCGACCATGGCCTCCAGCACCTCCTTGGCCGTCTTCAGGGAACTGGCCGCCGCGGGCTCGGGCCGGGGGAGAACTTCCGAAGATTTGTCCGTGGATTTGCCGGCTGGCACGGTCTCCTCCCGCTGCCGATCGCCGGCCGCCGTTGGCTTATCGGGCGCCGCAGCCTCCGTACCGGTCCGTCTTGCCCCGGTCGGCGGCTCCTCGGAGCCCTTGCACCCGACGGCAAGACTGAGGCCCCATGCCAGGAAGGCCAGCGCACTGGCCAGATACAGCCGGTTACGGAGTCGCATCGCGCACCTTGGAAGAAGTGGTTTCATCGATTAGTCCTTCAAACATGGCAATCCCTGCACCGAAAGAGCGTTGCACGATTGCGGCACAAATCACAGACTCCGAGCCGAGCCGTGTCGGCCCGGCTTGTCCCGAGTTCCGTTATCCGCAACGCACCGCCGGGCCGACACGGCCCGGCTCGGAGTCCCCCTGAATCGTGCAAGTCCGTTCAGCGGAGCGCCAATTATTCGCGATGCACGCGATCGCGTAAAGCTCGACTTCTTGACCCGGCATTCGAGACGGGATTATGATGAACTGGCGAAATTACCGGATTTGCCTATTCGCCCTGTTTACGCAGTTTGACGTGTGATCGGTAGCCGAAGTCGCCAGGCTTCGCTCCGGCGCGCCGAAAAGCCTGAATTCTGGCGAATTCAGCTACGAGTCAGATTGTCGGCCGAGGGAGACGGCATGAGCGACCTTGCCCACTCGATTCGCAGGAATCTCGCCGAGGTCCGCGGTCGGATCGCCGAAGCAGCGGGGCGGAGCGGTCGCGCGGCGGAACTGGTCAGGTTGGTGGCGGTGACCAAGTCCGTCGGCGAGGCGGAGATTCGCGCCCTGGTCGACGCGGGCTGCACGACCCTCGGCGAAAGCCGTCCCCAGCAGTTGTGGGAGAAGGCCCCGGCGCTGGCCGACTTGCCGATCCGCTGGCACCTCATCGG
>CAYTJV010000064.1:0-7145 GCA_964438165.1 uncultured Planctomycetaceae bacterium | reverse complement strand
CCCGAAGCGGCCACGTGGAGCGAAACAGGCACCGGGGGACCCTGCCACTGGTCGGGATGATCCAATCGGTCGACAGCCGCGAGTTGATCGCCGCACTGGAACGTCACGCTTCGGAGTCGGGCACGCCAGTCTCGGTGCTGTTGGAGGTGAACGTCTCGGGCGAGGCCGCCAAACACGGCTTCCCGACCGACCGACTCCAGCCGCTCTTGCCCGAGCTGGCCGACTGCCGGCATGTCGAGATCCGCGGGCTGATGTGCATGGCGAGCCTCGAAGGCGGCCTCGCCGCGGCCCGGAGCGATTTCGCTGCGCTGCGGGAACTCCGCGATCGATTGCGGGGCGAGTGTCCCGAAACCGTCCGGCTGGACGAGCTCTCCATGGGCATGAGCGGCGATTTCGAGGTGGCGATTGAAGAAGGGGCGACCATCGTCCGCGTCGGATCGGCCCTGTTTGAAGGATGAAAGATGAAGGATGAAAGCGGCGGGGTGATCGCTCTGGAACCGCACGCGGAAGGAAGCGTCCTGCCGGTGCGGGCTCATCCCGGCGCTCGGCGCAGCGAGATCGGCGGCGAGCACGACGGCGCACTCCGGGTCGCCGTGACCCAAGCTCCCGAAAAAGGCAAGGCCAACAAGGCAATCGCCGCGCTATTGGCTGAGAAACTCGGCGTGCGCAAGAGCCAACTCGAGCTGCTTTCCGGCGAGACTTCGGCCCAGAAACGGTTTCTCGTCCGTAGGCTGACACCCCAGGAGCTTTCGTCCCGGCTCGCCGGCGCGCTGGACCTCACGCAAAGGCGCAAAGACGCAAAGGAAGAGATTCACCACGGAGGCACGGAGGACACGGAGAAAACGTTTCCTCTTTTCCTCCGTGGCCTCCGTGCCTCCGTGGTTAGCTTCTCCGTCTTCTTTGCGCCTTCGCGCCTTTGCGTGAGGCTTATTCCCCTTAGAGCGAGCGGGCGAGGGCGAAGATCTCGTCGACGTCGAGGACCTGGTCGTTCGACTCGAAAAGCCTCCGGATGGCGGCTTTGTGGATCTTCATTTTCGTAGCGCCCACGCCGATCGCTCCGTAGCACGTCACGCCGTCGCGCTGGACGGCGCGGTCGCGCGGGTCGATTCCCTCCAAGCCCGCCGGCGGCACGGCGTTGAGGTCCACGGCTACGAGGAGGTCCCGGCACTGCCGACGGCCCTCGGCCGACATGAGCTCCACGCCGGGCGCTCCCGCAGCAACCACGATCTGGGCGCCCTGGGCCGCGGCTAAAGTTTCCTGCGGCGTGGCCGTGCTGTGAGGTAAAACCCGGGCCGTGGGAAGTCTGGCGGCGACCGCTTCGCACATGGACCGGGCACGGTCGAGCGTACGCGACCCCGCCCGCACGGTGGCCCCTTGGCCGGCCAGCAAGTGTACCACCCTGCGGCCGACCGCTCCCGTGGCGGCCAACACCAGGACCGTGGAACCTGCAAGCGGCACGTGGCCGGCGACTGCGAGCACTGCGGCGGCGGCCGTGGTGTTGGCCCCGTTGGAGTCGAGCATCACCGATACCCGCATCGGGCCAAAGAACGTCCGGCGGACCTCGGCAAACAGGGCCTCGCCCGCCGCGACGTCCGCTCCGCCCACGAAAATCGCCGTAAAGCGCAGGTGGTCGGTTCCCCGCGTGAACATCGTGCCGTAAACGAGGTTCCGCACGTCTTCGACGCGGACGTTCTCATACGGCAGCAGATGGTCCACGCCCGCGTCGATCGCCACGACGGCATCGAAGACGCTTGCCTGGGAGTCGCTGTCGAGTTGGACCAGGATTTTTGGTCTTGAGTCGCTCATGGCCCCTTTGGAGTGCGGCGACTTGTCGCCGCTTTCTTTTGGGCGACGGCCGCTCGCAACGCCAAGGAAAAGCGGCGACAAGTCGCCGCACTCCAAAGACACGACCGGCGGTCGCGGCCTTAGATCAAAATCCCCGGAACGGATGGGCGGCCTGGTCCTTGCCGGCGAGCATTTCCTCGACCGTGGGCTTGCCGCTCATGGCATTGGCGATGGCCATCTTGGTGGCCTGGTAGTTGAACTGGTAGATCTTCTTGTCGTCTTCGGCGTGAGGGTGGATGAACACGCCGCACACGATGACCAGGGCCTCGGCCTGATCTTTGCGGATCACCCCGTCAGCCACTGAGTCGGCCACGGCCTTGGCCACGGCAGCCTGGGCCGGTCCGAACATCTGCACGACTTGTTTCATGCCTTGGATCGTGACCTTGGTGATCATCACCGTGGACGGCTTCACGGCCAGATTCGGGGTCAGCACCGCCAGGAGGTTCGTGTGGCCGGCACTCTGCCGGGCCAGGGCATTGGCAAAGGCCACCCCAACGGGCCCTTCCTTGTCGCCGATCAGCAAATCGATGTGCGCAATCTCGTTCCCTTCCCCTGCCAGAGCTTCGCCAACGTACATCGCCATGGGTCGATTCTCCTGTGCATGCCAAACCTTAGGGCCTGTCGCCGCGCGAGCCGGTCTCGCGCGAATCCGGACGGCCCTTGCCCGACACGAATGTCCGCATTCTACCCATCGGTGCAAGGCAGTGGGCAGTGGGTCGCGCTGACAGAAAAATGGATGACAGAAAGATGTTTGGGATTTGGGCACACGCGGGGGTCGCATGGGTATGGAGTACGGGGCGAATCACCACGATGAGGTATTTACTTATGCCCTGAAGATGCATCGGGAGTTTGCTGTTTTTTCTCTCAGCTCGGCCCGGACCCCTTGCGGGTTACGGTCAGGTCGGTAAGCTGTATCCGCACGCCCGCAAGGTTTCCGCAGGATTCCCAAGTTGCCGCAGGACGCTCTTTGCTTGGGTGCGGGTCGGGCACTTGGGTTGCGGAGATCCCGCCGCCGGCGCGTCGGAAGGAAGACGCCTCGCACCCGGGGCTCCGATGCGCTTCAGTGTACTCACCAGTCTCTACTAGAAACGGAGGATACAAATGCTAGCGAAGCTGGCGATCTGCGCGTGGACATTGTACCTGGGGGTCGACGCCAAGCAGGCCCTGCAAGTCAGCGGCAGTGTGGAAGCAGTGAACGCCCGCCTGGTTGCGTTCCAGAAAGGCATTGCGACCGCATGGGCGGGACTCGGCAAGACAGCGCATGAGGAAGCTTTGCACACCGTAACAACCACGGGGGGCGTCAAAGTCCGCCTGATCGCGATCGAGAAGAGCGTTCTGGAAGCCACCAACACCGAGCGGGCTCAGTTTGGCTTGCCCCCCTTGGAGCCCGACCCCGATCTCATGACAACCGCCCGCGATCACTGCGCCTGGATGACGAACAACGAGGCATTTCAGCACACGCACCACCCCGTGGCGGAGAACATTGCCATGGGCCAGCAGTCGACGGATCACGTGATGCGAACCTGGATGGGATCCTCGGGGCACCGCGCGAACATTCTCAACGGCGGGTTTCGGCGGATCGGCGTGGCCGCCTACCAGACGCCCCGGGGGGTGATCTTCTGGTGCCAGCAGTTCCAGCACCATTGACGGTCGCGATCATCGGCGCAAGCGTGCGGGCAGCGGCATTCTCCGCCTTGCGCGCGGGATTCGCGCCGATTGGCTTGGACCTGTTTGCCGATTTGGATCTGCGCCAGCGTGCGGCCGCAGTTCGCGTTGGGCACTATCCGGCCGGCTTGGAGGCCGCAGTGATCCAACAGGATGTTGACGGCTGGCTTTACACCGGAGGAATTGAGAACCACCCGGAATTAGTAGATCGAATCACCGTCCGCCAGCCGCTATGGGGGAACCTGGGAACGACACTGAGGGCAGTTCGTGATCCGTTTATCTGCTCTGAGGCGTTCGGCGACGCAGGAATCGCTTGTCCGGCTGTGACGAGCAACCCTAAGGGGCTTCCGTGCGACGGATCATGGCTCGAGAAACCGCTTTGCGGCAGCGGCGGGGCGGGCATTCGCCCATGGAAGGGCGAAGCGGACCGATCGCGCGACAAGACGCCACCGCGTTTCTTCCAGGAGCGAATCGCCGGCACGCCTTGCTCCGCGGTTTTCGTTGGAGCCGCAGCTCGGTCGGTTCTATTGGGGGCCACGTGGCAACTGGTGGGCACCGGCTGGACCGGCGCCCCGGCGTTCTGTTACGCCGGCTCCGTGGGTCCGGTGGAGCCGCAGACGCACCTGGACGCCCAATGGGAACGCATCGGCAGCACCATTGCGCGGCGCTTCCGATTGGTCGGCCTGTTCGGAGTCGACGCGATTCTCGACGGTCACACGGTGTGGCCGATCGAAGTCAATCCTCGCTATCCGGCGTCGGTGGAGGTGCTGGAAAGGGCCCTGGGCATCCAAGCGATGTGAATTCATGCCGACGCGTGTCGGCTGAGCCGACTCCCCGAGGGTGTGCCGCGGGCACGGACTCGCTGGTGCGGCAAGGCAATCCTCTATGCGCCTGCCGACATCGTGGTGCCAGACCGGTTCGGACGATTCGCCCAAGAGCAAATGAAGCCGTGGCCGTGGCCGAATCTGGCCGATGTGCCCGAAGTCGGCGCTCCGGTGCGTAAGGGAAAACCGGTGACCACGGTCCTCGCCGAGGCGGCCGACGAGGCGTCGCTGCGCCGCGTGCTTGAATCGCACATGGAAAGTGTCAAGCGCGCGCTTGACGTCCTGTAGCCGAATTCGCCAGAATTCGGACCGTTTCCAACGACGATTCCCGAAGTCTGGCGACTTCGGCTACGTCTCTGCGCGTCTCCCCTCAGGGCAATTCCTTGAATTCCAGGTCCTTGAACCAGATCCGCATCTTGGGACCGACGTGAAGCTGCAGGGCGAGAATGCCTTCCTTGGCGCCCTTTTTCTGGTCCTTTTCCGTATAGTCGACGGTGGTGACCCCGTTGAGGATCTGCGTGATCCTGGGTCCATCGCAGGTAATCACGTATTCATTCCAATCGTTCCGTTTGAAGGCTCCGGCGGCTTTCTCCTGATCCACGTCGGCAAGGATCCCGCGGCCGCCCTCCTCATAGAGGATGCCCGTGAAGCGGCTCTCCGCGATGTCGGCCTGATAGCCCCGAACCACGTAATCGTCGTGTTGTTTGCTGCGGACCTGCACGCCCGAATTGCCGTTGCGGAGCTTGAACTTCAGTTTGAGAACGAAGTTCTTGTAGGTCTTCGTGGTGGCCAGGAAAGAGTTGTGTTTGATCGGCTTGGAGTCGGTCGAGCCGACGATCATGCCGTCGTCCGCATTCCACAAGTCGGGATCGCCCGACCAGCCGGTGAGTGTTTTCCCATCGAACAAGGGCTCGAACTTATCCTCTGCACGGGCCGGAATCGCCCGAACACTCAAGAGGAGGGCCACACAGCAGAACCATTTCAAAGCAGGCATGGTAGGGTACTCCAAGGCGTCAGACCACTGGCATAGAAACGCCCACCAAAATAGCGTTCCCAAACACCGGCGGCAAGCGGATGCCGACGCGGGGACGTGTTGCTTCGCTTTGTCGCCCGCCGGAAAAGCCCGCCCGCCAAGCGGTCCACGATTCCCCCTGCCCTCTGCCTACTGCCCTCTGCCTACTGCCCTCTGCTTGCGGAATCGTCCCGCTAGTTCGGGCTGAAAATCCGGTTGGCCGGCCAGCACGGCGATGGCCTTTAAGAACTGTCTGGTCAGTTGTTCCAGGACCTCCCGCTCGTCTTTCCGGCCGTAGAACTCTGACAAGTCGATGGGCTGACCAATCCGCACGGTGACTTTGGCGGGAATGAAAAGGCAGCCCAACGTGGTTCCATCGTAGGGCGCCCCCTGAATGTAGCATGGGATCACCGGCACACGGGCCTTCAGGGCGATCATCGCGGCGCCCGAGCGTCCGGCGAGGAGCAGCCCTTTGGTCCGGTTGATTCTCCCCTCAGGGAGTACGCCCACCAGCTCTCCCCGCTGGGCGTATCGAATGGCCATTTTGGTGGCCCGGGTGTCAATGCCCCCACGATTGGTCGGTATCGCCAACGCTAGCCGCAAGAACCGCCCGAGTGCCCAGTGGGCAAAATACTCTTTGGCGACCATCCAGTGGACGGCGCGGTTCGTGGCGATCTCGATGAAGCACGGGTCAACGGAAGAACGGTGGTTGCAGACAATGATCGCCCCTTGATCGGGGGCCACCGGCAGTTCCCTGTCGACCCTCGCCCGCCACAGAATCCGGCTGATCACGTAATTGACGCCGTACCAGAAGCTTTGGGCCCATGTGAGAGGGAGCCGCCTACGTTGCCGAAGCAGGTAGCCGATCAGGGCTACAGCGAGTGCCGCGAGTCCGACAGCGGCGAGCAAATCGGTTTGGCCAGCGGAGAGCATACCGTAGGAACAGACGCGGAGAGGGGAAGACGCGGAGACGTGGAGGGTATTATCCTCTCTCCGCGTCTCCGCGTCTCCCCCTCTTCCCCTCTTCCCTCTCCCCTCTCCCCTCTCCCTTCTCCCCTCTTCTTCAGCCTGCTCGCCGCGTGATGCGGTTGATGGGGAGGATGGCTTCCTGCGGCTCCGGCCGGTAGCGGAACTGCATCAGGTAGGCATCTTCGGGGGTGTCGGCATAGAACTGCCGGAGCACGGAGACAGCGCGGAAACCGGCGGCTCGGAAGAAGAGCTGGGCTGGCAGATTGGTTTCACGGACTTCCAAGGTGATGCGGCTTCGCCGCTGCGACGACAATTTGCCGATCAACTTGGCCATCATCTGCGAGCCCGCCCCGCGGCGCCGAAACGCCTCGGCTACGGCGAAGTTCAGTACCCGGATGCGGGTCTTATTGAGCTCGTAGATCATGAACCCCACGACGCGTTCGTCGTACTCGGCTACCATGCCGATGCAGTTCCGCTGCCGGAGGCAGTTGATGAAGTCCTCTTCCGACCAAGGGAACTCGAAGCTTCGGGACTCGATCGCCAGGACCTCGGGCATGTCTCGGCGGATCATCCAGCGGATATGGACGCGAACTTCCTGTTTCTGGGCGGAGCTCATGGCGGCCTCCTTCCTTGTCGGCCCAAGACCCAATGAGTGACTGCTTGGCGATGCGTTGGAGTCCGCCGCGGCAACCGGCCCGGGGGCTCCAAGTGCGGCGGCCAACTTAGCACAACTCCGCGAATCTGCCAAGACGAAACTCTAACCCGGATTATTCACGGGGCCGTAGCCGAATTCGCCAGAATTCGGGAGATGGCAAGCACTTACCCCGAAT
>CAYTJV010000063.1:0-20356 GCA_964438165.1 uncultured Planctomycetaceae bacterium | reverse complement strand
GGGGCGGGGGAAGAAGGAGGAAGGAGGAAGGATGAAGGATAGAGGGATGGGGGCGGAGGGATGAGGGATGAGGGATCAGATCGCAAACCGCAGATGGGAATCCCTCCGGCGTAGCAAGTCGCTTGCGGTTTCGCACCCGCTTGCGTCTTCGCGCCGAATTGCGGAAACTTCTTGTGGGAAGCCCCGCAACCATGCAACTCAACCAGCGCGCTGCAGAAATCTGCCGGCAGATGATCGATGAGGCCGATCGGCTGCGAATTGCCGTCCACGAGAACCCGGACGGGAGCCGCCTGCTCGATTGCGGCGTCCATGCCCCGGGTGGACTGGAGGCCGGACGCCGAATGGCCGAGGTCTGCATGGCGGGCCTGGGCACTATTGAGATCCTGCCCGCACTCAGTCCATGGCGCACGCCTACCGTGAGCGTGCGCACCGACCATCCGCTGGCTGCCTGCATGGCCGCGCAGTACGCCGGCTGGCGAATCTCGACGGAAGGATACTTTGCGATGGGCTCCGGTCCGATGCGGGCCCTGGCCCACAAGGAGCCTCTCTTCGAAAAGATCGGCCACGGAGAGCCGGAGCCGTGGGCCGTGGGCGTGCTGGAAGCCTCGCAACTGCCGCCCCCCGCCGTCTGCCGGAAACTGGCCCAGCAGTGCGGAGTCGATCCGGCGTGCCTGATCCTCTTGGTCGCGCCGACCGCCAGCCAGGCGGGCACCGTGCAGGTCGTCGCCCGCTCGGCGGAAACAGCGATGCACAAGCTGAGCGAGCTCGGCTTCGACCTGAACCGCGTCGAAAGCGCCTTTGGCGTAGCCCCGCTTCCGCCCGTGGCCCAGAACGATTTCGAGGCCATGGGCCGCACCAACGACGCCGTGCTGTACGGCAGCGAGGTCACGCTCTGGGTCCGCGGCGACCAGGAGAGCCTGGCTGCGGTTGGGCCGCAAGTCCCTTCGAGCGCCTCGCCCGACCACGGGGTCCCGTTTGCCGAACTCTTTCGCCGATACGAAGGAGATTTCTACCGCATGGATCCAAAGCTGTTCGGCCCAGCCACTGTTACCCTGTGCAACCTCGACACCGGCCAGACCCTCCGCTTCGGCCGCGTTGTTCCGGAACTGGTGAAGTAGCGGTCGGTGACCACTCATCCTTCATCTCTCATCCTTCATCCCTCCCCCTCCCATGCACCTCGCCGTCCTTGCCTCGCCGGAGAGCTGGTACCTGGCCGACTTGCGGCGCGCCGCGGGCACAAGGCACCGGATTAGCCGAGTCTCCTTCAGCCAACTGGCTTCGCGGCTGGATGGAACCTGTTTGTTGGTCAGTTCGTCAGGCATCGACTTGAGCACGGTCGATTGCGTGCTGGTCCGGACCATGCCGCCGGGCTCGCTGGAACAGGTGGTCTTCCGCATGGACGCGCTGGCCCGATTGGAGGCCGCCGGCACTGTGGTTGTGAATCCGCCCAGATCGTTGGAGGCCGCCGTCGACAAGTACCTGGCCTTGGCCAAACTCCAGGCCGCCGGGCTGCTCGTGCCGCGCACGGTCGTTTGCCAAACCGTCGACGACGCCATGGCGGCCTTCGGTTTCCTCGGCGGCGATGCGGTCGTCAAGCCGCTCTTCGGGTCCGAGGGCCGCGGAATAACCAGAGTGACCGACGAAGCCATCGCCCTGCGCGCGTTCAAGGCCATCGTGCAGCTCCAATCGGTGCTCTACCTTCAGGAGTTCATTCCCCATGAAGGGTTTGATTTGCGTCTTTTGCTGGTCGGCGAGCGCGTCCTGGCGATGAAGCGGATCAACCACGCCGACTGGCGGACCAACGTCGCCCGCGGGGCCGCGACGGAGCCATTCCAGCCCACCGACGAGATGATCCGAATCGCCCGATCGGCCGCAGGCGCGGTGGGCGCGCCGCTGGCCGGCGTGGACTTGCTCCAGGGGCGCGACGGACGGCTCTACGTTCTGGAAGTCAATGCCGTTCCCGGCTGGAAGGCGCTGGCCGCCACGCTCCAAGTCGACGTAGCCGCGATGGTGATCGATTACCTCTATGCCAAACGTCGGGCCGGATCGGGCTCCCAGCCCATGCCGGGCGTGGACGTGGGATAGACCCAGCCGTCGGCGTCCGGCAGCACGCGGCCGGCGAGAGTTGCGTCGGGCATACACTCCTCCGGCACCAAGCTCTCGTAATAAATCGAATTCGGCAGCGCACAGACCAGGTGTACCGACCCCCAACCGCAGCCGTGGACGTCGGCCTGGAGTTGGAACGCCTCGGCGAGATGGGCCGTCTTGAGCGCGCCGGTCATTCCGCCTTTGTAGAACCAACTGGTGCGAAGGCGGTCGCAGGCCCCGCGGCGCAGCCATTCTCCGGCGTTGAAGTGGCAGCCGTCGGTGCACTCGGCGGCCAGGATGGCGATATCAAGCGTCTGGCAGAGCTTCTCGTAAGCCAACAGATTGAACTCCCGCATCGGCTCTTCCAGCCAGAGGTAGTCGGCCTCTTCCATCGCACGGCCCAGGCGGATCGATTCTTCGAGGGTGTAACCGGCGCTACCGTCGAGCATCAGCTCGACGCCGGGTCCCACGTGCTGGCGGAGCTTGCGCACCAGATGGATGTCGTCGTGGATGCGGCCCCAAACGTGGAGCTTGATGGCCTTATAGCCCTTCGCCAGGCAGCGGTCGGCCAGCCGGAGGTAGTCGTCGAGGGTCTCCATGGTCACCGTGCTGGCGTAGGCCTTCGCCTGAGCCTTGTGACCGCCCATGGCCTGGTACGCCGGCACGCCGGCCGCCTTGGCCGCGATGTCCCACAAAGCGACGTCGACGTATCCGAGGGCGTACATCGGAAACTCTTCCAGCCGGTCGCGCTCCCAGACTTCGTACCAGATCTTCTCTCGCATCAGCGGATCGGCCCCGACAAGCATAGGCGCGAAGCACCGTTGGACCAGGTCCCGGGTAATAGCCGGGTGGGAGAGCCACACGAGGCCGTCGATCCCGGCGTCGGTTTTCACACGCAAGAGATTCTCGCGCCCTTTGCCGCCGGGGCACCCGATCAGCCCGTCCCGCCAACGGAAGGCCAGCGACTCGGTCTCGTACTGCTCGATTTCAAACGCGGTGATTTTCATGCGCCTTCTCCTGCGATGGGAGCGTGTCCTGGAAGAATGTTCTCACGCAAAGGCGCAAAGACGCAAAGGAAAATAATGATCCTTCATCGCTCTCATCCCTCCCTTTGCGTCTTTGCGCCTTGGCGTGAGGCGTTTTCTACGTCGTCGATCTGCTTCGAGCTGTCGATGCCCAGCCAGACGAGTCCGGAGACGATGGCCATGGCGCCCGAGCACTGAAGGGCTCCTTGGTAATCGAGGACGGGGACGAGCCGAGCGAAGAACATCGTGCCAAGCGCGCCGCCGAGGCTGCCGACGCCGTTCATCAATCCGCCGAGGATGCCTGCCCCGCGGCGCGTGAGGTCGATGAGCGTCGACCAGAACGCCGCCGCCGCCGCGTACAGCAGCCCAGCGGCCAGGGCGAAGACCGCGGCCGAAGCCACGTTGTTGCCGATGGCCGGGGCTGCGATGCTGCACAGGCCGGAAAGAACGATCGAAACCAGCGGCACGATGCGGCGTCCCCAGGGGCTTCCCCACCTTCGCACGCAGCGGTCGCACAAAAGCCCGCCCAGCGGCGCCCCGATCGCCATCGCCAGCCAATTGCACGAGGAGAAGAAGCCCGAGAACACATCGCCCACGTGCCGCTGGTCCCTGAAGTAGCGAAAGAACCAGGTGAGGAACACGAAGCCCCCGAGTCCGTAGAAGAACTCGCTCGCGCACAAGAGGTACAGGTTTCGGGACCGCGCGGCTTTCAGAAACCATGCGGCATCGAGCGGCCGCGAGTGCATCTCCTCTTTGTCGGCGGCGATGATCTGCAGCTCTTCGGGCGAGACCTTGGGGTGCTTGGCAGGATCATCGGCGGCCCACCTGGCCCACGCGATCGTGATCGTCAGCGTGACGACGCCGGAGATGAGGAACGATTCTCGCCAGCCCAGGCTGAGGACGATCCACACGATGAACATGGGCGTAAACGTGCCGCCCAGGCCGGCGCCCGAGTGAATCAGCCCGCTGGCCTGGGCCCGCTCCGTGCGCCGCATCCAATGCGCCAGGGCCTTGCCGAACGTGGGAAACGCACAAGCCTCGCACACGCCGAGCAGGAAGCGGAGGGCGAACAGCAGGCCGACCACGTCGAGCCCCGGCGCGGCGAGCTGCGGCCCCACGCCGGCGATGAGCACGGTACACACGCTCCAGGACAAGCCCGCCACCGTGAGCACGCGGTGCGGACCGAAGCGGTCCGCCAGCCATCCGCCGGGCACCAAGCCCGCCGCGTAGCCGAACTGGAACGCGCTGAGAATGTCGCCGCAGGCTTCTTCCGAGAAGCCGAACTCGTCCTTCATGTAGCTGATGGTCACCATCAGGTTCACGCGGTCGATGTAAAGCACGAACGCCACCGCGCAGAGCATCGCCACGATCGCCCAACGGAACCGCGTCGGAGAAGAAGGGAGAGGGGAGAAGGGAGAGGGGGAGAGAGGGAGAGGGGGAGAAGGGGACGAGGAGGAAAGCTTCAAGCGTCTCATTTCTCCCCCTCTCCCCCTCTCCCCCTCTCCCTCTGTCCCACTCTCCTAAATCGGCGGGTTGCGGGCGAAATCGAATCCCGCATCCTTCAAAGCCGCCTCGACTTCCTTCCTGTTGGGCAACTTGTCCTCGTGGAATACAATGCCCCAGACCACGCTGCACGTGCCGTTGACGTGGAGGCCCGTGGCCACCTGAGCGACCGAAAGTTTCGGGTTCAGCCTCGCCATCAGGTGCCGGATGGGGTAGAACTCGTTCTCATCGCGCACCGAGAACGCATTGGGCAGGTCTACATGAACTTTCATATCATCCCTCTTCCATCACCCGACAACCCGCCCCGGCCTTCCGTGACGCCCTGGACAACAAGTTCGTAGTCCCGGCTTTAGCCGGTAATCCGCGAAGAATACCGCCTGAAGGCGGGACTACGAACGGCCATTCCCGACCGCGTGCAGTATAGCAGCCGAGCGATTGTCGCACCAGCAAAGCGCGAGTTGCCCCAGTCGCGGATGTATCACCGCGGATGCGCAAAACGTCGAAGCGTCCGTCCACTGCGGTCCTTGCCCTCGGCGAAGACCCGGCCGGTGCTTTCGAGGCCGCCGCAGAGCACCTTCTCGGCACCAGGATCCTCGCGGAACGCCACGACTTCTTGCGATCCGTCTCGGGCCGCCAACTTCACACCCACGGCGCCCGTGCCTCGCAGCAGTTCCACGTTCGGCAACCCGTTTTGTTGCCCTTCACGATACACCAGGAGGACCGCCAGGAACCGTGCCCGGGGAGCCGGGGCCGCAGTGCTCGCCGTAAGATGCCAGGTGTTCGTCCATTTTCCCGCGGTCGATTCCGGCTCCGGCTCGTACTTGTCGGTTTGAGTGACGCTCAGCTTGTCTGGCAAGAGCAAATGGACGTCCAAGGCCGCCGGAGCGTTGGTTACGCGAAGGACCCGGCTCCCTTCGGTCGTTTGGATTCGGTCATAAGCGTGCAGCAGCCACTGGAATCGGGCGGGCTTGGGCGACTGGAGATCATCGAACATGACGAAGATTCCCGGGCGCACATGGACCACGTGGCGGCGAAAGCGATCCAGGCGTCCCACGTAGGCCGGGGCCGCCTCGCCCTCGGCATAGTCGTAGCCGTCGACCGACTCGAACGCCGTGAGCTGCCCGTTGGCTCCCCAGCGTCGCTGGACCTGGCCTTGTCCGTCGACCAGGATGCTGTTGACCGCCCTGGTGGCCCGGGTCCACTGGTCGTGATGGGGCGAGCCGTACCAAGGATAGTATCCCGTGGCGATGGCCAGGCCGCGGCCGAAAGCCTCGATCGCATAGGCGTTCTGGTCGGCGTGCCCGTGGCTGACGCCGCCGTAGGGGCTGCTGCGCATCAGGAAACTGATATCGTTCCGCCTGTCGCCCAGGGCCGTGTGGAAGGAAGCCAGGCCCACGGCCGGGAAGGCCCGCGCCGGAGGCAACTCCAGTGGCGATCGCGCCTTGAGCTGCGGATCGTACGTGGCCAGGCTGAGCACGTCGGCGCCGATCGTGGCTTTCGACTCCTCGGCGTGCCAGCGGAAGTAGGGGTTCTGGGTGAGCGTCGAGAAAACGTACATCAGGCCGCCGAGTCTCTGCGGACTGCCTGTCTGGCCGTCGCCGAACGGGCTGTGCTGGTGGTAGGGCGTGGCGGTATAAAGTCCGTAGTACGGAGTGTTGCGGAAGAATGGCTTCTGCACCAGGTCCACGCCCGCGGCCTCGCGCAGGGCCACCACGTAGTGCAGGGCGAACTGCATGTAGGCGCCCCAATAGCCCGGCCCTTCCTGCCAGCCGCCATCGTCGCCGCCCCAAGCCGGATACGACGTGTAGTACAAGAGCGTCGCATACTCCAGCCAGTCCCTTGCCTCGGGCCACTCGTGAATGAACGACAAGGCGCATTCCCCCAAGAAACCCGGCAGCCGTCCCGCGTGGCTGTCGTAGGGGGTGCTCTCGAAAGGCAGTCGCTCGAGACGCTCCAGAAACTGCCGGGCGCGGACCCTCATGTTGGCCTCGATCTTTGCCCGCTCTTCCGGAGTGAACAAATCGAACGTCCAGTCGTAGGCCCGCGTGCCGCGCATCATCATCCACATGGGCGGCTCGTCGTAGGCGAAGAAGCTGGTCGGCCCGTTGGGATCCCAGGAGAAGAAATGCAGCAAGCGCCGCTTGGCCTCCCGGCCGAGGCGCTGGTTGCCGGTCAGAAGATAGGCCAGGGCACATTGTTCCATCACGTCCATGGGCGGCCGCGTGGTGCGCATCACACGGACGGCCCAGGGACCGAACTCCGGTCCTCGCGGCTGATAGCCCGGCTCGGCCACCAGTCCCTTGCCGACCTCGCGCTCGCAGGAGGCCACCAGGGAGTCCACGGCCGGTTTCAATTCCCCTTTGGCCCATTGGCGCACCTGATCCAGCCGTTTGCCCGAGAAGAACAGCCGCGGCCGGGTGCGCGGCACGCGCTGGACGACTTCGCCCCAGTCGGGAAATGCAAACGGCCGCGCGCTGTCGGGGATCGTAAACGAGCGTGTCCGGCCGAAAACCGTCTTCTCGTTCGTCTCGATGCCGTAGCGCCAGAACCACCGGCCCGACGGCAAGGGGCTTCCGGGAACATATACCGAGCGTCGCAGGTTGCCGAAAGTGCGGGTCCTTTCGGCCGGGAAGGCCGTGGACGTCGACACTTGCAGGACGTACACGCTTCCTTTCTTCGCCGGCACCCAGATGAACGGCGGTGGCGTGACCTCCACCACCTGTCCTTCGGCGGGAGAGTAAGGTTTCTGCGTCGGGCCCGGAGGAGGATCGAGCACGGGTGATGATTCTCCTGCCTGGGCCACCACCATCGAGAGCAACAACAGCAAAACACCCGCGGCAGCCGCGCAACCCACCCGGGCCACTCGCGAGACGTCGTGTTGAGGCGGCAAGTGTCTTTTGCTCATGAGGGTTCTCCTTGTCCGGTGCATCGTACCCGATCGCCGCGGCCGCTTCCAGCCGGCGCTGGACAACGTTCAATCACGAAAGCCCGAAAGGACGAAAGCCCGAAAAACACAGGCAGTGCCGCGTGCTCGCCCATCACCCTCTGCACGCTCTTTCGGCTTTTCGTTCTTTCGGCTTTTCGTGATTCGTTCCCTCCCGAAGTCTGGCGACCTCGGCTACGACCGCGACCCTGGCCGCTGGTCCGCGCCCTGGGACGGCGGTATACTGAATCGGGTCGAATCCAAATTGGCGGCCACTCGTATGCTTCGCAACACCTTCATTCATCTGCCCTTGGATCAGGCCCATATCGATCTTCGCTTCGTGCTGGCCTAGCTGGGGTACCGGGGCGGGCTGAAGATGGTGGAAATTGTGGAGAACGACCGAATGCCCATCACTCTGTTCATTGTCCTTGGAGGACTTCTGGCGGCCGTAGCCGTGGGGCTGGGGGCACTCGGGGCGCATGCCCTGAAGGCTCATCTCACGCCCCAGCAGCTTGAAACGTTTCACACTGCGGTTCATTATCAGATGATCCATGCCGTCGGGCTCATCTTGGTGGGCCTGTTGGGCCTGCACCGCCGCAGCCCGGCGTTGGATCTGGCCGGCTGGGCCATGCTCTTGGGCATTGTCCTGTTCTCTGGCGGCCTTTACGTCTGGCTGGCCACAGGGAGCAGGGCCTTGATGTACCTCGTTCCCATCGGCGGAACCGCGTTCGTCGTCGGCTGGCTGGCGCTGGCCGTGGGCGCATTGCGGATCTGAGGACCGCGCAGGCAATAGCCATGGCCGTGGGACACGTGTGTAACGTGCCAGGCACGATGGAGTCGTGCCGAGCTATTCAGATTGAAAACGGCTTCAGAGCCCCGCCGCGCCGCGCACGGCGGCTTCGAGGATCACTTGGCCGAGCGTCTCGCCGTAGAAGCTGACACTGGCTTCGTAGGCGCCCTTGCGGTATTCGTCGGCGGATAGGATGTAGCTGATCCACTCGTCGGCCAGGCCGCCGACGACCACGTGCGGCACGCCGGTCGCCGTGCGCAGGCGCTGCTTGAGCGAAAGGCCCAGCGAGGCGGTCATCTCGCCGGGAACGCCCACGATGAGCAGGTCGCCCAAGCGCAGCGACGTGCTGTGCGTCTTCGCCGGAAAGAGCACGGCGAGGAGTTGAGCGGCGATCGCACTGGTGACGCCGTATTCCGCGCCGCCGGTCTTCATGGCCTGAGGGTGCCAGGCAAAGGGAGGCAAGGCGATTTCCTCGGTGTGGAAGGCCAGTTTCGCCGCGGGCTTGGGCTGGACCCTCTCCCACTCGCGCCAGACGAGGATGCCCAGTTCCCGGCCGTATCGCTCGGCCTTTTCCCAGTTGCCGCCGGAATCGGGACGCGCCACGGCCGACTGGTCGCCCTCGGCGCCGTTGTAGTACATCGCCGTCACGCCCCGCCCAATCAGCGCTTCGACCGTTCGCTGCAAATGGCCGGGATAGTCGCCGGAGAACATCATGTCCTCCGGGCCCATGAGCGTGGGGTGGGCCGTCCAGTTGACGAGCACGGCCAGCGGCCGGCCGTCGGTCCGGTCGATGCGCGTGACGGTCAACTCCGGGTCGACTGCCGTGCCACCGCGCCGATTGCGGTTCCAGCCCTCAAGCGTTGCGCTCCGCGTGCCGACCGCGACAGGCTGGAGATCCTTGCCGGCCTCTTGGACGACCTGAGCCAGCCGAGCCAGGGTCAAATCGAACAGCTTCTTGTGGAACGCACCGATCTGCGGAATCCCGAAGACATTCTTGGTGTGGAGGGCCGACATATCGATGCTGGTGTGGGAGTGGCTTGGCAAGAGCATCAGCCGGCCGCTCTTCCAGCCGGCGTCGCGGAGGGCCCCGAGCAGCGAGGCGTGGAACCCGGGCGGGAAGGCGAGCACGTCGGCCGTGACCAGGGCGAAACGGCTGGAGCCGTCCGACAGAACGAGCGCCTTGGCGAACACCCGGTCGTGGACCCCCACCGCCGGCTTGCCCATGCGGGCGCCGTAACCGCCCAGCGTCGTCTTGAAGTCAGGCGGCGGCGTGAGATCGACTCGGGCCACACCCGCTCGCAGCTCGCCGGCTGAAGCGTCGAGCGAAGTCGCCAGGAACAACCCCATCAGGGGGAACAGGAGACTCGATCCTCGCATGAACAACGCCATACGTGCCTTTCTACAGCGCCACGGGGGCAGATTCCAGGGGTTTTGAAGCGATCAGTCGCTATGCTATTATCAATCGCCCCTCCGGAGCAAGGAGTATTGGAATCATGAGCACCGATACCTGGCCTACCCGAGAACAAATCCTGGAGATGGCGGCGAGCTTTTGCCCCGCCTGCGTGCTCGGCGCGGCGGCCGAGCTCAACGTGTTTGCCGCGATCGGCGATGGGCAGTTGTCGCTCGATGAAGTGGCTGGGCGGCTGCAATCCGATCGCCGGGCCACGCGCATGCTGCTCGATGCCTTGGTCGCCGTGCGTATGCTGGAAAAGCAAGCGGACCAATACTCGCTGCCGGAGGGCCTCAGGCCGCTGTTGACCGAAGGCTCGCCGGGCTCGGTCCTGCCGATGATCCACCACAGCATGAATATCCTCCGCAACTGGACGCAACTGGCATGGGTTGTCAAGGCCGGCATTCCCGGGCCGCGCGTGGCGAGCATTCGCGGATTCGAGGCCGATCGCGCGGCGTTCATCGCGGCGATGCACGTCGTCTCCGACCCGATTGCCGATGACCTGGTGGCTCGGCTCCGTCCGCTGGAGTTCAAGCACGTGCTCGACGTGGGCGGCGCCTCGGGCACGTGGACGTTCGCTTTCCTGCGGGCCAATCCCCGAGCGCGAGCGACGATCTTCGATCTGCCCGACGCGATCCAGCAGGCCCGCGATAGGTTCGCCGACACGGAGTTTGCCGACCGGGTGGCGTTCGCTGCTGGCGACTTCTACCGCGACGAGCTGCCCGCCGGGGCCGATCTGGCTTGGGTGAGCGCGATCATCCACCAGCACGGGCGGGAGGACAGCCGGGAGCTGTTTGCCAAGGTCCACCGGGCATTGGAACCCGGGGGGCATATTGCCATCCGCGACATCGTGATGGAGCCCTGCCGCACCCGGCCGATCCTTGGGGCGATGTTCGCCATCAACATGCTCGTCAACACCGATCGAGGCGACACCTACACCTTCGCGGAAATCGCCGAGGACCTCGAAGCAGCCGGCTTCACGGCCGCCGAGCACCGCGTTCGCGCCGAGGACATGAGTTCCGTCGTGGTTGCCCGAAAGCCGGAATAACGCAACGGATAAGGTCTGGCACGCTCTTTCGACGGACCTCTCGCGTCAGTACTGCTGGTCGATCAGCTTCCCGTCGGCGCGGTTGCCGAGGGCCTCGTAGAGCGACTTGTCGATCGTCTCCGACAGAAAGCGTCCGGAGCCATCGACCATGACGAATTGCGACCCGCCGGGGTGCCAGGAGCCGAACCCGCCGACGTACAAGGGGTTGTCGGTTTGGGGCTTTTCCTCCGCGGGGCGGCCGAAACGACGCTCCACCCCGGGCTCGCGAGTGTTATTGACGAGGGTGCCGGTGTTGCGGAGCGTTGCCCGCGTGCCCGACATCCAGCCCAAGTCGGCCCTGCCTAACATCTTCTCGCCCGCCATGAGCGTGAACGACGACCCGTCGGAAATGTCTCGCGTGCTGATGCGGCTGTTGAGGAACAGGACGCCCTGGTTGGTCGTGTCGATCGGGGCTTCGACGTGGTGCTGGCAGCCGGCATAATTGTTCGAGCCGATTTTGTTCTCGTCGCTGCTCCTGGGACCGCCGTCGGAAGGGCACAGCATGTACGAGCGGGTCACCTTGCGCACGGCTTCGTTCTTCGGGTCGTAAACGCCCACGGAGAAATTGACGTGGCGGAAGGTGGCCCCGTCGTCGATGAAGGGGAGGATCTGCACCAGCCAACTCATCTGGTAGCCGGCGGGCTCGGTGCGGATCGGCCCTTTGGCATCCACCACGCCCGGCGGAAAGACCTCATGGGCGCCCTCGTAGTGGTGCAGGGCGATGCCCAACTGGACCAGGTTGTTGTTGCATTGGCTCCGCCGCGCCGCTTCCCGGGCGGCCTGCACCGCGGGCAGCAAGAGGGCGATCAGAATCCCGATGATGGCGATCACCACCAACAACTCCACGAGCGTGAAACCGCGCTTCTGGGCGTTCATCGTCTATTTCTCCTTCCCCTTTTTGTGGCACGTCGCTTGTTGAGTCAACGAAAATCCCTACTTTCCTTTCGCCGGCGGCGGAAGCTCCGTCGTCGCTTGTCTGCTGATACGAACCCGCATCGGAGCGTCCTCGGGCCAGTCGGCCTGGACGCGAACCACGCGGCGCGAGGGTTGATCCGACGGCGTGCTGACCTCGATCTTCACCGCCGCCCCCCCGCCATCCTTCGCCTTATCTTCCTTTCCCACATCTTCCTTTCCGCTCAACGATCGGGCCGGAATCTTCCACACCTCGCCGGCGTACTTCGCGTCCGAGGCCAATCGGGCCGCGGCGCGGTCCAGGGCCGATTCCGCCAACCATCGGCACTGCACCTGCTGCGCCTCTAGCCGCACCATTTTCCACTCGCCCAGCGCGCGGCGGACCGCGATGATCATCACGACCGACGCCACGGCCACGCACACCAGCGCCACCACGGCGATCGCCCCGCGGCGTCCGGTCCCACAGCCCCGAAGGGGCGCGATATGACAGCCCAGGGCAACGCCCTGGGGAGTGGGCCGCAATGAGCGACGAAGCCCTGAAGGGGCGAGATTCGCCTCCCCCTCGCTCTTATGCCGCCCTTTCAGGGCTTCCCGTTTCGTGCCCGACTCGTCCCCAGGGCGTTGCCCTGGGCTGTCGTATAACGCCCCTTTGGGGCTGCGGTAATCCCTCGGGTTATCCATAGCTCATTTCCCCCCAAGCTTCGCAAACCGGTGATCGCTCGCCAGTGCCGCGTCGATGCGCAGCGGCAGGCCGCCGGTCAGGTTCTCGCCCGCAGCGCCGGCCGCGATCCGCAACGTCGCCAGTGCCGGCGGGCCGCTTTCCAGGCCAATCGAGGCGGTGCTGCCGTCGGGCAGCCGATACGCTTCCCGCCGCACCGTCTTGCCGCCCCCTTGCTCCTCGCGGACCAGTCGATTGGAGATTGCCTGGTAGCGGACCTTGCGGTCGGCTTGCGGCAGTTGAAATTCCCAGGCCGGTGATTTCTTGCCGTCGGCGACTGCTTCCACCGGCGTAAGTTTCACCGCGGCATGGGCATCGTCGCGGAAATCGGCGGCCAGGCGGCGGAGCGTTTGCTGCCCTGCGGCATGGTCGCGGGTCGTCCGGTCCACCCTGAAGATGCTGTGGAGCAGGCCCACGGCCGTCGCCAGGACCACCCCGGACCCCGCGATCACCACGAGGGTCTCAATCAGCGAATATCCAAGCCTTTTCTTCATGGATGCCAAGCTCACTACTTTCTGTAGGACGGGTTGGCAACCCGTCCTACTTGGACTTGCGGAACTTCCAGGCCACCAACCGCAGGCGGGCTTCGGGCGTGTCGGCCCGCGACCGCCAGCGGACCGTCACGGCGATTTCCTTGGCCTCGGGGTCGCCCGGGGGCTGCGCCACCTGGACGGCCACGGCGCCGCCGGGCAAGGCCTGACGGGCCTCTTCCGAAAGCGATGCTTTCGCCATCCGCTCCGGCGACAATTCCTCCCACGTCTGCGCGGCAAGGCGTTCCATGACGTTGGCCGCCTCGCACAAGGCCGCCTGGCGCCAGCGGGCCTCGCGTTGCTGGCCGCCGGTGGCCGCGACCCACTTCAGGCACAGGCTCATCAGCGCGCCCAGGATGATCATGGCCACCGTGAGCTCCAGGATCGTGAAACCGCGACGCCGCAACATGGCAAGTTCTCCGTAGGACGGCCCTTCCGGGCCGTCCCACATTTGGTCTGCCGCCGGGTAATTAGGCGGACATCGCCACTTAGGGCCTTTCCCCACCGGCCCCGTGCCGGTGGTAGACGGGTTTGATAGCTACGGCGGACTCAGCCAACGGATCGTCCCCACCGGCCCCGTGCCGGTGGGACGAGGTTTGGAAACTACGTAGCGTAGGCGTTCATCCAACGTCATGGGTCGAGTTGTCAAAGCCATTCACCACCGGCACAGGGCCGGTGGGCTCTCACTCCTCACGCGGTTGCGTGTTAGTTGCCAAACCCGAATACCACCGGCACGGGGCCGGTGGGGCTCCTACGCCAAATTCTAACTCCTGTCCCTTGTTTTTCACGTGAAATGGCGCAGTCCAATTAGGCCAACCTCTGAATCAACGAAACTAGCGGCAGGAAATAACCCGCCACCAAGAACAACACCATCAGTCCGAAGCTTAAGATCGCCGCCGGGAAGAGGATCTGGAGCCAGGCCTGGACGCGGTAGGCCAGCCGGCGGCGGTTGCTGTCGGCGGTCTCGCGCATGGCCCAGGCCAGGTTCCCGACGCGCTGGGCCGCGTGCAACACGGCCATGTCGGCCCGCGAGATCAACCCCTGGGAGCGCAGACTCTCGGCGAAATCGACCCCGCTGGTAATATCGACCAGGACCACCTGGAGCCGGCGGCGAATGGACTGCTTGGGATAGCAACGGGCGAGCGTTGCCACGGTCCTGAACAAAGGCTGATTCCGCTCGACGGCCATGGCCAGCGACTCCAGCACCCGCGCCGCGTGCAACCTCCGCGCCAAGCGGCCCATCAGGGGCAGGTCCCAGGAAATCGCCCCGATGTACCGCAGGATCGCGTAAATGAAAAGCCACAACAGGAACACGCAGACCAGGGAAATCATCACGCCGACATCTCCAGAACCCATCAGCATCCCAATCCGAGTGATAGCCGGCAACTCGGCGCCGAAATCCACGAAGATCTTCTGGAATGCCGGCATGATCTTGATCATCAAGAAAACGAT
The DNA here is from genome assembly GCA_964438165.1 of uncultured Planctomycetaceae bacterium. GTDB lineage: Bacteria > Planctomycetota > Planctomycetia > Pirellulales > Thermoguttaceae > CALFBP01. The sequence goes on along the minus strand of CAYTJV010000063.1, from coordinate 5,878 downwards.
GATTCCGGAGGCGGATAAGACCAGGAAGCAGAGGTAGGCGACCTTGCCGGCCAGTTGGTCCCACACCGCCTGGTACGGTCCGGCAGGGGCCGTGGCTTGGCGCAGTCCTTCGTCGAGCGCGCCCAGGTCCTGGCCCACCTGAATCGGGACTATCGCCTCCTCGGGCACCATTCCGCCCACGATCGAAAGCGCGTCGGGCAGCGGCGTGCCCGCCTTCAATAGCCGGGCCAGGACACGAGTCTCCTGCCGGGCCGGCCCGGAGCGCTCGTCGGCAAATGCCTCGATGGCCGGAACCAGGGGAATCGATCGCTCCGCGGCCACGGCCAGCGTCCACAAGAGGGCCTGCTGCCTGGCCCGCCGCAGACGCCGAAACACCAACGCGACGATGATGAGCACGAGCATGCCGAGGACGTTCAACGCGACGAGCAATCCGAAGGCGATGAACACCCAACCCAAGACGATGAAGAACAGCCGCCCGAAACTGCGGCTGAGCGGCCTGTCGCTCTCCGAGAGGCACCCGACGACCACGAGGATCACGATTCCGAAGAGCGCCCAGAGAGGGGCTCCGACCAGGATCACCAATGCCTCGGATTGAGCGAACATGATCGACAGCGCCTCGCGACTTATTCAGGACAGATGCTGAATCAAGCTAATCAGCGGCAACATGAGCGACGCCATGAAGGTGGTCACAAAGAACACCACCACGACGAGCATGACCGGCAAGAGAACGGCGTCCGCGAACAAGCCCTGGAAGCGAAGCCGTCCTTCGCACATCTGGGCCGTGCCGCGGAAGGCGTCGGCCAGGGCGGGGGTTTGCTCGCCCCATTGCACCAGCGGCTTGAACGTGGCGGGGAACTCCCGCCGCCGCGCCATGGCTTCGGAAAAGGGAACGCCGGATTCGACCTGCTCCGCCACGTTCCACGCCGCCGCACGCAAATCCCCCTCGCGCAGCCCCCCGGCGACGGCGCGCAGGGCCTGCGGCAAGGGCACCTTGAGCTCCAGGAGCAACCCCATCAGCCGCGAAAACTCGGCCAGCCCGCGAAAACGCCAGATCGGACCCACCACGGGCAACCGATACAGCGTCCGCTGCATCCCCGGAGACCGCGTCCTGCCGCCGAAAGCCACCAGCACCACAACGACGGCAAGCAGCACCATCGCGAGAACCGACAGCACGGCCAGCGGAGAGCAGATGTTGAGCATGACCCGCGTCAGGACCGGCAACTCCGCCCCGAAGTCGGCGAAAATCTTACCGAACGTTGGCACGATGTACATGCACATCAGGTAGAGGAGCAGAATGACGAAAAACAAGAACAGGGGGTAGGCGAAAGCGAGCCCCAGGCGGTGCAGCACGTCGATGCGGGTCCGCTCGACGGCCACCATTTCGTCGATGACCTCGGCGAACCGGCCGCTGCGAACCGCGGCTTCCAACAGGCAGCGGAGATGCTCGGGCACGCGCGGACCTTCGGCGGCGAGGGCTTCGTCCAACGACACGCCGGCGTCGATCCGATCGGCCAATCGCCGCAAGACGCCGCGAGCCCGGCCGCCGGGGAACTCTTCGGCCATGGCCCGCAGGCCCGGCCCCAACGGCAGCCCAGCCTTGGCCAAGCCGGCGATCTGGCTGCCCAGCCCGGCGGACTCCGCGGCCGAAAGACGCCCCGGGCCGGCCGCCGGCTCGGCTTCGAGCTCCAGAACCGCCGTCTCCGCCTCCAGTCCGAGGGCCGTCAGCTTGGCGCGGGCATCGTCCGATCCGGACGCCTCGACCTGGCCGGACGACGTATTGCCGGCGCGATCCACCGCTGTGTACCGGTAACGTGCCATGGCTTGAGCTCGCCTAGGTGAAAGCCTTGAGAATCGTGAACCAGTTTCCCAACACGAGCAAGGCGTAGAGCAGCGTGACGCCGCCGCCAATGACCAGGGTGAGGAACAAGGGGACGAAGATCCGGGCCGCCTCGCCCTGATAAACTGCCCGCTGGTGATACATCTCCGCCGCCTGGCGCAAGGCCCCAGGCAGGGCATCCTGCGCCTGTCCGCGCGACATCAGCCAGACCACCAACGGCGGGAACTGGCGGACGGCGCGGATTTGCGGGCCCAAGGGCTCGCCGCGCCGGATCGCCTCCGCGACCTCTCGGCTAGCCCCCTCGAGCCGGCGTCCTCCGGTCGCGTCGGCGGCCAACACGACGGCCTCGGGAAGCGGAACGCGGTGCTCCACCAGCATGGCCAACAGGTCGGTGAAAGTGGCCACCTGGTAGGTGCGAAGCAAGCGGTGCATTCCCGGGATCCAGCCCAACAGGGCGCCTGCCGCACCGGGATCGGCCAGCGAAGCCCGACCGGAGGCGACCCACCACAGCCCGGCCAGCAGCAGCACCGCCAGAGCCACCGCCGGACCCCAGTAGCCTGCCGACTGCCCCCACTCGACCAGGTGCGCGAAAAAGGCCCTGCCGGGCAACTGGAAATCGTCCACGATGTATAAGAACGTGCGGGCTGGTCCGACGGTGTAGAAGACGAACAGCCCCCAGGCCACCAGGAACACGATCAGCGGGTAGAGCAACCCGGCGGCGATCATGCGGCGCGTCTGGGCCAATCGCCGCACCGAGGTGGCGACCGCTTCGAGGGCCGCCGCCAGACGCCCGCTCTTGATCCCTGCCTGGACCACTGCGCGGTAGACCGGCGGGAACGATTCCGGGTGGTCGGCCAGGATCTGCTCCAAGGGCTGGCCTTGCTGCATGCGCTGGGCCACCCATTGGGCAAGCTTACCGGAAGCGCCGGGCATCTCCTTCCCTATGAGGGCGAGGCCTTCCTCGAGCGGCACCCCAACCCGGACCAATGCCCCAATCTCATCGTTGAGGGCAATGAGTTGATCGAGACTGACAGACGCGGCGCGCACCGGTTGCGAAGTAGACACAGCAACCCCCACGTTCTTGCGCCGCACTAGGTCTCGTGGAGAAGGGGTCGGACCCCCGTGCTCTCACGGCCCACCGACTGCGCCAAGCCGGCCAAAGCCCATCCCCTCATCCACAGAAAACCTCCATGCGCCCCTATTTATACCGTCGGCGATTTCTGAATGCAATACCCTACCAAAGATTTTTTTGGAATATTCCACTTCACACACCCAAGCCCGTCCGCAAACGCCCTTCACGGGTCGGAACTCACCGTGTCGATGTCTCGATCGCGATGGTGGCGAAGGCAACAATCACCTGCTCGTGCTCTGCGGTTCTGGCTCTCTGTCTTTTCTCATCTTGCTCACCTCCTCCATGAGCCAAGATAGGGTGTCACGCAGATTGTCCATTGCCGCAGGGCTATCGTCGCAGATCAGTTCAACGTAAACAGGCACATGAACCTTCACCTGCCATTCTCCTCCCCACTCCCTCTTGATCTCAAGTCCGTCGTTGCTCGTCTCGACAGCATACCTGCCGCCACCTTCGTACAGCCTAGCTGAAAGTCTCATGTGACCTCCTACCAGTCAAAACACGCCAGTTACCGGAGAAAAGTGAACCCGTTCTGTGGGTAGTGGCAAATCAAGATCTCCTTCTCGGTCGGAGCAATGGCGGCGATACCCCGCCCTAGCTCCCGGATCTTGGCCTGAAGAGATCGATCGTCCTCCTGCTTCGATCGAATGAACAAGATACGGATTACCAGAGTGCGTTCGTCAGTAATCTCTTGTCCACGCCACGCCCCATCCACCTCGTAAATCGAGAACCCGTCAATTGAGAAGACTCCCCCTCTGTCTCCCGTTTGTTCCGTTAATTGGAATCTGAGATACTCATAGAGTTCCGACAAGTGCTTTAGTCTTTTTGGCAAGTAGACTTCCACACAGTGGAACTCACGGGGCTTGACCTGCAAGACTGCCGATCGTCCGCCCGCTTTCAGGCCGCCTGAACCAACGTTGGGCATTTGTTGCTCGTCCCCGCTCAACTGGCAGCTTTCTCAAGATCGAAGACGTCCTCATGCCCCCGTATTGTACCCACCTCCCTCGGAGTTGTCAAATACAACGCCCGATTTGTGCTCGCTACCTGGGGTGGAAAACCCCAACAGGCGCCGGACTTCCGCCGGGCTGGTGAATCCCTCGCTCACGGCCCGACAGGCACGCTCCCAACGCGATACCATCCCGGCTTCAATCGCCAACTGTTCGATCGTCGCGGCGTCGGAGCGCGAAAGGATCGCCCGGCCCACGCTCGACCGCTCCGGCAAGAGCATCTCCACGAGCACGAACCGGCCGCGGTACCCTGTGCCGGCGCACGCCTCACAGCCGGCCGGCAGCCACACGTGTTCGACCGGCAGTCCGAGACGGTCGGCCGGATCGTCGCTCGTGCGCGCACACGCGCATAGCTTTCGGGCTAGTCGCTGCGAGAGGATCGCCAGCAGCCCGCTCCGCAGCAAGTAGGGCTCGATGCCCATGTCCGAAAGACGGCTGACGGCCTCGGCCGCGCTGCCGGCGTGAAACGTGCTCAGAAGAAGGTGCCCGGTCAACGACGCCCCGAATGCCGCTTCGGCGGTCGCGCGGTCGCGAATCTCGCCGATCATGATCACTTCGGGATCTTGACGCATCAGGAACCGCAGGCCGGTGGCCAGGTCGAACTGCACGGCCGGATTGACTTGCGACTGGGCGACCCCGTGTACGAGCACTTCCACGGGATCCTCCAGCGAGACCAGGCTTCGCGCCGCGCCGACGCGGCGGGCCAGCTCGCGCAGACACGCATAGACCGTGGTGGTCTTGCCGCTGCCGGCCGGCCCGGTGGCCAGGATCGCCCCGGAAGTTTCTTCCAAGAGCCGCCCCAGCGGCGCCGAGACGTCGTCCGGAAACCCTAGATCGTTCAAGAGCTGGAACTGCTGGGCGCCGGCAAACAGGCGGACCACGGCCTTCTCGCCGAACACGGTCGGAAAGGTGCTGACCCGCATTTCGCCGCCCTCGCGGATCCCGCGGATCCGGCCCTCTTGCGGCACATCGGTGCGGTACGTCAAGAGATCGGCCAGGACTTTGAGCCGGGCGATCACGTTCGGGGCCGATGCCCGCGGCAGGCGCGCCGCCAACTGCAACACGCCGTCGAGGCGGAGGCGGACCTCCAACTCCTCGGCGGTCGGCCGCAAATGGAGATCGCTGGCCCCAAGACGCCGCGCCGCGGCCAGCAGCCGCTCGACCACGGCCACGGCATAATTCGGATCCTTGGCGTCCAACGACGCGAGTTCTGTTTGCATCAGCGGCTTGCTCCTTCGGTGACGGTCATCAGCCGGTCGGCGGCGACGTTCTCCAGCACGTCCGTGCCGCCGCCGATCCAGTGGATTTCGATGCGCTCGACCCGGTCGCGCTTGCCCAATCCGAAGTGCAGTCGCGTGCCCCAGTGGCTCTGGTAGCCGCGCCCGCTGTGGACCTCGTCGAGTTGCGTCAAGTCGCCGGCCACGACCTTGACCTGGGCCCCCACGCCGTCGCGGTTGGTTTTCACGCCGCGAAGTTGGATCTGGAGCCAGTGATTGGCGGGCCCCTGCTCGTTGAGCAGGTTGCAGAGCACCATGGGCCGCTCGCGGATGTTGAGGACGACCACGTCGAGGTCGCCGTCGTTGTCCAGATCATCGAAGGCCACGCCACGGGCCGCGTGGACGGGCACGCCCTTCAGGCCGCACTCTTGCGAAACTTCGATGAACTTTCCCTTGCCCGTGTTCCAGAGGAGGACGTTGCGGGTGCGGTAGGCGGTGGTGCGGTCGATCTTTTCGATGTTGTCTTCGGTGTGGCCGTTGCCGACGAAAATGTCCTTGTGGCCGTCGTTGTCGAAATCGACCATGCCGCATCCCCAGTTCACGTAAGCATAGCACCCCGCGCCCGCCCCGGCGGTCAACGTGACGTTCTCGAACATGCCTTCGCCCAGGTTGCGGAAGAGCATGGGGA
>CAYTJV010000062.1:0-20796 GCA_964438165.1 uncultured Planctomycetaceae bacterium | reverse complement strand
GGCTTCACGCCGCGGCCGTTTGCGGTGTGGGAGCACGACGCGCGGCGTCGTGAACGCACGGGCATTTAAGCCGCCTGCGTTTCGTCGCCGGCCTTGGTGTCTGCCTCTTCGGCGCTCGGCTCGTCGCGCACGTTCAGGATCTCGCCGTTGTCGCTGACGTCCTCGAACCGCACGCTGACGCGCTTGGACACGCCCGACTCCTGCATCGTCACCCCGTAGATGGTGGTCGCGCAGGTCATCGTTTTCTTGGAGTGCGTGACAATAATAAACTGGGTCCAGGCCAGGAAGTCGCGCAACACCTTGGTGAAGCGGTCGATGTTGGCCTCGTCCAGGGCCGCGTCGACCTCGTCGAGCACGCAGAACGGGCTGGGCCGGCTGCGGAAGATCGCCAATAGAAGCGCCACGCAGGTGAGCGTCTTTTCGCCGCCGCTTAGGAGCGAGATGCTGCGGGGCTCCTTGCCGGGGGGGCGGGCCACGATCTCGATCCCGCTTTCGAGCATGTCGACCCCTTCTTCCAGCACAATATCGGCCTGACCGCCGCCGAACAGATCGCGGAACAGACGGACGAAATGGCCGCGGACCGTCTCCAGGGTCTCGGCAAACAGACGCCGGCTGTCGGCATTGATCCGCTCGATGATCCGCTGGAGCGAGTTCTTGGCGTCGGACAGATCCTTGTGCTGCGCCGAGAGCGTGCTGTGGCGCGTCTCCAATTGCTCCAGTTCTTCCAACGCCTCCAGGTTCACGTTCCCCAGGTTGTTGATCTTCTGCCGAAGCTCCTCGATTTCCTTCTGCGCTTCCTCGCGCTGGTGCTGCTCCTCTTCGGTGGGCTCGTGTTCCAGGTCGGTGAGCGTCACGCCGTAATCTTCGCGGAAGCGATCGACCAGGGCATTGCGCTCCAGCCGGACCTCGTTGGCAGCCAGCTCCTTGGCGTGGACCTTCTCTTCCAGCTTCCGCACCTTGGCCCGGATCCGCTGGGCGTTGGCGCCCAATTGGACTCGCTCCGCCTGGATCGCCTCGCGCTGCTGGACCAGGCCCGCCGTGCGGCTGGTGGACGATTCCTTGCGGAGATACAACTCGGCGATTTCCGACTCGGCGCGGAGGATGCTCCATTGCGACTCCTCGGCACGGCGCTGGCACTGGGCCAGTTGTTCGCCGCTGTCGGCCAAGGCCCGCTGCCGCTCGAGTTGACTCTCCTCGAATTGCCGCAACCGCGCGCGGAGGCTGCCCAGGCGCTCCTCCCCTTTGGCCAGCTCGATCTTGGCCTCGGTGGCCTCCCGCCCTTGACCGGAGCGGTCGGCCTCCCATCGCTCCAACTCCTCAGCCACGCGCGCCATCTCGCGCTCCGTGTCGGCCAGGCCGGTTTCCATGACGAGGAGCTTCTGGCGCGCGAGGGCCAGCGTGCCGCCGACCACGTCGTACTGACCTTCCGCCGCGCGCAACTCCGCTTCGAGCGTGGTCCGCTGCTGGGCCATGTGCGACCTACGCTCCTCGACGGCCACGAGCTTGTGATCGTGCCGGGCGAGCGTCTCGACCGCCTGGCGGTGATCGGCCCCGGCGCGCTGGAGGTCGTCCTGATCCTGGGCGAGCTGCTGCCGCACGCGGAGGAGCGCCGACTCGGCCTGTTGGACTTGGGATTCCAGCTCGGTCAATTGCGCGTGCAGGGCCCGCAGCTCGCTGCGGCGCGAGATGATCCCGGTCGAGGCGTGCCGCGGCCCAACGCAAAGCGTCCCGTCGGCGGTCAGGAGCTCGCCGGCCAGGGTGACGAAGTGGCACGTGCGCTGGGGCGTTTGGGCCAGGGTGACGGCGTGACTGAGCTTCTCGACGAACCAGGTCCGACCAAGGAGCCTGCGGGCGAGCGGCTCGTACTGCGGCTCGGTTTCGACGAAGCGGTCGGCGCGTCCGAGCACGCCGGGCCAGCCGTCGAAGCTCACGTTGTCCACGTCTTCCCGCTCCGCCGGGGCACCCAGCCAGAGGAACCCCACCCGGCCGCTGAACTGCTGCGGCTTGAGCTGCAAGAAATCGAGCAGCTCGCGCCCGGGGCGAACGACGACGTGCTGCGCGGCCTCGCCCAGCGCCACTTCCACAAGCGAGGCCGACTCGACGCTCACGCGAAACAGATCGGCCACCAGCCCGCAGACCTGGCGAAATGGCCCCTCCTGGCCGTTCTTAGCCTGCGCGAGGACTTCCTTGACGCCAGGGCTGAGCCCCTCGTAACGCCGTTCGAGTTCGTCAAGCACCGCCGCGCGCTCGGCCATGGCGCTATGGCGATTCTGGAGCTCGGCCAGGTCGCTCTGCCGCTTTTGCCACTCAGTGCGGAGCTGTTCGAGTCGCCCTTGAATCGCGGCAACGCGCTCGCCCAATTGCCCGGCCTGCGCGGCAAGCTGCTCGCGCTGGCGCTGGAGCTCGTTCCACTGTTCCTCGATGGCGCCAAGCTGCTGGTCGAGCTCGCCGAGCCGGCTGCGCGAGCGATCGCGGGTCGCCAGGGCAGCGTCGGCTTGGCTTTCCAGCGCGCTGATCTGGTTGCCCAACGCGGCGGCGGCGCGCATCTGCTCCACCTGGCCGGCGCGCCGCTGGTGGTTCTCGGCACGGAGTTGATCGAGGCGAGAGATCAGGTCGGTCAGGGCCCGTTCCCGCTCCCCCAAGTGCCGAGCGACCTGGCGCTGCTGCCCTTCGGCTGCCTCGACCGCCTCCCGGGTCTGCCGGAGCTGCTGCTCCAAACCCCCGGCACGCACGTTGAGCGACGCCAGTTGCCGCTGATGCCGGGCGATCTCCTGTTCCAAGTCGCGGCTTCGGGCCCGCTCGTGCTCAATCGTCGACTCGGCCGCTGCAATCCGCTCGCGGTCGGCGGCGGTCTGGGCCTCGGAGCCGCGAATGGCCTCGGTGAGTTGGCCGACATGGGCCTCGCCCTCCAACAGGCGGGCCTCCAGGGCCTCGGCTTCGGCGATCGTGCCGTCGCGCTGCCGGGTCAACTCCGCGACCTCGGACTCGAATCCCTCCAGCATTTCGGTGAGCCGCGTCCAGTCGACCAAGGCAACTTGGGTCCGCAACTCCTGCAGTCGGTCGACGTATTCCTTGTACCGCCGCGCCTTGTTGGCTTGAAGCTTCACGCTCCGCAGGCGGCTCTCGACCTCGTCGACGATGTCGGACAAGCGGAGCACGTTCTGCTCGACGCGCTCCAGCCGGCGGAGGGCCTCGATCTTGCGGGCCTTGAACCGGCTGATGCCCGCCGCCTCCTCGAAAATCATGCGGCGGTCCTTGGCCGACGACTGGAGCAGAACGTCGACTTTGCCCTGCTCGATCACGCTGTAGGCCTGCGTGCCCATGCCCGTGCCGGCCAGCAGGTCGCGGATATCGCGCAGTCGCGAGGGCAGGCGGTTGACGAGGTATTCGCTCTCGCCGCTGCGGTAGACGCGGCGGGTGATGTGTACCTCGGGGGTGTCGATTGCCAGGAGCCGGCGGGAGTTGTCCAGGGTGAGCGTGATCTCGGCGGCGTTGGTGGGCCGCCGCGCGCCGGAGCCGTTGAAGATGACGTCGGCCATCTCCTTGCCGCGCAGACTCTTGACGCTCTGCTCCCCGAGCACCCACTTGATGGCGTCGACGACGTTCGACTTGCCCGATCCGTTCGGCCCCACCACGGCGGTAATGCCGGGGGGAAATTCAAACCGCGTCTTGTCGGCGAAGCTCTTGAAACCGACGAGTTCGAGGGCTTTCAGCATGGATGAGAACCTATCCCAAACAAAACTTCCGAAGTCTCCGAGACTTCGGAAGTTTCCGCGTGCCGAACCGATGCAAGCGGCGGAACGTCATTTGTCGCTGCGACCCAACATTCTAGCAAAGAACCCCTTGGCCGACCGGGGCTTCTCCCCAGATTCCTCACTCTCGCTGGAGCTTTCGGCTTGACGCGATCGAGGCTGCCCGGCCTTCTCCCGATCGCCGCGGGAGTCTTTATCCCCCTGATGACGGTACAAATCGGGGACTGGGCTGTTGATCGCGGGCTGGAGGGCCGCCTGCTCACCGTCGGCCTCGTTGCCAGCGGCGTGCCGCTTGAAGGTCCTTCCCGCCTCAGGCAGGGCATCGATCTCGAACCGGCTCGCCAGCACGCCAGCGGCTTTCGCCTGCTGGAGGGCCTGAACCACATCGGGATACGTACCTCCCAACTCCACGATGGCGCGGATCACTTCGTCGACCGAGGGCGAAACCACGCGTTTCTGGTCCGGCTCGTTCGGCACGAACTTGCTCAGCACGAGTTCCCCGGGAGCACGGCTGGTCAGCATGATGCGGTTGCCCGCCTCAACCGCCAGCGGCGTCGCGAAGGCCTGATCGCGCCCGAACAAGACGAGTTCCGGCCGGCGACTGCGCGTAACGTGGATCATCGGCGTCTGGGCGGAGTCGACGACGTGGTAGCTGAACTGCCCGCCAAGGTTCTCGCCGCGGATGGCCGGATCATTCGAGTTCATCGACCACAGGGCACGGAACGCCCCGTAGCGGGTTTCCGCGCTGGACGCCTTGAGCAACTCGTGGAGTTGCTCGGCCGCGGCGTAGTCGTTCATGGCGCTCAGGGCGGTGAGGGCAAAGACGCGCAGGGCAGGCATGTTGCGGGCCGTCTCCCCCAGCGGCGCGGCCGCTGCCGTGTCGTCCAAATAGGCCAGCGCCTCGGCACAGTAGAAGCGCACTTCGGGTTCCTTCGATGCGAGCCCTTTCTTCAGCAACTCGACGCCCTGCTTGCCCATCGCCTCCAATTGGAGCGCCGCGCGCGACGAGGTGATCGGATCCGGCAGTTGCTTCTCCAGAAGGGCCAGCCGCTCGCTGCGATCGGTCTCCGACTCCCTTAACGGGAGCGACCGCACCACGGCCACGTAGCGCTGCACATTGTCCTTGTAGCGCGAGTGCAGCTTCAACTCGATGTACTCATTGGTCTTGGCTTTCGTCATGCCGATCTTGATCCCCTTCTCGTAGCTATGGAACCGCTTGTTGACCGCCGTTTCGATCCGCGCGCTGTTGAACACCGACTGATGTTCGGGCTTGAGCACCAGCGCCAGCGGCCTTTCCTTCAAGGCGATTCCGCCGCCGAGCACGCGGGCGCGGCAGGGGTTGATTCGATCGGTCTTGGCGTCGGCCGAGGGGTCGACCAGCACCGGCCCCACGGCCCGGCCGTAGGTGTTCCCCGACGTGATCTTCTCGTCCAGAACGGCCATCTCCTTCAGATCGGTTTCCAGCAGGTATCCGCCCCGCAGACTGGTGGTCTCGCTGTTGGTGGGCACGCGAACCTCAAGGTCGAAGCTGTCGCCTTTCTGAATTCCCGGCCGAATCACGGCCCGCACCAGCACCAGCGACGTGTTGTTCGATGCCAAAACGGCGTTCGGCGAAGCCACGCCGCGGTTCTGCATGGCCGACATCAGCGCGGCACGTTGGGGCCCGGGCTTGGGATCGCTGCCCGTCCCCTTCAAGCCGGTCACCAGACCCACGTTCTCCAACACCACCGGGAACATCCCGTAGGGCACGGCCAGATCGCCGATCAGGGCGATGCCGGAGGTGGCCGGCTCCGGTTCTTCCGGACTCTGCGACCGCAGCGAGAGCCCCTCCCAGGTCGAGCAACCACCCAAGAGAACAGCCGCCAACAGAACAGTGGGCAGATAGGATCTCATCGTTTCCCGCGCTCCCGAAAACGGCAGACAAGCCACGCGAAGAGAAAGCTACTCGCGCGCGGAGGATATTCATTTGCCCCAACGCGGTCAAGGCGAATCAGAACCCCACCTCACGAGGGGGTAATAGACGCGGAGAGGGGGAGACGCGGAGATATAGGGACGCCCGCCACCGCCGGCCTCGTGCCGGCGGAGCGCTGGTTGGCAGCTACAGGGCGAAGGTAAACGACTCCCGCCACCGCCGGCCCTGCGCCGGCGGGGCGCTGGTTGGGAGCTACAGGCCGAAGGCAAGCGACTCCCGCCACCGCCGGCCTCGCGCCGGCGGGGCGCTGGTTGGGAGCTACAGGCCGAAGGCAAGCGACCCCCGCCACCGCCGGCCTCGCGCCGGCGGGGCGCTGGTTGGGAGCTACGCCGCGAGCCGCCTTTCGTAGCCGTCAGTCAGCCTCCCGCCGGGACGAGCCCGGCGGTGAGGGGGGCGACGGGCTGAACGCGGAAAAGGGCATTTTTGTCGCGACCCCCACGACAGGGGCGTTGCGGTTTGCTTCCGGTCGGATTAGACTAGCTTCGCGTTACGGTGTCCACTCCCGGCGATCCACGTCTTTGGTAAGCGGAGGCAACGTCATGGCGTCCCGGCTTCACGCCCGTCGCGGGTTAACGTGGCGAGGATTCACGTCGAGGGCTTCTGGGGAAAAGCGGCGGCTCAGGCGGCGTCCAGGCTATGGCCGGCGACTAGGCTTTGAAATGCTTGAGGAGCGGAGTCTGTTGAGCGTCGGGCCCGTCGGGGGCGAGTTCAAGGTCAATACGACGACGACAAACGACCAACGCGACTGGCCGAATAACCCTTCGTCGGTCGCCATGGATGCTGACGGTGATTTCGTTGCGACGTGGGCGAGTTTGAACCAGGACGGCGATGGCTGGGGCGTGTATGCCCAGCGGTACGATGAGACGGGGGCCGCGCAAGGCAGTGAATTCCGCGTCAACACGACCACGGCCCTCTCGCAATACGGTCCTGCGGTTGCCATGGACGCCGACGGCGACTTCGTCGTCACGTGGGAGAGCTATCAGGACCCGGATGGCAGTCGTGGGATCTATGGCCAGCGCTACAATGCGGCCGGAGTTGCCCAAGGCAACGAGTTCCGCGTGAACACCACCACCGCCGATATCCAGGTTGACCCTGTGCCGGCCATGAATGCTGCCGGCAATTTCGTGGTCACCTGGACGAGCTACAACCAAGATGGCAGTTCCGGCGGCATCTATGCTCGGCGTTACGATGCCGACGGTGTGCCTCAAGGGGCCGAGTTCCGCCTCAATACCACAACCGCGGGCCTGCAGAGTCTTTCCCGCGTGGCGATGGGTGCCGTTGGCGATTTCGTCGTCACCTGGTCCTGCTATGGGCAGGTCGGCAGCAAGATCGGCATCTACGCCCAGCGGTACAACGAGCAGGGTGGCGCCCAGGGGAGTGAATTTCGCGTCAACTCCTTCCGAACCGATGACCAGCACTTCTCGACCGTGGCGATGGACGCCCGGGGTAACTTCGTCGTGGCCTGGCACAGCTCGGGACAGGACGGCAGCGGCAACGGCATCTACGCCCAGCGCTACAATGCGGCTGGCATCGCCCTGGGGCCCGAATTCCGGGTGAACACGACCACGGCCGACAGCCAGGAGTATCCTGCCGTAGCCATGGGCGCGGCGGGGAACTTCACGGTGACGTGGCTGAGCGTGAACCAGGATGGGAGCGGCTACGGCGTCTACGCCCAGCAGTACAATGCCACCGGTGTGGCCCAGGGCTCGGAATTCCTTGTGAACACGACGACGGCCAACGATCAGGCTTACGCCTCCATCGCCAGCGACGCCGACGGCAACTTCGTCATCGACTGGTCAAGCCAAGGCCAGGACGGAAGCGGCTGGGGCATCTACGCCCAGCGCTATGGCGGTGCAACGCATACCATCGGGCCCGTAGTCGGCGGCGTGTACATGGCGGGCGATTCGCACGCCATCACCGAAGGCGAGCGGTTGGTGTCGGAGATTCCGCAACTGGCGGTGAGTTTTTCGCGAGATATTTGGACCACCGGCGGGGCAACCGGCGCGAACAGCGTCACTAACCCGGCCAACTGGCAACTCACTCGCACCGGCAAAGACATCAGCAACACGATCGGCGGCATTACCTTCGGGCTCAATAGTGCCACGGGTCATTACGAGGCGCTCCTGAATCTCACCATCCCGCTGGAGACCGGTCATTACGTCCTCACGGCCAAAGGCTCGATCCAAGACGCCAGCGGCGTCGCCCTCGATGGCAACCACGACACGCTCCCGGGCGACAACTTCTCTCGCAGCTTCGCCATCGCCAACATCGGCGCCGTAGGGCAGGAGTTCCGGGTAAACACGTACACCACGAGCACGCAGGCTCTTCCCGCGGTGGCGGTGGGCGCCAACGGCGACTTCGTCGTCGCATGGGAAAGCTGGAACCAGGACGGGAGTTCCTGGGGCATCTACGCTCAGCGCTACAGTGCCGCGGGAGTGCCTCAAGGAGGCGAGTTCCGGGTAAACACGTATACGACCAGCGGTCAGTTGAGGCCTTCGGTGGCGATCGGCGCAAACGGCGACTTCGTCATCGCGTGGGACAGCTTTCCGCAGGACGGGATCGACTCGGGGGTCTACGCCCAGCGTTACAATGCCGTGGGAGTGCCTCAAGGAGGTGAATTCCTCGTAAACACGTTCACGACCGGCGAGCAGGCTTATCCCTCGGTGGTGATGGGTGCGAACGGCGACTTCGTCATCGCATGGACAAGCTGGAACCAGGACGGGAGCGGCTTCGGGGTCTACGCCCAGCGTTACAATGCCGCGGGAGTGGCTCAAGGAAGCGAGTTCCTCGTAAACACGTACACGACGAACAACCAGTGGGGGCCCTCGGTGGCGATGGGCGCCAGCGGCGACTTCGTCATTGCGTGGCACAGCGATGGGCAGGACGGGAGCAGCTATGGAATCTACGCGCAGCGTTACAATGCCGTGGGAGTGCGTCAAGGAGGCGAGTTCCGGGTAAACACGTACACGACCGACTGGCAGTATGGGCCCTCGGTGGACATGGGCGCGGATGGCGACTTCGTCATCGCGTGGTACAGCGTTGGACCGGACGGGAGCGATAGTAGCATACAGGCCCAACGCTATGCCGAAGTGAATAGCCGGCCGATGGCCGAGGCGGGCGGGCCGTACGCGGTCGGCGAAGGCAGTACCGCCGCGCTCGATGCCTCCGGCACGTTCGACCCCGATCAAACGGCCAACACGCTCACCTACCAGTGGGACCTCGATGGCGATGGGCTCTTCGGCGAGACGGGTGCGGCGGCCGCCAACGGCGACGAGATGGGCATGTCGCCCACGTTCAAAGCCACCGGCGTCGACGGTCTCGCGTACGTCCAAGTGTCGCTGCGCGCGACCGATAGCGCGGGGGCGACGGATACGGACGATGCCACCATTACGATCGACAACGTCCCGCCCACGGCCACGCTATCCAATAGCGGGGTGGCGCCGCCGGGGCAGGCGGTGACCGTAACATTCTCGGGCGCGAGCGATCCCTCATCGGCCGACACCGCGGCCGGTTTTCATTACAGCTATGCGCTCAGCGCCGCCGGGCTGGCCACGACCTACGCTGCGGCGACCGACGGCACGAGCAAGCAGTTCACGTTCGCGACTGCCGGCAGCTACCCCGTTTACGGCCGGACCTTCGATAAAGACAACGGGTACACCGACTACACTACCACGGTGGTCGTCACGAACAACGTCGCTCCCACGGCCACGCTGGGCAACAATGGGCCAAGGGCCGAGGGCTCGACCGGCACCGTAACCTTCTCGAACCAGTACGATCCGTCGCCAAGCGACACCGCGGCCGGCTTCCACTACGCCTATGACTTTAACAACGACGGCGCCTTTGAAGTTGGCGACGGCACGTATCCCGGCGGCACCACCGCGGCCTCGGCCACCGTGCCGGCTACGTACCTGGACGACGGCCCGGGCACCCGCATTGTGAAGGGCCGCATTCTGGACGTCCAGGGCGGGTACAACGACTATCTGACCACGATCACGATCAATAACGCGCCGCCGACCGCCACGCTCTCCAACAGCGGCCCGGTGGACCAAAGCGCCGCGGTGACGGTGAGCTTCTCCAACGCCGGCGATTCGTCGTCGGCCGACCGGAACGCCGGCTTCCGTTACAGTATTGCCTTGGACAGCGCCAGCCTGGCGGCATCGTATGCGGCGGCAGGAAGCAGCGCCACGGCCCAGTTTACGTTCAACAATCCTGGCACGGTTCCGGTCTACGGCCGCATCTTCGACAAGGACAATGGCTCCACGGATTACCAGACCCCGGTTCAGGTGCGGGACATCACCCCGCCGACCATTAACGGCGCATCGTCGACAGCCGCCGACGGGATGTACACCGTGGGGGCCGTGATCCCGATCGTGGTAGCCTTCAGCAAGCCGGTTAGCGTGACGGGCATCCCCGGGTTGCTGCTGGAAACGGGAACCACGGACGCTTGGGCAAACTACGTCAGCGGCAGCGGGACCAGTGCCCTGGTGTTCAACTATACGGTGGCCGTGGGCCAGCTCAGCCCGGACCTGGACTGCGTCTCCAGCTCCGCCATGACGCTCAACGGCGGCACGATCCGCGACGCGGCGGGCAATAATGCCGTCCTGACCCTGCCCAATCCGGGCGCTGCCGGCTCGCTGGGGGCCGGCAAGAACCTGGTGATCGACACCGTGCAACCCACCGCCGCCCTGGCCGACCCGCTCAACGGGGGTAGCATCTGGGACCGGACGATCGGGACCCGGGGGTATATCGACGTGACCCTGTCCGACGTTGGCCCGAGCGGGCTGGACGTCGCGGCCGTCCTGGCGGGCGGGCCCGTGTTCACGCTCAGCGGGCCGGCCGCCTCCGGCGTGACCGTCAACGGCAGCCCGCAGCAGATCAGCGCCACGACCTTCCGCTACTCCTTCACGGGCCGGTTCACGCCCGGTGCTGCCGGCGTGAGCTTCATCGCCGGCTCGTTCCACGACAAGGCGGGCAACGCCAATCCGGCCGGGGCGGGGCTGGGCTTCAACGTCGTGCGCACGGTCGCCGTCAGCGATGCGGCGGCCGTCACCGAGCGGAGCACGGGCAGGGTTTACGCCTCCTTCCTGGTCGATTTGTACTGGCCCAACGATCAGCCCGTGACGGTCCAATACGTCACCGGCGGCTCCGCGCCCAACACGGTCGCCGCCGTGCCCGGCAGGGACTACACCGCGGCCAAGGGAACGCTGACCTTCAAGCCGGGCCAGACTGCCAAGACGGTCAAGGTGCTCGTCCGCGACGACAAGATCTACGAGGACACGGAGACGTTCCTCGTGAGCCTCACCAATCCCAAGGGCGCAGGCGCCGTTGTTGCGCAGGGCGTGGCCACCGCCACGATCCTCGACAACGACCCGCCGCCGCGGATCCTGCTCAAGGACGTGACGATTTCCGAGGGCAACTGGCTCAATGTCACGGTGAGCCTCTCGGCAGCCAGCGGCAAGCCGGTCAGCGTCCACTACGCCACGGCCGACGGCACGGCCACGGCCGGCATCGACTACGCGGCGATCCCCGACACACTTCTGACCTTCGCCCCGGGCGAGACGAAAAAGACCTTCCGCGTCTCGACGCTACAAGACCAACTCTACGAGGGCAACGAGAAATTCGTTGTCAACTTCACCAATCCGCAGAACGCGACCCTCTCCCGGCCGAGCTTCACGTGTACGATCAAGGACAACGACCCCAAGCCGAAGGGCACCGCCCTGGCCAGGCTGGCAAGCCCGGCCCTTGCCATCGACGAAGCGATACGGACTCTCAGCCGTGGGGAGGCATTCTGGCACAAGAAAGAGAAAACTGCCATTCTGCTTTTCGAGGCGGAATGAAGAGGGCCCGGGGGCTGCGCTGGCTGCTGCAGTTTCCGGTCCGATCGTTTAGCCCGGAGCCAACGGCGACGGCGGGTCGGGTGGCACGTCCAGGGTCTTCGATGGACGTGGCTTCGCTGCGTCGATTGAGAGACCACGCCCTTCGCAAAGCCTCAGGGCGTGCCACGCTGAACGCTCTCTTTACTGGCTTCTGGATTGCGAGTCCGCACCTAATCGTGCGCGAGCCTGCGCGAGCGAGACCGTCCCTTTTTCCCGCCCGCGAGCGTCGAGCAGCCGCATGAGCTCCTCGTTCTGCCGTGTCCGCTCAATCTCGCGATCGAAATCGTCGATCTCCGCCAGAACAAACGCGCGGCCGTCCGCCGTTTGGAGAATGAGGTTCTCTTGCGATGCTTGCTTCAATAACTCGTGGAGAGCTCGTTCCTGGGGGGAAACCACAATGGTCGTCATGGCGCGTATTCCTTGCCTCGTACGAGCAGCGTGTTGTGCTCTTTGCGACCTGCCATTTTGACTTCCACGGTGTCGGTGTCCGCGGCGACATCATCCCTGAAAGTTCAAACCGGCCGTGCCACCAACTCGGGGGACCGCGCGTTGGTCGCGAGGACACAATCATCGAGCATGCTGACGGCCGTGACCCGGACGATTCGATCCATGAGCTCACGCCCGCCTGGGAATCGGACGGTCACGTAGCGATCGGCGGTTCCGCTCAGGAGTGCGGGGCGACCGTCCATCAGCGACTCTGCGACAACCTGGAGTTCCTGACCGACCAGACTTGCGCAATAGGCCTGGCGCAATTGCCGGCCGATCTCCGCTAAGACCTCGGCCCGGTGCTGTTTGACCGGGGGCGATATCTGGTCGGGCATGGCCGCTGCCAGGGTCCCCTCGCGGGCGCTGTAGCGAAAGACGTGGACCCTTGCGAACCGTGCTTCCTTCACCACCCGGCAGGTCGCCTCGAAGTCGGCCTCGCTCTCGCCGGGAAAACCTACGATCACATCGGTGGTCAGCGCAGGCTCGGGGAGCGTGCGCCGGATCTGGTCGCATTGGGCGAGGAATTCGTCGGCGGTCAATCGCCGCCTCATCCGGGCGAGCACCGCGTTGGAGCCGCTCTGCAGAGGAATGTGCAAGTGGGGGCAAATCCGCTCGGGAAACTCGGCCATGAGGCCGAGGAGCTCCGGCGCGATCTCAACGGCTTCCAGGCTCGACAGCCGCACGCGGAACTCGCCTTCGAGAGCAAGAATCGGGCGGAGCAGGGCTACCAGATCGACCCGGGGGCCGCCGCTATTCGACAGTTCAGCGCCATAACAGCCCAAGTGGATGCCCGTGAGCACGATCTCGCGGTGGCGGGAATCGACCAGGCGTCGGATTTCATCGACGACTTCGCCAACCGGCCGGCTGACGGGGACAGGCCGCACCTTGGGAACAATGCAGTAGCTGCACTCCATCGTGCAACCGTCCTGGACTTTCACGCACGCCCGGTGCAAGCGGCCGAAGGAGGAGATGCCGGAAGGGGGTTCCGTGTGCGTAAGCTCTCGGACGAGTTGCGCCAGATGCTGCTTGTCGGTGAGCACGTGGACCACGCGGGGCAGGCACGCCACATCCCCGGGCGCCCGCGTTGCGTAGCAGCCCATGACGACAATCTCGGTCCGCGGATTCTCCCGAGCCAAGGCACGGATGATCTTCCGGCCCTTGTAATCGCTCTCCAAGGTCACGGTGCAGGTGTTGACAATGCACAGATCGGCCGGCTCATCGCCCGCGGCCTCGCGAAACCCGGCGCCCAGCAGGCCCTGGCGCACGTACTCCGTCTCGTACTGATTGACCTTGCACCCAAGCGTGATGGTCTTGAAGACGGACATTCATCCTTCCCCCGGCACCGGCTCGATCGTGGCCCACATCGAGCCCTTGCAGCGATCGATGAGGTCGTCCTTGCCGTAGGCATGGATCTGCTCGCATTTCA
This sequence comes from uncultured Planctomycetaceae bacterium, assembly GCA_964438165.1. Taxonomy (GTDB): domain Bacteria; phylum Planctomycetota; class Planctomycetia; order Pirellulales; family Thermoguttaceae; genus CALFBP01. Next base: position 7,284 of record CAYTJV010000062.1, on the reverse strand, counting down.
GTTCGGCGTGCCCTTTGGTGGTGGTGAGCACGAAGGCCCGGCCTTGCGAGTCGACCTCCTTGGCAATCTGGTAGCCTTTTTCCGGCGGATGGGCGAACAATTCCATCATCATGGCCACCACGTAGGCGTAGGTGTGGTCGTCGTCATTCCATAGAATGACATTGTAGCGCGGCTGCCGCTTGGGCTTGCCGTCGTGCTTTTCTTCGCGTCGCGTGGTCGTTTCCGGCGTGGCGACGGCGACGTTGCTTTCGGCCATGGTTACGTTCTCGCGCCTTTTTTCCCAACCCCCAATAGTCGGATGAAACGTTTACCATTATATTGTAGCGGTCTTGCGACCGCAAAATCCCCCAATGTCAGGGCCGGAGAGGATGTGGATGACTAGCGCCATCGACGAATACCTGCGGACCAATTCCCAACGGTTCGAGGATGAACTGTGCGAGCTGTTGCGCATTCCAAGTATAAGCGCCGACACGGCTTACGGCGATCAAATGCTCCGCGCGGCGGAGTGGGTCGCCAGCCGCCTGAAGGCACTCGGATTGGCGGTCGACGTGGTGCAGACCTCGGGCCATCCCCTGGTTTATGCCGAGTCCCCACGACAGGAGGGTCTGCCGACGGTCTTGGTCTACGGCCACTACGATGTCCAGCCGGTCGTGCCCTTGGACCTTTGGGTTTCGCCGCCCTTTGAGCCGACGCGCCGCAACGGCAACCTCTATGCCCGAGGCGCGACCGACGACAAGGGGCAAGTGCTCACGCACGTCTTCGGCGCGGAGGCGTGGATCGCCAGCCAGGGGCGGCTGCCGGTGAATCTCAAGTTTCTCATCGAAGGCGAGGAGGAGGTCGGCAGCACGGGCGTGGGGCAATACCTCGCCAGCCACGCCGATCAGTTGGCGTGCGACTGCGTCGTCATCAGCGATGGTTCCCAGTTCGCTCCCGGGCAGCCGGCGATCACCTACGGCCTGCGGGGCATTGCCTGCTTCGAGCTGCTGTTGACCGGCGCGAGCCGCGACCTCCACTCGGGGACCTTCGGCGGCTCGGTTACCAACCCGGTCAACACTCTGGCACGCATACTCGCCGCGCTGATCGACGAGCGGGGAAAGATCCGCGTTCCGGGGTTTTACGACGACGTGGCGCCGCTGTCGGCGAAGGAGCGGGAGCAGTTCGCCGCCCTGCCGTTCGACGAGAAGCACTATTTCGCGCAGATTGGACTAACCGGGGCGATCGGCGAAGAGGGCTACACCGCGCTCGAGCGCCGCTGGGCCCGGCCTACTTTCGACGTGAACGGCATCTGGGGCGGCTACCAGGGGCAAGGGGCCAAGACCGTCCTGCCCGCCCAGGCAGGGGCCAAATTCAGCTTCCGCCTGGTGCCCAATCAAGATCCCCACAAAGTCGCAGCCGCCCTGGAGGCCATGCTCCAAGGATTGTGCCCGCCGGGCATTACGATGAAACTGGTGTCCCAGCACGGTTCGCCGGGCGTGTTGGTTCCGCTCGACAGTCCCTACGTTGCAGCCGCGGCCCGGGCCATCGAATACGCCTTTGGCCGGGCCCCGGTGTGTACGCGCGAAGGCGGCTCCATCCCGATCGTGACCGCCTTCCATGAAACGCTGCACGCCGATGCCCTTTTGATCGGATGGGGACAAGACGACGACAACACCCACAGCCCCAACGAGAAGTTCTCGCTAGCCGATTTCCACCGCGGCATTCGCGCCAGTGCCAAGCTCTGGGAGGAGTTGGGGACGATCGCCACGAAGAGGTATTGATCCTCAGAAAAGTAATGCAACATTCTCTTTCAGAGCCGGGGCGTGCCGCCCCGGCTTTTCCGGGCCGACACGGCCCGGCTCGGATTTGTCGCTGCTGCATTACTTTTCTGAGGATCAATAAACCCAACTGACCACTGACCACTAGCCACCGACCACTACCCATGCTCGACCGCAAATTCATCGTCGAAAACGCAGACCTGGTGAAACAGAACTGTGCCAACCGCGGCGTTCGCGTGGAGATCGACCGGGTGCTTGAACTGGAGAACCGGCGCAAGGCCGCCCAGTTCGAAGTCGACCAGCTCAATCGCCAGGCCAACGAGGTCTCCAAGTCGATCGGGAAGGCCAAGGACGCGGCCCAGCGCGAAGCCCTCAAGGAAGAAGGACGCCGCTTGCGCGAGCTGACGGCCACGGCCCAAGCGGAGATGGATCGGATCGCGGAGGAACTCGATCCTCTGCTCCGCTCGATCCCCAATAGGACTCACCCGGCTGCCCCGATCGGCATCGAGCCGGCCGAGGTCGCCCGCGGCAAGACGCCTCTGCCGCAATTCGACTTCCAGCCGCAAGATCATGTCCAAATCGGCGAAAAACTGGACTTGATGGATTTCGAGGCCGCCGCGAGGGTCACGGGCCACGGATTCTACTTCCTCAAGAACGAGGCCGTCCTGTTGGAGTTGGCCCTCCAGCGCTATGCCCTCGACGTGCTCCTGAAGGAAGGCTTCACGCTCACCACCACCCCGGATCTTGCCCGAAACGAAATCCTCGAAGGCATCGGCTACATCCCCCGCGGCCCGGAGACCCAGATTTATAGCATCGAAGGGACCGATTTGAGCCTGGTGGCCACGGCCGAGATCACGCTGGGCGGGATGCTGGCCGGGCAGGTCCTCGAAGCGGAGCAACTGCCAATGAAGCTCTGCGGCATCAGCCATTGCTTCCGCACCGAGGCCGGCGCCCACGGCCGGCAGACCCGGGGGCTGTTCCGCGTTCACCAGTTCACCAAGGTCGAGATGTTCGCCTTCACGCTCCCCGACCAGAGCGACGCGACGCTGGAGTATTTCCGCGGTCTGGAGTGCCGGATCTTCGACGGCTTGGGCATTCCGTACCGGGTGATCGACACCCCCAGCGGCGACCTCGGCGGGCCGGCCTATCGCAAGTACGACCTGGAGGCATGGATGCCCGGCCGCGGCGAATTCGGCGAAGTGACCAGCACCTCCAACTGCACCGACTACCAGGCGCGGCGATTGAACATCCGCTACCGCGTGAAAGGCGAGAAGGGGACGCACCTCGTACACACCCTCAACGGCACCGCGATCGCAGTTAGCCGGGCCTTGGTCGCCATCCTGGAGAACTACCAAGAGGCCGACGGCTCGGTAGCCATCCCGGATGTCCTCCGGCAGGTGGTCGGCAAGGACCGGATCCAAGCCCCTGCCGCGCCGTAACACCGGCAACAGCCAGACACTTCTCCAGAGCCGGAACGGCCAAAGTGAGGATCGCCACAACCTCAGCGCTGCGTCGAGCCCGCGGACGCTCGCGGTCTTGTTCCACGCTGCGCAGCAGGGTCCCCACCACGGCGAGTTGACACCAGTACGCCAGATAGATGACCGCTGCGCGAACGGCGGCCGTTTGATACCCCGTTTCGCCGGCGCGGAAGATCATCCGCTGCTCCCGGACCGAGCGGTACAGCGACCAAAGCTGCTCCAATCCGCCGGCACGCTGCGTAATCAGGGAGCGCAACGAGATCAGAAGCGATGCACCGACCGCGGCCACGAGCGCGCAAAACACATAGACGCCGACTTTGGCGACCAACAGGTGGGCAAGACCAACGATCGTCACGGCAACCGCCTCCTGCAAGATCCTTTGGAGTGCGATGACTTGTCATCGCTTTCTCTTTCACAACGAGGACGCAACACACGAAAAAGAAAGCGGCAACGAGTTTCCGCACTCCAAAACCTTTACCGCCGGCAATCATGCAAACCTCGGGCCCGAGCGGTGGCGATCCGTCAAGGGACACGATTTCCCGGGGAACGTGCGGGAGCTGAAGAACATCATCGAGCGGGCCGCGTATCGCGACGTGGGCATCGAGATCGCCCCCGAGGATCTGGGCCTCTCGACCCGCGAGGACTTCGCTCCGAGCGGCGGCGCCTTCCAAGACCGCCTCGACGGCTTCGCGCGGCGATTGGTGCGCGACGCGCTGAAGCAATCAGCTCTGTAGGGCGGACCGAACGCAGTGAGGCCCGCCGACACGCACCAACGGCCCTGGCGGGCGTCGCTCCGCTCCGTCCGCCCTACTCATCTCCGTGACGCGCTCTCTCGGTCTCGCCAAAGACCGAGCCACGTGTTAGCGCACCAGTTGCGCCTCGGCCCAGTTGGCGTGGTCGCCGGAGATGCCGTCGCCGCCGTCCAGCGCGCGGAGTTCAAGCGTGGACACGCCGGTCACGTTGACCTCGACCGGTTTGGCTGGCACGGCCTTGGTCATGGGACCGCTGTCGAACAGCTTCTTGCCGTCGGCCCAGATCTGGAAGACGACGATCCCGTCCCCGGCGTGCTCGTCGCGTCCGACCTGGCCACGGAAAGTTTTGAAGCCCGCGCCGGCCAACTCGTAGATGGTCCTGCCGTTGGCGTGGGCCCCGAGCCCGCGGGCGAATTTCTTGCCCGCGATGATCATTTCCTTCTGCCATACACTCCGGTTCTTCTCCACCTTGCCGTAGTCTTGCACGGCCTCGTCGGGCTCGACCTCGTCGAGCCACACCAGCGCCTTGTCCTTCGGCCAGCGGTGGCCCGTGCGCAGAAGCTTTGGCGTCTGGATCGTGATGATCTGGCGCTCGGACTCCATGCTCACCGGCAGCGGCTCGGCCGATGCACGGGGCGGCAACTGGGCGTCCTGCACCACAAGCGTGCTCTTCTTCAGTGGATGCTCAGCCCAGAGCCACCAGCCGACCTCGCCGCGAAAGAACTCCGTCTTGTTGGCCGGTGAGATCGTCAGAGCCACCTCGTTTCGGCCTTCCTGCACGGGGAACTCGAACCAGGTCCACGGATGCGGCCCGTGGGCCTGATCGGGCTTCGACGGCGTACGCACCGCGCGGATCTCGACGGGCTTGCCGCCGACCGTGGCCGTGCACTGGATGACGCCCGGCGCGGTGCCGCGGGGATCGCACAGGATGTGCATCGTTGCCTTCGTCCCCGCCGGAACGTCGGCCGTGCATTTCCCGGCGATTTCCCATTTGGCTTCGGACGAATGCAGCAGAAGCGTCGATGTCGAAACGGCAAAGGGCGGCATAGGCGGCTGCGCGGGACGGGTCCAGAGACTGTACGTCACCCGATTACCCTCGCGGCCGCTCTCTTGGTAGCGAACGCCGATCGGACCCGGGATCGCGGGGTTGGCCGGTTGCACATCCAGAATCGCCGTCTCGTAGCCTTGGAGTTGCATCGACAACGTATCGCCGAAATGCAGAAGGGGCGGAAGGACCTCGTGCCGGGGGTAAACGACGCGGGCCCGGTAGCCGCCGATCATCGACATGAGCGCTTCGCGCTGGCTCCAGCCGAGCGACTCATCGAGCTTAATCTGGACCGTCTTGGGCTCGATGAACGGATTGCGCAGGGCAAGAATTCCGCGCGTGCCGCGGAAGTGCGCGTAGCCGTAGGGCTCGCGCTTCATCGGATCGCCCAGCACAAGCTCGGTTTGCCGCAGCAGGTCGGCATTGTGGCGGATCCATTTCAGCAATGCCGCCATGAAAGCCCAGTCGCGATCGCCGTGGCGGAAGTGCTGGGGATCGACGTAGAGGGTCAAGAGCCGAGCCCCGCGGCCGACCACGATCATCGCGTTGTCTTCCCATTTCTCGGGCGTAATCACGATGATCCCCAAATGCTCGATCGCCGCTGGGGGATATCCGGGATGCTCATGGCACCGCTGGCGGAACACGCCGTCGCGGGTCGTGGTGGCGCTGTCGCGAACGATTGGCGACGGAACGATGATGTCGGGATAGTCGCCGGAAACGTCGCCCCAGAGTGAATCGGCGTACTGGAGCCACCACGGGCTGAGCCACATGCCGCAGGTGGGATCGAGGTACACCTCGGGCTGGACGCGCCGCACGGCGGTCATCAGCTCGATGAACGCGTCCACATTGGCCTCGCGGGCATACGGCCCGGGCAAATGGGCGTGGCCGGGGGCATCACAGCTTGCGCAGAAGCCGTCGAACTTGAAGAATGCCACGTTGTTCTGCTTGGCCAGTTCGGTGACACGCTTGACGATGTCGCGGCGGTACTTCGGGTCGGAAGAACAGATGTACCACGCGTTGCTGTTGGCCTGGTAGCCGTGCTTGGATAGCCAAGGCGCGTGGTTGTAGCCTGACGAGGGCGAGAGCCAGATCCCCAGCCGCGCCTTCTGGGCCTTGAGGGCCTCGACCAGTGGCGCGAACCCGCGCGGAAACGCCTTGGCATTGATGTCCCAGAGGCTCTCGTCTACGTCCCAGCCGTCGTCGAGCGTGAAGGTGTCGATCGACTCGCCGTACGGCTCGTAGAGCTTGCGGCGGAACAGCTCGATCAACTCCAGGCTGTTCTTCTCGGTGGGCGGCATGAGCGTCCACCAGGTGTTGTAATTCACGAAGAGCGGCGTTTTCGACGAGGGGGCGCGGAACGTCTCCACGTAGCGTTGGAACCACCGCGCGGCCCGGCCCGGCTCCGACACGCCGAGCACGGCCGTCTTGCTCGTGAATCGCTCGCTCACCGTGCGGCCGGGGAAATGGCTCAGCTTCGCCAGGCCGTCGGCATAATGGTTCTCGGCCGCGGGGAACTCGACGCCCCAGAAGGTGTCCTCCAGCAATACCGGCGAGCCGAAACCTTGGTGCGAGCACTTCCCGTCGATTCCCACCAGCCACACGTCGACCTGCCGCAAGGCCAAGGGGCCCTTGGTCTTCAGCTCAAGCCGGCGGCGGAGGAAGAAGTCGTTGTCGGCCAGCTCGTAGATGATATCGAGATGCATCCCGGCCGCGCTCTCCATGTGCAGTGTAAGCCGCTGCCCGGCCGGAATCGCCTCGTCGCGGGCCGCCTTGAGCTTGAAGTCGCCCGACCGGAGCGGAGCGCGGCCTTCGAGTTCGATGCTGAAATCGTCCGACCGAATCGGAATCGTCCGACCGCTGACCTTGTTCACCAATCGCACGGCGGCACAGCGGTTCTCGCTCGTCGCGAACACAAGCTCGATCGATCGGTTGGCCAGCGATATCTCCGTGCCGGCGCGATTCACCGACGCCTTTGCCGGACTCTCCGCAACGGCAGCAGCCCAGGGACAGATGAAAGCCAATAGAAACGACAAGAGAAACCTCGCTCGAAAGCAGTTCACGGTCACTCCTTTCCGGTGTTTGAGGATTCATCAAGCCGCGACCGCGGGTCGCGCCAAGGGGGCAGGCGGCCTTCCTCGGCCCCGAAGGGGCATAATATGACAGCCCAGGGCAACGCCCTGGGGAGTGGGTCGCAATGAGCGCGAAGCCCTGAAGGGGCGAAATCTGCCTCGCGCGTGGCTCCTATGCCGCCCTTT
>CAYTJV010000061.1:0-20816 GCA_964438165.1 uncultured Planctomycetaceae bacterium | reverse complement strand
CCGTCAAGGAAAATCATATGGTTTATACCACCAGAATCGTCGGCGCTACCACCTGCGTCCACATACAGTGTCCCCCACCGAGGGCGATCCCAGGCCCGATCCGTCGGATCGGGTCTAATCTATTGGGTATAAAGGACTTGTGAAGCAAGAATAGGGCCCGGCAGGGGATCGGCACCGAAATTGCGTCGCCCTGTCAAGACATCAGAATGAATCTGAGGAGTCGGGCCGGCGGGCGGAACAGGTCAACCGGCATCTCCGAGAATCACGCAACCCCATTTAGGCGGCTCGCCCACTACGGGAGCGTCCTACGCAACACCTCCTGGGGGCACCTTGACGAGGGTTGAGCGACAGACTAGCTTCAGGGTCGTTCCGTACGATCAGAATACACATCAGTCAATGCTCGTCGATCTAATCATGCATTCAAGTTCTTACAACCTAATGAATGAGTTTTTCACCAAGTATGTCCCGCTAAACTCAAGCGTCTTGGACGTCGGAGGGGCCGATGTGAACGGGTCATATAGGCCAATTGCCGAGTCATTCGGGTGTCATTACAGGACCCTTGATTTTGGGAACGCGGACTTTTGTGTCAGCGGATATGATTGGTCGAAAGTGCCAAACACATGGGATGTTATTATCTCGGGTCAAACGCTGGAGCACGATGGTTTTTTTTGGAAAACACTTGACAACATGAGAGCCCACTCCGGCCCAGGAGCCATCATCATCATAATAGTCCCATCAAGAGGTAAGTATCATGCGCATCCGGTTGACTGTTACCGGTTCTATCCTGATTGTGACAAGGTATTTGCAGAGATACTGAATGCAGACGTGCTTGAAAGAGTCTGCAATGACAATGAATATTGGAGGGATCTTGGCATGGTATTCAGAAGGAAACCTGAGTCGCCAATTCCGTCAAACACCCATTTATACTCTGCGCTGACTGGACCGTCCGACCTTTCCCAGCCGGCCTCTTCTTCCCTCCCTTCGTCGAACGCTTGCCGACACCGCTACGTGCGGGATGCACCGCCCGGATTTGAAGAACCGCCATTGTCTATTTCAGCGACGCCAGAAACGACCTCGACTCCACGGCAGGATCGCCATGGCCGACGTGCCAAAGAGCCCTAATCTGGCCTTTCGAGCGCTGACCATGGGAGCGTTCTGGGAGAATGGGGTCAGAGCGCACTTAGTTGATAGGGAAAGATGACTAATGTGACAGCGGCTCAGGTTCAGAACATGTCACTCACGTTCATAAATAAGCCGAATCTCTTTATACTCGGCGCAGGGAAATCTGGGACGACATCGCTGTACAATTATCTGAAGCAGCATCCCAGTATTTTCATGTCGCCTATCAAAGAGCCGACTTTTTTTTGCCAAGATTTTCAAGTAGTAAAGAATCCCATCAGATACTTTGAGTTATTTGATTCAGTCAATAACGAAGCCATCATCGGAGACGCGTCTCATGTGTATTTGACAAACCCGTCAACTGCAAGAGTGTTAAATGGACTATTTCCCGAGTCACAGTTCGTTGTGGTCTTGCGCAACCCGGCAGACAGGGCATATTCACTTTATCATCACATGAGAAGACGCGGACTTGAATGGATAGGCACGTTTGAGAAAGCGTTGCAGGCAGAGGAAGAGCGTGTCAGTTCGCGACGCTTTAGGGAGCGCTGTCCGCAGTATCTGTGGAATTTCTTCTATTTTCGTTCGGGTCTCTACGGGGAGCAACTGCAAAGATACTTCTCTCTGTTCGACAGGAAGCAGTTTCATATTTTGACACTTGAAGAGCTGGTTGCTAATCCCACAGACTCAATCAAGGCGATCTTTCGGTTTCTAGGCGTAAGCGAAGATTGTGTGCCTCAAATGCGAGTGTACAACGAGGGGAAGATGACCGCCCGGGTGCCCCAGTTGCAGTACTTCTGGAACACCAAAGTCACTCGGCCTCGATTTATCAGACGGCTCGGTTTAGAGGTCCTGCGAAGATTCAACATGAGACAAGTCCAACCGATGCCCCCAGACACGAGAGAAGCTCTCCTTAGGCGGTACAAAGCCGATCTGACGCTTCTTTATGACCTGACAGGGATACGTCTTTACTCTGGGGAAGAATTCTGACGAACCGGCCGCCCAGTTTCCCGATTTCGAGAGGACGTCCGCACGTTCGGGTACGCGTTTTAATCGCCCGTAGAGCGCGTAGGGTGGGCCGAGCGGAGCGAGTTTCACCAATACTCTTCGGGATCTTGTCGGCGCCCCTCCTCAAAAGTATACTTAGGAGGGACTCGGGAGGTTCTGTATGCTCATTTCATTTGACCTACCTGCCGACGTGGAACCGCAGTTGGCTGCTTCCTTCGAGGACCTTGGACGGGCTGCCAAGGAGGCGTTTGTCATCGAAGGCTATCGCCAGCGCAAGTTCGGGATTTCCACCGTTCGCCGAGCGCTAGGCTTCGAGACGCGTGGGGAGGCCGAGCAGTGGCTTGCCCAACGCAACGTACCCATGAATTATACGCCCGAGGACCTCGAAGACGATCGTCAGACACTCAGCCGGCTCTTTGGCGACAAAGACTGATGCTCGTTGTCGCGGACACCTCCCCCATCCAGTACCTCGTTCTCATCTCATCTTCAACGTGTATTTGTAGTTGTCCGCGCTGGCCCAGTCGGCAGGTTCTTTTTCTTGGCCGTAGGTGGTCAGGTGCAATTCCAGCTCGTGCGACTCGCGGTTCTCCAGGAGCGAGAAGTTGGAGAACTGGATGGCGGGACCCTGGTCGGGTTGGCGGTCGTCGATGGCCGTGAGGGTGTTGCGCCGCAATTTCCCAGTGGTCTCGTCCACCTCCGCGATCACCAGCGGGTAGCGCGGCGAATTGCCCTCCGGCGGAGTCGCCGAGATGTTGCCGATCCAATAGAGCTTTCCGGTCACGCCGTGCCGGATCATGCGATGGATTGAAGAGGGCGAGTAGAAGCCCGTGCCGTCGTCGTACTTCCACACGGCCGGCGGGGCGAGCGAGTGGCCGGCGTCGCTGGAGAGGCTGAAGAACTTGCAGCCGGAAATTTTGGCTCGGGTGCCGTCCCAACCGGCATTCGAGGCCCGCCACACGACCAGTACCCGCCCGTCTCGCAGTTCCGCGACCTCCGGCTCCATGAGCCCGCGGGCCGACAGCTCGGGCGAGATCTCGACCCGTTGGCCGGGCGTCCACTGGTAGTCGCCCGCCGCTGGGTTCCACTGGCCGATCATCGTGATCGATCCCATTTTCCACGGCCGCTTCAGGTTCTGGACGTCGCCCGGCGCGTTGGCGTGGGCCAGGCAGTGGACGAGCGTCCCGTTGGAGTGTACCAGGATGTTGTTGCCCGGATAGCCCTGGTTGTGCTTGAGAAAACCCGGCCTGAGCGGCTCTTTGGGGTCGAACGGCTCGCCCGGCTCGTAGCGGAGTGGCTTGGGCTCGGTCCAGGTCCGGCCGTGGTCGCGTGAAATCCGGGAGTACGAGAAGCAGTTGTAGACCCCGCCCACGGCGATCTGGCGAAGCCACATCTCGACCAGCACCTTGGCGCCCGGGTCGTAGACCGTAGCCCCGCCTCCCTCCCAGGCGCTCACGCCCTGATACTTCACGACCGACGAAGGCGCCAGCGCCGCCCAGGCCGACCACGTGCGGCCGTTATCCATCGACCAGCGGGCCTTCTGGTCGTCGGCCACGTCGTCCTGAATCTCCAGGGCCTGCCACTCGCGCCGCTGGAGCCCCGGCCCGACGTAGACCACCGAGACCAGTGCCGCCGCCCGCGGCTTGGGGTGCTTCTTATACAGTTCTTTCTTCACGCTCACGATAGGCGGGTTCAGTTTCCAGGGCAGTTGTTCCGTCCCGGAGTTGACCGCGATCCACAGACTCAACACCGCACACGCAAGCGAAGCGGCTGCGCATCGCATCGCAGGCGTCCTCCATCAGAATCCGCTGGCCTTCGCGGCATCCGTTCTGTCTCCACGCGGCTTGCGGCCTGCAAAACGGAACCTGCCAGAGCGCTTCATCTCCTCCTCAACTCGCCGATAGTAAGCCACGACCTTGTCCAGATCGTGCCCGCACTCCTCGGAGATCTCGTGGCGTATTCTCCGAACATTCTGGATTTCCTCGTCAGCCATCGGACTCATCCTACTTCTTCTCCGGCCAAGGCATGACAATCGCAAGGTCGTCGGCGTCCGCGGGAATCGAGGCATCGTCGTCTGAGCCGACGAAGCTGCGACTTGCGCCCCCGTCGTCCTTGCCGTTGGGGCCAATGCTGTAGACGACGCAGCCGGTTTCCGTCCGCTTGTAGCGCAGAGGGCCCTTTGCGAAGGGGTCCTCGGGAACGGCGGCAAGATGCTTAGGGGAAAGCTGCGCGAGTTCCATTGGGTACGCACCGTGCTCGGCGCGATAGGCGGCCAGCGCAAAGGCGACCCGGCCCATCGAGGAGTACACCGCGCCCCGGTCCTCCGCTTTGGCCACCGCGGAGATCGCCGGCAGCAAGAGAGCCACGAGAATCCGACCGATTTGCCGGCCCACGGTGCGACGCGGCGAGGTAGTCACCAACTCGCCCAAAAAGAATTTCACGTCCTTCGCCTGTTGTGCCAGTTGCTTGACGTCGTATTCAATTTTCTTCAGGGCGGCGTCCCGTTCGGCCCGCGCAGGCTTGGCGAAGGCCTCGGCGAACCGATCGAACCAGGCATTGCCCATGCGCATCGGTTCGTCCCAGTTGATCGTGGCGCTGGCAGCGAGATTGGCGAGCGAGGCCCCGAACCCTTTCTTCTCGGTAGTCCCGCCGGCCAATCGGCCGATTTCCGCGGGTCCGCGGCGCGCCATCATGGAGACCGCGTCGAGATACATGAATCGCTCGCCGGTGACGATCTTTTCAACCATTTTGGCCATGGGCGGCAACTGCCTCAGATCATCGGCAAAGCGCCTGGCCCGCTCGGCGGAGAGTTGTCCGTAATGAGCTATCGCGGCGTCCGCGTGGCATGCGTTCCCCTCGATCGCGATCCCGACCAGGCCCTCGACGATCGTGGGCCCCCGGCCGGTGAGCCTGGCCAGGCGGTGGCAGGCCAAGACGTCTTGCCAGGCCTCGTCGATTTTACCCGCCTTCAAGCGAAACATGGCCCTTGCGACGAGCGCTCGGGCGGCTTCCCGGGCCTGCTGCGCCAGGGGCAGAAGAGCCTCGATCACCATCGTCGGTTCGCCCGATCCAAAGAGCGGAAAGTAGAACCGCGGCCGCTTGCTTGCGGCTAGGATCAATTCGAGCGGCTTCTCGTTCTCCGCAAGCCACGCGGCGACCAGTGGGAATTCGTCCTTCGACCAAGGCATTTCCCTCACTCTCTCAAATTGGCCCATCGCCGCCTGCACCGAATCCTGGTTGCCATCGAGCGAGGGCTTCGTCGGCTCTTTCCGAGTCCGCCGCAAGAAGGAGGACGAATCGACGAAATACTTCCCATCGTCCGGCAAGGACTTGATGCCCAGAAGCCTGGCGACGTGCTCGCGTTTTTCCTTCGGGATGTCTTTCGGGCCGAACGCCTGATGGAGCAGCACAGCGGCATTGTTTTGGGGCGTCACGCCCTTGGAACCAATCGCATTCAGTGCGGCAAGATAGTCGACATAGCCATCCTTGGTGAGTGGCTCCGTGATGAACGTCGTTTCCTTGGAAACGGTGATCTTGGGATTCGGGCGCGGCGCCGATTCCGCACCGTGCGCAATGCCCCGAACCACTCCATCGGCATCCCACGACAGCATAGCCGCCGCGACACCGAGACCCAGCGTAAGCCAAGCCAGCCAAGAGAGCATGAGTCGCATGATCATCTCCTTATGGAACGCGTGGCGTGGCACACCGTCGTAGAAACCCTCCCGTCAACTCAACAGCGTCTGCCCCGGGCAAATCAAAGTCCGGTCCTGGTTCACAAAGCGGTCGGATCCATGAGTGTGATGGAGAAGCCCGCAAAATGTTCCACATTGAAGGTGAGTAGCCGTGTGATCCCGTAACTCTGCATGGCGGCGACAAGTCGCGCGTCGTGCGACCGGGCACCTTTGATGCCGAGCGTCGTGACAAGCGCGTGCCAATGCACCAACAACTCTTCACGATCCGGCAGGAGAACGAAGCGCCGCTGGAAGAACCCGAGCCATTGGCTGGCTTGCCCGGGCGTCATCCCAAGGCCGTTCTGTCCGGCGGGAGGGGTGCCTGGTTTGCGCGTGGCCACGGCCCAGAACTCATAGAGATTCTGGGGAACAATAATCAGCTTTTCCCGCTTTGCCAGCAACGCGTGAACGGCCCGGCGAGCCACCGCACACTGGAGATCAGCCGAGTCCGTCATGCGCCCGAGCAGGTTGGTGTCCAGGAGGATCATTCCCCCTCCATGCGAGTGTAAAGCGTTTCACGCGAGTAGTCCGCGGCGCCAACCTTCACCATGAACGGCTCCATCTCGGCGAAAAGGTCCTGCGCGAAGGTCTCGTGGGTCGGGTCGGACGGTTCTTCGACAAAGACGACGGCCTCGCGAACTTCACCACGAATCCGAACCACCGTTTCAGCGATCTGCTGTTTGGTGCCTCTTACGATTTCCACCTTCATCGTCCACCTCAGCTTGACGGCTGGATCATTCCGAACCTGCAATTGACGATCCGCGTGTTCTTCATTCTACTCGCTTTGGCCGATCGGTGGCAATTCTAATAGATGCGCACGACTCAGTAGCACCCTTCACGACCGGCTGGCCGGGCCAACCGGCACCTCGGCGTTGACCACAGCCTCCTCTTCTCTCGCTGGAGTTCGTAACGCCATTCACCGATTTGGCTCGTAGTCGATCACCAGCTCCGGCGGCGAGCCACTTTCGCGGGAGTGGAAGTCGACGCCGTCGTTGCTGGTCGGGTCGATCGCCAGGCTGAGCTCTGTCTGGCCTTGCAGGTCGAGCTTCAGCGGGCGCTCGATGAATTGGTTTTCGGCGGCGCCTCCCAGCCGGGCCACTTCGGCTCCGCAGGCCGGGCGGTTGGCGTAGGTGATTTGCTTCTCGCTCCAAGGGCCCGAGACGAGGCACAGCCGGCCGCAGTCGCCGCTGGGGTTGCCCGCGTTGCGGATGCGGAAACGCACGCCGAGCACCTTGCCCGGGACCGTGAAGCGGAACTTGAGATAGGCCATCGAGTGGTCGAGGTCGCCCATCGCGGCATTGCCGCCGTCGACCAACAGCACCGCGGCGGAGCCCCTGTTCAATTCCGGGTAACGCTTCTGCACGAGGGCATCCTCAACCGCCTTGACCACCAAACGAGCCCGGCGGCCCAAGTGCTCGATGGTTGCCGAAGTCTCCAGCTCCGACGTTCCGTCGGAGCGGAGCAGGCGAAACTTCAGGGGATACTTGCCCGCGGCCACGTCGCCGGTCAAGGAGACTTCCAGTGGGACATCCGATCGCGACTTGGCAGCCAGACGGACGGGGATCCGTTTCGGGCTCACCGCAAACCCCGCGGGTACCAACACCTCGGCCGTGCCCTCGAAATCAGTTTCGCGCAGGTTCGCCAGTTGCAGCGGCGCCGATTGCTTGGGCTCCATGGTGCTCAAGAGGAAACTCGGCAGGGTGCAGCCGACCTTGAGCACCTTCTCGCGCACGATTTCCACGGCCTGGAGGATCGGGGCTTGCTCCGGCGCCGGCTTACGGCTCTTGGGCACGAGTTCGACGACCAGCTTGTCGGCAACCTCGATGCCGCGAAAATCGCGGAAGACGGCCTTGTCGCGCCCGCCGGCCGCGGCGGCAATGTCGAAATCCTTCAGCACGGTCTTGCCCTGGAGCTTCACGTCGAACACGCGCACCGCCGGGCGGTCGTTGTCCGGATCGGCGAATCCAAGCTTCACTCGGTACACCGAGGGCCCGTCGCCGAGGCCGAGCAGGGGGATGGCGCATCGCGTCAATCCGCGGGCCGCCGAGGCAAACAGCCACGGCTCCTGGGTCCCGGAAATGGGCGTGTAGGAGGCGCTGCGCGTCACGAACGAACCGCCGGGGGCGAACGCCGTATCCAGCTTGAACTGGAGCACCAGCGACCCAGTGGGACGAGGATACCCCAGCCAGAGCTTTCCGGATGCGTCGCGGCGGTCGCCGGATGCGCCCAGGTGGATCGCCAGTCGCTCGACGGGCGTCATGGGGCCGGGCGCGCTGAAATAGCCCCAACCCTTCTGCTTCGCCCCGGGCTTGAAGACCACGGTACACATGTTGGGGAACGGGCACATGCAGCCGGTGCTCGCCTCAGGGACCAACAGCAAACCGGCGGCGGGGATGAAGTTGATCCAGCAGCCGGGCCGCTGGGCGCCGAAGTGCATCGTGCCGAAATCGCTCACCAGGTCGTAGTAGCCGAGGCACAAGGAACGGAAGAACAGGCAATGCGGCGAGGCGTTGGGGCACCCGCAGTGATGTCCGGGCCGGGCGAACTGCCAGCGGTCGGTCTGGCCGGTGACCGGGTGTACCCGGGTCCGCTCTTTGCCCGTGGCCAAGTCGAACGCCCAGGGCTCGGCGTGCAGCGTGTCGCCGACAATGACCGGGCGCACGCGGTATCCAACCGGCTTGGACCAGAGCAGCCGGCCGTCCTTGGCATCGAGCACGGCCACGCGCCGCGAGGCGAAATCGCCAGCGAAGAACTGCTGCCAATAATGGCCGTCGAGATGCACGCCAAAAACCACCAGCACGCCGCGGCTGGCCATGACGGCCAGATTGCTGCCGCCGCAGAAGGCCAGGTTGGTCGGCTTTTTCCAGAGCACTTGCCCCGTCTTGGCATCGAGGGCCACCACGGCCCGGATGTCGGCCCCGGCCCGGTCGGCCTCGGGCAGGGCGGCAATCGCCGCCTTCCGTTCGGCCTCCGGGAGTCCGGCGTCGATGAACACCAATCGCCCTTCGCCGAGCGCGATCGTGTTGTTCCCGATCAGCCTCCCCTCGTGGACCCAGCGGGGTTTGCCCGAGTCCACGTCCAGCGCGAAGATCCGTTCGCTCACCGTGGCCCGCGTGCCCGCGCTGCCGAAGAGGGTCTTGTCGGCGTGGGCCACGCAGCCCCAGCGACGCGTCTTTCGATCGGGGGCCGGCGGCGGAAGATAGGTGACCTTCGTTTCGCCCGTGGCCGGGTCGATCCCCAGGCACTTGTCGCCGATGGCCACGAACAGCCGCTCGTGCGAAAGCGCCAGATTGCTGCCGTCGTGCGAGGCGTTGACCCGCATCGCGCCGCGGACTTCCTTCTCCCAAAGCTTCAGTCCGTTGTAGGCGTCGTAGGCCATGAGCACGTTTTCGCCTTGGATGAACATCCGGCCGTCGATCGACAGCGGGCTGGCCGCGCGCTCGTGCCGGTTGACCATCTGGCCCGGCCCGGGATTGCCGAACCAGAGCACTCCCAGCGGGCCGCGCACCAGCTCGTCGTCGCCGCATGCCGTGTTGCCGGGCTCGGCGTACTCGTGCGTCCAACTCCCGGCGCCGGGAAGCGGACCGCGCTCGATCACCGTTCGGGTGCGGTGCTTCTGAACCTTGCAGCTTGCGATCTTGGACTGATGGAGCCAACGGTCGAAGTTTGCTGCGTCGGCCTGGGCCGGTTGTTCGAGGATCGCCACGCCGCCAAGCGGCTTGAGCATCCGAATCAACTCCTCGGGCCCGACGGTGGGCAGCGTCCCATCAATCATCGCCGATTCGGAGACGATCAGGTTAGCGAAGTAATCGGAGTAAGGGAGCCGATCGGAGGACCAGTGTTCCACGCAGATCCGCGCACCGTAGAGTCCGGCCGCGTCAACCGCCTTGCGCGCAGCGGCGGCGCTGGCGGCGTCGGGCGACACGGCGTAGATCATCAAGGCGGATCGTTTGGCCAGCTCCACGGCGAGTTGGCCCGTCTTGCAGCCGAGCACCAGGCAGTAGCCGCGGCGGATGCCGGTCTGCTTGAGGATCGACTCCGCCGCATCGGCGAACATCTTGCGGTTAGGGAAGTTGGCGAACTGCTGGTCGTCGGCGGACTCGGCCACCGTGCCCGAGGCGGTCGCGCCTTCCGGCCCGAAGCAATGGATCGCCCCCTTGTCGGTGCTCACCACGAGCCGTCCGGCCGCGGCGGCGAGCCCTTTGGCCGAGCCTTCGACGGCCGCTTTCCAGAGCGACTTGCCCGAGCTGGAATCGACGGCAAGAACCTGTCCGGCGCCGCCGGCGTAGAGCACCTCGCCGGCGAGGATCAGGGCGTCGCTTGCGTCGCACGGGACGTCCCACAGGATCGTGGCGCGGACCGCCCGATCGGCCTGCTCGATTTCTTTCGCCAGTTGAGCCAGCTTCTCTGCGTCCGTGCCTTTCTCGCCCTTCCGTGCCTCGAGCCACCGCGCCTGGCTGGGAATCAACTCGCGCTTGTGGCTTGCCGCCGGGTAGGTCTTGCGGTCGAGGGCCATGAGCCGGCTGCCGGTGGCCAGGTAGGCCCGCGAGCCGCTGACCACGAGCTTGCGCCCGGCAAACACGGCGAAGCGGTCGCGCTGCGTATCCTGGAGGTAGCCCACAAGCTTCTCGGTCCCAGTGTAGACGCTCCCGTCGACGAGCATGGCATAGGTTCCGCCGAAGTCCTTGCCGAAGTACGACTGGAACTTCATTCGGCCGTCGCCACGGTCGAAGGCGCCCGGCGAGACCCGGCCCATGGGCGCGTAGAGCGTGGTCGCCGAAGCCAAGAGATACCCTTGCGGCGAGACGGTGCTCTGCGGAGCTTCCCCGCCCGTGTCGTTGCGCCAGAGCAGCTTGCCGCTGGTGGCATCCACGGCATAGAGGAACACGCCTTCGGCGGGAAAGATGCCGGCGCCGAAGCAGGCAACGCCCGCGTCGACCAGCACGCCGGTCCGCACCGGCCAGAGGGAGATCATCTTGCCGTGGCCGAGCACGCGCTCGTCGGTCGGAGCGGCCCGGAACCGCCACACCACGCTGCCGTCGGACGCGTTTAGGCAATAAACCCAGCCGTCGTCCGAGCCGAAGTACGCGCGGCCTTGAACGATGGCCGGGGCCAGCCGGACGGGCCCGCCGGTGATGAACGTCCAGCGGATCTTGCCGCTGGCCAGATCCAGGCAGTAGACCTTGTGGTCGGCCGACGATCCGAAATACGCGGCCCCGTCGGCCACCACGACCTGATAAACGTCGTCGAAGTGCCGCCGCCGGAGCTCCGGGATTCCCTCGATGGGAACGGGCTTGGGATCGCCCCAAGCCGGCTGCGGGGAGTAGCGCGACTGGAACTTCCAGCACTCGACCAGCGGCGGCCGGAGCGGCTCGGAAGTGATTCCCGTGCGGGCCACGTCGTGCTGATAGGTGGGCCAGTCTTCGGCCATTGCGGGAGAACTCAATGCCGCTGGAATCAGTCCGCCGAGAAGCAACAGCAGCAGCACGAATCCGGTCGTTCCCAAGCCGCCAATCGATCGTTCCCTACGAGCCATGTCGCAATCTCCCCGCTGTAATACAATTCCTCAAGACGCCGGCAACAGCCACCGCGCCGGGTATGCTCCCATTATGAGAGGAATTCCGGCCACCGCAAGCTTCTCCCCACTGGCCCCGTGCCGGTGGAAACGAGGTTTGGCAACTACTGAACGCTTGGGACGTGAACGGTTTTCTTTTCCCCACCGGCCCCGTGCCGGTGGAATCGAGGTTTGGCAACTACGGGCCGCTTGGGACGTTGACGGTTTTCTCTTCCCCGCCGGCCCCGTGCCGGTGGAATCGAGGTTTGGCAACTAACGCCGATGCCCAAACCGTCTGTGCTTTCTCGCTCATCCCACCGCCAAGGCGACGGGGCGAGGGAGGAAGGGAATCGGTTGGGGATCGCTCCCTGTAGTTGCCAAACCTCGATTCCACCGACGCGGGGTCGGTGGGGATTTCGTGAGCCGTCTCGTCGCCGTAGTAGTTGCCAAACCTGGGTTCCACCGACGCGAGGTCGGTGGGGATTTGGCGATCCATGTCGTCTCTGTCCTAGTCGTCAAACCTCGATTCCATTGACGCGGGGTCGGTGGGGCTCAAGGCGATCGGGCCGATCGGTCGCCGGTAAACTCGATGACGCACGCCCCGCAAGGCGGCAAGCGGATCTCCACCGAGGGATGCTCGCCGTCGAATGGGCCGAGGTGGCTGCGCTCGGTTTCGTCGATCCGATAGACGTTTCCTCGCCTTGGCAAGCCGTACTCGGCGCGGTCGAGCGATAGCCGAAAACGAAGCTCGCGATCGGCAATACTCGCCAACGAAACGCCCACGCCGCCATCCGGGGCGCGCCATGCAGCGCCGATCACCGAGGAGCACGCCTTGCGGAACGAAGTGATACCCCCGCCGCGACCGGCGTAGATCGAGAGCCGCAAGAAATCGGTTTCGATTTCCGGCACCTGAAGCGTGGGCGGGCGCAAGAGCGTCCCATGAAGCAGATACGTCAGCGTGCGGCTGCGGATTCGGGCCAACCGTATAGCATAGGCGATCTCATCCGGCCGCTTCTCGACGTGTTCGGGGAGGAAATTGGCGATCGTCGGCTGCTGCCCCCAGACGAAGGCCCGGGCTTGCTCCAGGCGAAACTGTTGCGAGAACTTCGGATCCAACAGGGCTAGGGGCGACTTGGGCGCGAACTGCGCGGGCCACAGATCGTCGTACGGCGGGGCGGCGAGCGACGAATAGTTGCCGTAAAGCACCGCCAGCGGATGGTACACCGCGTGGAAAAAGGGAATCGTCTCCCAGCCGTCCTGGCCCGCATATCGCTCTTTGCTCACTTGAAGGCTCAACATCAGGTCCAGCTCGGCAAGCCAGGTCTCGCCGCAGCCTTCGCCGGCTAGGGCCACGGGCTGCAGGCCGGGCGCACGGCGGCGAATGTCGTCGGCAAGCAAACGAAAGCCCGCGGTCCAGAAGTTGCCGCTTCCCAGCGGATGCCCGTGCCCGGGATCGTAACATGGCGCCGACAGGCACGCCTGGTCCATGTAGATGCCATCCACGCCCAGCTCGCGAACCGCCCTTTCGGCCAAGCCCGCGTACTTGTCCCGCCAGAACGGCGTACCCATGCACATCGCCGCGCACGGCTGCTTGGTGAAGATGTTGTAGACCTCGGGAACGATTCTGCCGTCCGGTCCTTTGACCGCAAAACGCGCCGCCCCTTCTTCAAGCCAACTCTTGGTCGTCATGCCCCAGAGACGCTGGTTCATGTAGACCAGGGCCCGGACGTCTTTGCCGTGGGCATCGCCCAGCGCCGAGCGAAACGGCTCGGTTCCTTCCCGCGGAGGGAAGTACTCCGGGAAGCCGGTGTCGTAGGGACAACCGTGCCACCAGTGCCAGAAGACCGAAACCGGAAGTCCGAGCCGCTCCTTCAGCGCGATCGCCGGCGGGAGCACCTGCGGCGAGCGACCGCGGTTCCAGACCCAGATGCCGGTCTTGTGTACCCAGTCCGGCACGAGACCCTTTTGCAGCCGGCTTTCTCGCGCCCAGGGCTGGCGCAGGGCCCACGTGCGATATCGCTCGGCCGCCGTGAACCAGTCGCCGCGGAACGTGCCCAGCAGGACCTGGTAATCGAGGGTGAGGCGATCTTTCTCCGCAGGGCGGGATTGCGGATAGTGAATCAGTTCGAGGTGGATTTGCGATTGCGCATCGGCCTCGACGGCGAAGGTCTTGCGCTCGGCGCCAATGTCGTCACAGGCGACGTACAGGCCCGGGCCGCCGTCCTGGTAGTACGCCAGGCACTGCATGGAAAGCGGGCCGGGGTAGCTCCACGCCCAGCGCTGTCCCTTCTTGGCCGAGCCCGCGAGCAGACGGCGCGGGTCGGCCGCCTGCTGACCCATCCAGACGGGAACGGCGAGCCGCTCACGCTCCTGCCGGGCAACTCCGAGGACTCGGGGAAAGCGGATCTCTTCGACCTTGAGTCCGGCCAGTCGTTCCGCCGCAATGGCCCAACGGCTCATCGGTCCGTCAGTCTCGAGCCGTACGGTGGCCTCGACCCTCAATTCCGCAGCGGACGACAAGCCGAACCGATCCCAAATCAAGCGCAGCCCACCCTGTTCGCCGGGGAGGGCTTCCGTGCGAAACGACTTGGCTTGGGCGGGCGCGAGCACGAGACGCTCCGCCGCGCGCTGCAACCGCAGTTCCCAAAGGCCGCCGCTTCGGGCTTTCGCGCCGCGAGGATCGACGTGATTGTGCTTGGTCCGGGTGTCGGCAATCTCCAGGAGTGTTCCGTTGTGTGCGTCGATTCCGATTTGCAGGTGGGCATTTGCAGTGCGGACCAGCTCAGCCCGCTCGATTTCGGCCGCCGGCAAGGCGACAAGTTCCGGGCCCGTGCCACAGAGCACCCAAAGCCACACCGCGTTGGCGACATAACCGGCCAACCGCAGTCGAGATCGGACGTTGAGGTCAGGCATTGGGAGGCGAAACATCGGCGTTTAAGTGCTGTTGCCTTGATACCGGTTTTCGTTCCAGACGATTCGGCGTCTGGCGGCCTTCTCAGCCCCGAAGGGGCGCAATATGATAGCCCAGGGCAACGCCCTGGGGAGACCGGGTCACAATGAGCACCGAAGCCCTGAAAGGGCGAAATATGCGGCTGCGTGGCTCCTATGTCGCCCTTTCAGGGCTTCCCATTTCGTGCTCGACTCCTCTCCCCAGGGCGTTGCCCTGGGCTATCATATTCCGCCCCTTCGGGGCTGAAGCTGTCCAAGGCCAACGCCCCAACTGCGGCACGCGAATTTCGATCATTCTCCGTCTTCGGAGCAAAACCAGCATCCATCGTAGTCTCGGCCTTTCACCCGCCCGGCTTAGGCATCTTGTCGGGGTGGCGGAGAAAGGATCTTTCGACAACTTTCTTTCTGTCTCTGCCTCGCATCTTCCAGGATCCGATCGATGTCAAATCGCAGCGACTCCGCCAGGAACGCCTTGATCCTCCTGGTCTCTTGGACCACTTCATCGGAGTCTCGATGTAAAAAGGAAACCTCAGACCGGGGGCATTGTAACGCTTCGCGGTAAACAATAGAACAATGGGCAGGGAAAACGAGAGTGTAGCAGGCAATCTGGAGTGCGGTAACTCGTTACCGCTTTCTTTTTCGTGGGTTGGGTCCGCGTTCCGAGAAAGAAAGCGATGACGAGTCATCGCACTCCAAAGGGCCTTGAACAGCGGAGGATGTCTGAGATGCGCCAGAAATTGATGAAAAATCGACTAGCGTGCGTTTGGATCGTGATCCTGGCGGCTGCGTTGGTCGCAGTCCAAAGCGGTCCGGCGTGGGCCGTCTCGCCCACGCCTGGTGAACTGGAGACCGCCAAACGGTTTTCCGCCGAGAAGCTGCTGAGTGCCGATCCCGCCATCCTCCCGTTCTCGTTCGTTTACGGGGGGAAGCCGTCGAAGGAGTTGCTCAAGGGATGGCAGCGCATCGAAAGGACGGAGAACCTCGACGCATGCCGCACGAAGCGAATCGTCGCGTACACCGATCCGACAACCAAGCTGCAAGTCCGGTGCGAGACGATCATCTACCAAGACTTTCCCACCGTGGAGTGGACGCTCTACTTCCGGAATACCGGCAGCACCGACTCGCCGATCCTCGAAAACGTGCAAGCCCTGGACGCCGCCTGGGAGCGCAGCGGCGATCGGGAGTTCCTCTTGCACCATGCCGCAGGCTCTCCGGCGAATCGATCCGACTACGGCCCGCGCGAGTTGCCCATGCCGCCGAAGAGCGCGAAGCGGCTGGCGGGCGCGGGCGGGCGCCCGACGAACGCCGATTGGTCGTACTTCAATCTCCAGTGGGGCGACCAGGGAATGATCGTTGCCGTGGGTTGGCCGGGCCAATGGGCCGCCGAGCTTGCCCGCGATGACGGCCGCGGCATTCGCATCCGCGCCGGCCAGGAAGCGGTGAAGGCCAAGCTCCTGCCCGGCGAGGAGATCCGCTCGCCGTTGGTGGTGCTCCAGTTCTGGCAAGGCGACTACCTTCGCTCGCAGAACCTCTGGCGGCGATGGATGATGGCCCACAGCATGCCCAAGCCGGGCGGCAAGCTGCCGCCGCCGCAGTTCGTGGCCTCCAGCTCGCGGGCCTACGAGGAGATGATCAAGGCCGACGAGCAGAACCAGATCATGCACATCGACCGCTATTTGGAGGAAGGCCTGAAGCTCGATTACTGGTGGATGGACGCCGGCTGGTACATCCAGCAGCAAGGCTGGCCGCAGGTCGGCACGTGGGAGGTCGATCCCAAGCGATTCCCCAAGGGATTCCGCCCCATCAGCGCGCACGCTCACTCCAAGGGAGTGAAGATTCTGGTGTGGTTCGAGCCGGAGCGGGTCGCGCCCGGCACATGGCTTTACGAGAATCATCCGGAGTGGCTTCTGCGCAGCTCGCCGGACCAGAACAATCCGCTGGCCGGGATGCGCTCGTGGTCCTCCAGCGAGTTGGGCGTGGATCCGTGCGTGACGCACAACCCCACGCCGCAGACGCGCACGATGGCGAACATCCGCTGGGAGCCGGGCCGGCTGTCGTTCCATCCCGGCTCGAAAGGCGAATACTGCGTCGTGCGCTGGACGGCCCCCGAGAGCGGCGAATACTCGCTCCGCGCCGCGTTCCTGGCCATCGACCAGAGCGGCACCACGACCGACGTCCACGTGCTGCACCGCGGCCGGCCGGCCTTCGCGGGATGGATCGGCGTTCGCGGGCAGGGCAAGCAGGCCGCCTACGACGGCAAGGTCCCGTGCGCGAAAGGCGACAACGTCGATTTCGTCGTGGGCTGGGGCAACGGCATGCACGTTTGCGATTCCACCGGCCTGGATATCCGCCTGGTCAACGCCGCATCCGGCAAGACGTATGATGTTGCCAAGGAGTTCGACTCGGAACGGAATCCCGGTGGCCCGTGGAGCTACGGCTCTCTCAAGCCCGGACCCACGCCCGACGTGGCCACGTTTCGCCGCTTCGATCGGCCGGGGAAGCCCGGCGAGGGAGACACGCGGCTGTTGAACCTCGGCAACCCTGCGGCCCGACAATGGTTAACCGACCACATCGACAAGCTCCTGACCGAACAAGGCATCGACCTCTATCGGCAGGATTTCAACATGGATCCTTTGGCCTTCTGGCGGGCGGCCGATGCGCCCGACCGGCAAGGCATCACTGAGAACAAGCACGTCTGCGGATACCTCGCCTACTGGGACGAGCTGAGGCGTCGGCACCCGAACATGCTCATCGATTCCTGCGCCAGCGGCGGCCGGCGCAACGACCTGGAGACGATGCGCCGCGCGGTGCCGCTATGGCGGAGCGACTACGCCTTCGAGCCGATCGGTCACCAGTGCATGACCTACGGCATCTCGCTGTGGCTGCCTTATCACGGGACCGGCACCGTGGCCAGCGCGGCCGCGCCCTATTACGGCGGAGGCCGCACCGCCGTGGAGCCTTACGCCTTCTGGAGCAATGCCGCTCCAAGCCTAGGAAGCGGGATTGATCTCCGAGTGCGGGAAATCGACTACAACGCGCTGCGGAAACTCTATGACCAGTGGCGGCAACTCAGCCGGTTCTACTACGCCGACTTCTATCCCCTGACGCCCTACACCCAAGACAACCATGCGTGGATTGCCTGGCAGTTCAACGATCCACAGCGGGGTGAAGGAGCCGTTCAGGCGTTCCGCCGTGCCGAGAGCCCCGTGGAACGGACCCAATTGAAACTCCACAACCTTGACTCCGAGGCCACGTATGCTATCACCGTCGTCGGCGTCTCCGAGACGACCAAGGCCGCGGGCCGCGACCTGATGACAAACGGCCTGCCCGTTGTGCTACGCAACAAACCGGCAGCCGCGGTGGTGTTCTACAGCCGGCAAGAATGAGCTTCACCCCTAAGAGGATGCGATGACGATTCGCTTCAGGCTGACGACGATGGCCGTGGCGGCGATTCTCGTGGCGAACTCGCTCCTCGCGTTTATCACCTTCGAGTACTTGAGCCACTTCTGGCTGACGGAAGTTCAGATGCGCGTCCACCGAAATCTGAATCGGGCGCGGACCGCCTACGAAAACCACATCGCCCTGATCGCCGCGCTTTTGAAGGGGAAGGCGCTCGACGGCGCGCTGGCCGCGGCGGCGCGGCGAAACGATCGCACCGGGCTTGAGACCGCGCTTTACGAACTGGGCGAGGCCGGGAGCCTGGACTTCGTGGCGATCCTGGACCCGGCGGGAAAGGTGATTTGCCGGACCGGGAGCCGAAAGGCCGGCGACGACCTCCGCGGCGATCCGCTGGTGGCACGCGCGATGGGCGGCCTCCAGACCGTCACCGGAACGGTCAGCCTGTCTCGCGAGCGACTCATGGCCGAGGGGGGCGACCTGGCCGAACGCGCCCGGCTGGAAGTCGTGCCCACGTCGGCCGCGCGGCCCTCGCCCGATCGCGTGCGATCCGAGGGGATGGTCGCCGCCGCCGCGGCGCCCGTTCTCGACGAGACCCGGCGCGTGGCCGCGATCCTCTACGGAGGCATTCTCCTCAACCGCGGCTACGATATCGTCGACGCGATCAAGCAACAGGTGCTTCTCCAAGAAGTCTACCGGGGCAAAGACATCGGCACCGTCACGATTTTCCACGGCGACCTGCGGATCGCGACGAACGTCACCATGGACGACGGGGCCCGCGCGGTCGGCACGCAGTTGAGCGCTTCGGTGTGCGAGGAAGTGCTGGACCGGGGCGGGACCTGGGCTGCGGCGCCGGCCTTAATGATCGACGATTGGTACATCGCGAGCTGCGAGCCGATTCGCGATCCGGATCAGCGGATCATCGGCGCGCTCAGCGTGGGCCTTCTGCAATCTCCCTTCCTCCATCAACGCGACGTGATCTTCGCCGTGTTCCTGACGATTGTGGTCGTGGCCACCTTGGCCGGCGTGCTCTTGTTGTTTGCGGCCCACGAAATGGTGCTGCGGCCCATCCGCCACGTGGTCGCGATGGCGCAGAAGGTGATCGGCGGGGACCTTACGGCCCGGGTAGGCCTCCGCCCCGCCGGCGAAATGGGGGTCCTGTGCCACGCCGTCGACAGCATGGCCCAGGCCGTGGCCGAACGCGAGGAGCTTCTCGATCGGGCCACCCGACAACAGATCGGCCGCAGCGAGCAATTGGCTTCCGTGGGGCGCCTGGCCGCCGGCGTGGCCCACGAGATCAACAATCCGCTCACCGGCGTGCTCGCCTTCGCCGACCTGCTCCGCGACAAGGAGAACATGGATGAACAGGATCGGCAGGACCTGGACCTGATCGTCCGCGAGACCAAGCGGGCCCGAGAGATCGTGCGCGGACTCTTGGATTTCGCCCGCGAAACGCCCGCCATCATGACCCGCCTGAGCATCAACGACGTCATCCGGCAGACCCTGGTCCTCCTGGGCAAACGGGAGGCGTTTCAGGGCATCATCATCGTGGAGGACCTCGCCGACGGGCTCCCTTCGATCGACGGCGACCGGAACCAGCTCCAGCAAGTGTTCATCAACCTGTCGCTCAATGCCTGCGAAGCCATGCCCAACGGCGGCACGCTGCTGGTCAGCACCACGTGCGAAGACGACCACGTGGTAATCAAAGTCACCGACACGGGCTGCGGCATCAGGGCGGAGCACGTGGATCAGATCTTCGAGCCCTTCTTCACGACCAAGCCGGTGGGCAAAGGGACCGGCCTGGGGTTGAGCGTCAGCTACGGCATTGTTCACCAGCACGGCGGCAGTCTGGAGGTGGAGAGCGAGGAAGGGAAGGGAACGACGTTTACTGTCCGGCTCCCCGCGGGGGGAAGAGGGGAGAAGGGAGAGGGAAGAGGGGAGAGAGGAGAAGGGAGAAGGGAGGGTTCCCGGCATGGATGATGACGCGGCACGGGAATCGGCGGGGTCGGAGGGCTTTGAAGGGATGCTCTCCCAATGTTCGGAGATGGGGGAGGTGTTCTCCCTTATTCGGCGCATCGCCCCGGTCGACAGCACGGTTCTGGTGACCGGCGAGAGCGGCACGGGCAAGGAGATGGTGGCGCGGGCGATCCACCGTCACAGTCGGCGCCGGGAGTTCCCGCTGTTGGCGTGCGATTGCACGGCCTTGGCGCCCACGCTTCTGGAAAGCGAGCTGTTCGGACACGCCAAAGGCTCGTTCTCGGGGGCCATCGCCACCAAGCAAGGGCTCTTTGAGGTGGCTCACCAGGGCACGCTCCTGTTGGACGAAGTGGCCAATCTGAGCCCGGAAACCCAGCGGACGCTGCTCCGCGTGCTGGAGAGCCGGAAGGTCCGCAAGGTGGGCGACACGGTCGAGCACGACATCGACATCCGGCTGGTGGCCACGACCAATCGCGTCCTGGCGGAGATGGTCAAGGTGGGCGAGTTCCGCGCGGACCTCTACTACCGGCTGAACGTCGTGCCGATCCTGCTCCCGCCGCTTCGCCAGCGCAGCGGGGACGTTCCCTTGCTGGCGACAGCCTTCTTGGAGCACTTCTCGCGCCAAATGGGCGACCGGTCCGGTGGATTCTCCGCCGAGGCCATGCGACAATTGGATGCCTATTCGTGGCCCGGGAACGTGCGCGAGTTGCGGAACATCGTCGAGCGTCTGGCGGTGCTCTACGGCGGGTCGCGGATTGAATCGTCGCATCTGCCCGCGGAAGTGAGGGAGACCGAACCTGCTTGCCCTAGCGAAACGCCGCGCACCTGGGAAGAGCTCAAGAGGCTCAAACGCCAGATCATCCGAGACCTGGAACGCCGCTTCCTGACCGCCGCGCTGGACCGATGCGCGCAGAACATCAGCCAGTCGGCCGAGAGCGTGGGCATGCAGCGGCCCAATTTCCACGCCCTGCTGCGCAGTCACGGTCTGAGGCAAAAAGAGAAGGGAGAAGGGAGAGGGGGGGAGGGAGAGACTCCAGAGCGGTTATTCCCACCGCCTCCCTTCTTCCCTCCCCCTTCTTCAACTCCGC
>CAYTJV010000060.1:0-20842 GCA_964438165.1 uncultured Planctomycetaceae bacterium | reverse complement strand
GTGGACCTCGTGATCGACGAACTGCCGCATGACCACTTCGAGCTCGAGCTCGCGTCCGAGGATGAAGCAGCGGCCGGGACGAATGGCGCGGGCACCGACGGAGAAGGGCACAACGCCACTGCCGGTGACGGAGATGGGCACGACGGTGCCCGCGGCAAAGTCTCGCTTCCGCTTCGTTGTGGGCGCCGCATCCTCGGCACGCTGCACCTGCACGCGCAGGAGCCGGGCGGCCGCTTCGGCGCGGCCGAGCTGCGCCTCGCGCGCTGGGGCGCGCGCTTGCTCGCGCGCCAGCTCTTCTACACGCAGCGCCTGACCGACGACGGTAGGCGCCGGGGCGCAGAGGACGTCAGCGACGCGCTCGCGCGCGCGCCGCTCACGCCGCGCGAGAAGGACGTCGTCGCACTCCTCGTCGCGGGCTCGTCGACGCGCGACATCGCCGCGCGCACTGGGCTGACGGTCGCGACGGTGCACACGTACCTGAAGCGGATCTACCCGAAGCTCGGCGTGCACTCGCGCGTCGAGCTCGTCGCCCGAATGGCCGGCACCGAGCGCGCGCGGCGCCCGAGTGACGACGCGCTACCCAGCTGATCGCCGCGCCTGCTACCGTCGCGCGCATGGCCGCTCGCAAGAACCCGAAGTCGAAGTCCGAGTCGAAGACGCTCACGCACCTCGACGCCCAGGGCATCCGGGCCCGCTTCCCCGGCATCGCCGCGATTTGTGCGAAATTCAACATCGACATCACGCGGGACCGGATTCCGGTCCGGCCGGGGGCCCATTACATGATGGGCGGGGTGACGGTCAACCTCGAAGGCCGGACCACGGTGCCCGGCCTTTGGGCGGCCGGCGAGGTAACATCCAGCGGGCTGCACGGGGCCAACCGCCTGGCCTCCAACAGCCTGTTGGAAGCCTTGGTGTACGGCGCCCACGTGGGCGAGGGCGCTTCGCTGGCCGCCGGCGCCATGAACGACAGCTTCCACGCCCTGGCCTTGGAGAATCCCCGCTCCGAGCCCTGCCGGCAGCCTCTCGACTTGGGCGACATCCGCAACGCCCTGAAGGCCCTGATGTGGCGCAATATGGGCGTGCGCCGCGACGCCGAGGGGCTCGGCGAAGCCCGGGAAAACATCGAGCAGTGGTGCCGGTACGTGCTGGCCCAGCAGTTCGCCCGGCCCTCCGGCTGGGAGCTTCACAACATGCTCTGCGTGGCCCGGCTGATGATCCACGCGGCCCTGGCGCGCCGGGAGACCCGCGGTAGCCACGTCCGCACCGACTTCCCGCAGCGCGACGATGAGCACTGGAATCGGCACCTCGTCTTCCGCCGCGGAGAGGAGTGAGCCGCCTTCCCCACCGGCCCCGCGCCGGTGGAAACGGGTCTGGCGACTACTGGTGCTGGGTCTCGCCGTCGGCCGGTCCATGGGGATCGGATGGCCAGCATGACCACGGCCAGGGCCGCGGCCTTGCTGTCGTGACTGGTGGTGCCGCCGATGAGGATCTCTTCGCCCAAGTCGCCCTGGAGCGTGTCAATGCCCGCTCCGCCAATGAGCAGATTCCGCATGACGGAGTGTATGGCCAACCGGGCCCATGCGGCTCGCACGGGCTCTGCAATGCAACGCCCCTACAGCGGCGCGGTGGGCGTGGGCGGCCATGTGCCGCGCGAACTGGCATCGCCGCAGTCCGAACGGGTCGGATTAAGCCACACCATCGTGGCCAACAACTCACTGAACTGGACGCCGGTGGGCGTGACGGTGGGCCAATTCGCGAGGAAGACGTTCGTAACCGGCTGACGCAAACGGCCTTGCTCTGTGCAGCCTATGCCGCGTTGGCGACCAACTCATTCATTCAGGCCCGCCCGCGGTGACATCGGAAGGCCGGATAGTAGCGGCCGCCTCGTTCAACAGTCTCAGCCCGACCCGCGCATGATCCCGGATTAAGCCCGCCTGAGGTTCTCCCGACAGCCGTTCCAGGAGTTGCCGGACGGCCGGGACGCCGACTTCCGTCAGCCGCCGGACCGCGCCGGCGCGAACCCAAAGACTCTGGCTCGCAAGCTGCCGCCGGACTTCCAGGTCTTCCGGGTCGCCAGCGAGCAGGGCGATCGCCCGAGCCGCCGGATAGCCGTGGCCCATGCCACTCGGACCGTGAAGGCCCGGAGGGTCGGCGGCGTGGACCAGCCGAACCAGGACCGGCAAGGCCGCCTTGACCCGCAGGTCGGCCAGGACTTGGCAGGTCCAGTAGAACCGCACGGTGTCGGAGGACTGCTCGCACCTGTCCAACAGCCCCGTCAGTTGGCCCTCGCTATCCGGGAACCGACCGTCGCCCAGGCCGCGAAGCGCGAGGTACTGAGCGAACGGGTAAGGCGAGGCCAGCAGCCTTTGCAGGGCCGGGCGCGCGGCCTGCGCGGGTAGAGCCGCCAAATCCTCGGCGCTGCGTGAGAGCGCAGCCATGCCACGGATCATCATTTTCGTGGCTCCCGGCGCCTGGTTGTTGCCGTTGTTTAAGTTGCGGAAGTTCTCCGCGCTAAGCCCTTCGGCAATCCGGCGCTGCAA
Organism: uncultured Planctomycetaceae bacterium; assembly: GCA_964438165.1. Taxonomy (GTDB): domain Bacteria; phylum Planctomycetota; class Planctomycetia; order Pirellulales; family Thermoguttaceae; genus CALFBP01. The sequence continues at coordinate 18,302 of CAYTJV010000060.1, read as the reverse complement.
CTCGGCGGGAGTCACTCCGCCAGCTAGGTCTTCTGCCGGCAGGGGTTCAACGACCGACGGCGGCCATTTCAGCCCGCGCGGCGGATACCAGGCCTCGAACTGCATCGGCGGCGGCAGGCGGACGTCGGGCACCGACCGGCCCGCCAGACGCTGCGCCTCCTGGACTGCCAACAGCGAGTCCATTGCCTGCCGCCGGACCACGGCGATCGGGTCGCGGGTGGCGATCTCGGCAAGAAGTTCGAGGCCGTCGGGCGCGCCACGCTGCCCCAGCCCCACGGCCAAGCCGTAGCGCACGTCACGATACCGCCGCTTCGGATCGGCGAAGGTCCGCAAGCGGCCGACGTCGTCCACATGGTGCGCCAGGGCCATGACCATGTAGCACTTGTCGCGGAAGTTCGGATCGAAATGGCTCTTGCCGATACCCATGATCTCGCCGAAGGGGTAGGGCTTGTCGGCCTCGGCAGCCAGGACCTCGGCAGCCTTGTTCCCGAACCCCAGTCGGTTCAACAGCACGGCCGCGTCGATCCGCTCGCGCCAGTTGGCGCTCGCCAAGTAGGGCACGACGAGGTCTTCGGGCACTTCCGAGCGATCGGTCGCCAGGCACCCCAACAGCCACAGGGCCTGCTCCGGCTCGATCTGCTTCACCACCGGGAAGGGGCGCTGGTGTTCGGCATAGGGACGTTCCAGGTTGATGCCCTTGAGGATCTGTTCGTACAGCACGTCACCTGCGGCCGGTGCACGGCCGCGGAGCACGCCGACCAGGATCGCGACCGACCTTTCCCGCAGACACGCCTGCTGGAGCATCAGCCGACCCAAGAGCACCCGCTGCGTCTCGGGGCGCAGGCGGTCCTCGAAGCGCGGCTTCTCCAGGAAGGTGCCGGGCAGGAGTCCGACGATCAGGGCCACGTCGTCAATCGCCGGGGCTGCGCCGGCCAGCAACAAGCCGCGGAGCAGAGCGTATTCCTCGTGCCGTGGCCCGTGCTGCACATAGCGGTTCATGAACGGCGTGCGGTTGGGGACGTCGCGCCGCAGCGACTCCCATAACGTGGCGACGGCATCCCGTGACGCGATCCGCCCCAGGGAGACGGCCGTCTCGCGCGCGTGGTCCGGATACTCGTGCCGCGATAGCCAGGCAGTGAGCAGGGGCACCGCCGAGGCGTCTTTCATCGCGCCGGCCGCTCGGATCGCGCCGAGTTCCGGCGGCGAGCCCTCCAGCGGATAGCGTTTGCCGGCCTGGGGCTCGAACCGCACGGCCGGAGGCATCGGGACGGAGAGCGCGTCGTGGACAACCCGTCGTGCGGACTCCGGCGCGGCCGCTCCCAGGCGGCCCGCCGCCTCGAACCAGCGCCGCCGCAGCTCGCCAGGGCCATCTTGGTTGAGTGCTTGCAGGCCCTCCGGACCTTGCCCGATCGCGCGCTTCACGCCTTCGCTCCCGCCAAGCCCCACGACCAAATCGCGGTAGAACGTGGCGGGCGAGTTGGCCGCGTTTGTGCCGGGGCGACAGGCGGTAATGGCCTCGCAGGCCGCCGCCGCGGCAAACCGCACCTGCCAGTCGCGGTCGCCGAGGGCGTTGACGAGCAGGGGCAATTGATCGACCGAGCCCAGCCGCGCCAAGGCCCGCCCCGCTGCGCGCCGCACCACGACCGATCCGTCGCCCAGCAGCGGCGCGATGAGCGCCGCGTCTTGCGGCCCCGAGTCTTGCACGGCCGTTAGCAACTCGCAGCCCCGGCGCCGCATCTCGGCGTCGGGACTAACGAGCCAGGCGCGGTACGTGGGGGCCTCGCCCAGGCGGGCGGTGGCACGGTATTCTTCCGGGTCGTTTCGCCGGTACAAAAGGTCGCTGCCATCGCGATCCACCCGCACCGGCCCATGCTCCATCGCGGCCATCGTGTACGTCGTGCCTGGGGCCTCGTGCTGGGCCGCATGGCAGCCGTTGCACGACTTGACCTCCCCGGGCCGAGCGGTGATGTATGTCATTTCCAGCACGTTCTGCTTGGAGCCGATGGCTACCGAGGTCTCCGGCAGGCGCCAATCGAACTCCAGCCGGCGGCCGGCGGCGTCGACCGGCTCCAAGTACAGCGGCGTATCGGCCGGCGCCTCGAAGCAGGCGGAGCCGTCAGGCAGGATCGGCACTTCGCCCAGGACCCGCGTGGCCAGGTTCGTGTGGCTGGAACTGGTGACCGCCGTGTGCAGGGCCTCCACGACGCGGAAGTAGCGGGCGCGCTGAAGAGCCGTTTCATGGTCGGGGTTGTCGGACCGCCTGGCATTGGCGACGATGAACCTCGCCCACCCCGTCACGGCCGTCTGGTCCCGGGAGCCCTGCCTAGCCCCTTCGACGAAGTCTTTCCTGCGCGGCAAGACCTTCGGCCGTGGCCGGGCAAGAAAAATCGGCCGCGGATCGAATTCTGCACGGGCCGGATCGTTGAACAACAGCCGCGTCCGGCGGGTCGCCGGATCGCCCAGGTAGATGCCCAGGTCGCGCTCGCTCGGCCGCGTGGCGGCAAACAGGAACCGGCCGTCGGGCAAGGGATAGGGCGTGGTGCGGCTGCCGATGGGGGAGAGATGGACGCGGTGCGTCGCGCCGCCCAACTGCACCGTGGTGGCGCAGGGAAAGATCGGCCACAGGGCGTCGATCGCCCGCCGCCCGCGCCGCGGGTCCACGATCGATGGCCCCAGTTCGCTCAGTACCAACACGGTTCCGTCGGCCATCTGGCCGGCCTGCGTCAAGGCCACCCCCGAGTGCCGTTCCCGGCCAAAGAACCGGTGCTCACCGGCGCCGAAGAAGTGGCTCTCCTCGGTCCCGTCGGGCCGGATCGTCATCAGGTAAGTTTCGTGCTTGTCGGCCGGCGGAACGTTCAACAGGAACGTGTCCCACAGGCTGAACAGCACGCGACCATCGGCCAGCACCGTGGGATCGAAAACCGTGCCCGGGTTGAACGTCAACTGCTCGATGCCTGAGCCGTCCGCATTCATGCTCCATAGCGACTCGGTCCGCTCTTCGTGGTATTCCTCAAGGTAGCCCGTCCGGTCGCTCACGAAGACGATCCGGCCGTCGGGAAGATATGCGCCGGAGATGTCGTTGAACGGCCCATCGGTCAACTGCACCAGCCCGGCGCCGTCGGCGCCGATTTCGTAGAGATTGAACCAGTCTTCGCCGTCGCGCCGCATGCTGAACAGGATCCGGCGTCCGTCGTACGACGGCTCGGGATCGAAGACCTCGCCGTCGGCGAGGTGGGTGATACGTGTGAGGCGGCCACCGGGACCGGCGGGGACCAGCGTGTAGAGGTTCCGTCCCGGGCGCGAGGGCGCCGCGGTCCGCTCCAGCGGGACCTGGGTAGTCGCTCGATGATAAAGGTAGCCTTCGCGCCAGTGGCTCGTGCCGTGCCGTGGCATCCCTTTGGCCTCGTGCCGCGGTCCGAAGATCTCATCCGACACGAAGACGATTCCCGGCAACGACCCCTCGTCAGCACGAGCAATCTGCGCATCGGCCAGCAGCAGCATTGCGCTCAGGCAGAGAGCAGGCCAGCTTCGCATCGGAGCGTCTCCAGCGGTCTTGGCAGATCCCCCGATTATAGCCCGATCGCCTGCGGCCGCCACAGCCTCGGCGACTACGTCGCGGAAAGGGTGATGGGAAAACCAGCCCGTATTTCCCGTCCGCTTGGTTACCCTACGCGAAATCGTACTGGAACGTCCCGTCGCCGTTCATCGAGACCTGGATCTTGGCGATCGGCTTGCCCTCGGCCATGTGGGCCAGGAACTCGGCCGACATCTCCGGTAACAAGCTGCGGGTGAGGATGTGGTCCACGTTGCGGGCCCCGCTTTCGACTTCGGTGCAGCGGGCGGCCACGTCGGCCACCAACTCCGGGGCGTAGGCGAACTCCGCCCGATGGTTCTCGAAGACCCGGCGGCGGATCCGGCCCAGTTGCAGCTCCACGATTCGTCGCATCGTGGCATCGCCCAACGGGAAGTAGGGCACGAGCGACACGCGCCCGAGAAACGCCGGCTTGAAGGTCTTCAACAGCTCCGGATGGAGGGCTTCGGCCAGCCCGGCCGCGTCGGGGGCGGTCGCCGGGTCGGAGCAGAGCTTCATAATCAGGTCGGTCCCCGCGTTGGAGGTCATGAGGATCACCGTGTTCTTGAAGTCGATGTCGCGCCCCTCGCCGTCGCGGAGCGTGCCTTTGTCGAACACTTGATAGAAAATGTCCTGCACGCCGGAATGGGCCTTCTCCATTTCGTCCAGGAGCACGACGCTGTAAGGCCGGCGGCGGACGGCCTCGGTCAGCACGCCCCCTTCGCCGTAGCCGACATACCCCGGCGGCGAGCCCATCAACAGCGACACCTTGTGCTCCTCCTTGAACTCCGACATGTTGATCACCGTCATGTTCTGATCGCCGCCGTACAGAAGCTCCGCCAGGGTGATGGCGGTTTCGGTTTTGCCCACCCCGCTGGGGCCGACCAGCAAGAACACGCCGATCGGCCGGCGGGGATCCGTCAAGTTCGCCCGCGAGGTGCGGATCCGCTGGGCAATGGCATCCAGGGCGTGCGATTGGCCGATGATCCGTTCCTCCATCCGCTCTTTGAGGGCCAGCACGGTGCGGATCTCGTCGGTCATCATGCGGCCCACGGGGATGCCCGTCCAATCGGCCACCACGCTGGCCACGGCCTGCGAATCGACGCACACGTTCAAAAGCGGTCGCTCCCCTTGAATCGCGGCGAGTTGTGCCGTGAGCTCCGCAAGCCGGCCCCGCAAACGCTCCTGCTCTTCCGGCGAGAGTGGAGCGGTAGGCGCCGGAGCAGCGGCCGGCGCCGCCACAGGGGGATTCTGGGTTTTCGGGCCGGGGTTCGCGGGATGGCCGTCGGGTTGGGCCTGCGGAGCGGCCGCGGCCACCACCGTCGTCGGGGCGGCCGCCGCCACGAGTTGCTCGCGGATCTGCCGGATTTCGCTGACCAGCGCGGTCTCTTGTTTCCAGCGGCCTTCCAGCTCGACCAGCTCCGCCTCGGCGGCCGTCTTTTCCTGCTGGAGCTCGTCCAAGCGCTTGGCGTGATCGGCCCCGGCGCTCGTCTCCCGCTGGAGGATTTCGATCGCGGTGCCGAGCTGGGTAATCCGGCGGCGGCAGTCTTCGACCGCGGCAGGAACCGCCGAGTGGCCGATGGCGACCCGGGCCGAGGCCGTGTCCAACAGACTCACCGCCTTGTCGGGCAGTTGGCGGCCGGAGATGTAACGGTGCGAGAGCCGCACGGCGTCCGTCACCGCTTCGTCGAGGATCCGCACCTGGTGGTGCTTCTCCAAGGTCGATACCAGGCCGCGCATCATGATCACGCCGACCGGCTCGTCGGGCTCCTCGACCTTGACGACCTGGAAGCGTCGCGCCAACGCGGCGTCTTTCTCGAAGTACTTCTTGTACTCGGCCCAGGTGGTGGCGGCGATGGTCCGCAGCTCGCCGCGGGCCAGGGCGGGCTTGAGCAGGTTGGCGGCGTCGCCCGAGCCCGCCTGACCGCCCGCGCCGATCATGGTGTGGGCCTCGTCGATGAAGAGAATGATCGGCCTGGGCGAGGCCTTGACTTCATCGATCACCGAGTGGAGGCGGTTCTCGAATTCGCCCTTGATGCCCGCCCCGGCCTGCAATAGCCCGAGATCGAGCGTGCGGAGCAAGACGTTCTTCAAAGGCGGGGGCACGTCGCCGTCGGCGATCCGTTGGGCGAAGCCTTCCACCACGGCCGTCTTGCCCACGCCCGCCTCGCCGGTGAGGATCGGGTTGTTCTGCCGGCGGCGCATAAGGATGTCGATGATTTGGCGGATTTCGTTATCGCGGCCGAGCACCGGGTCGATTTTTCCTTGCTTGGCCCGAAGGGTAAGGTCGATGGTGTATTGATCCAGCGCGGGGGTCTTCGACGGACCGCAGCGAGCCGCCGGCGCCCCGGGCACACCCGGCACGCCCGCCGCCGCGGCCGCCTCTTCCAACCGCGCCTCGGCCTGCGCTTCCACCGTGCCGGCGATCACGTCGGCCATGTCTTTGCGCATCGAATCGGGAGAGATCCGGGCGAATTCGGGCGAGATGTCGCGGAAGTCCCGGGCCAGCGATTCCTCGGCCACCAGGGCAAACAGGAGGTGGCCCGAGCGGACCTTCGCCGCTCCGTACTCCACCGACGCGATCAGCCACGCCGAGCGGATCAGGTCCACCACGCGGGGCGAGAGGGCCGGCGGCCGGGCGTTGCCTGTCTTCAGCCGGTCAATCGCGCCGGTCAGGGCCCGGATCACCCGCGACGTGTCGATCTCATAGTAGCGGAACAAGGCGGCCAGGTCCGTGTTCGGCGTCTCCACCAGCTTCAACAGCCAGTGCTCGATTTCCACGTTGTAATGGGTCCGCGACAAGCAGAACCCGGCGGCAGCCTCCAGGCTGCGATGGGTCGTTTCGTTCAACCTGCTAACCAGCGATTTCAGATTCACGAAAACCATGGCTACACCTTTCCTAAGATGGTTTGGATTCGAGGATCAATCGATGTTCTTCGATTGCGTTCACCCTCTTCACGGCGGGATACATTGCGCTTGCTCCTCATCACTGGAGAGGCTGAATGCGGGTGGGTGAAAAGTCAGCCCTTGAGAGCTCGCACCTGAATCCCGCTTGTTCCGGGCAACTCAGCGTCTGGCGGATTTCCTCAGCCCCGAAGGGGCGCAATACGATAGCCCAGGGCAACGCCCTGGGGAGAGAAGAGCGTGCAATCGGAAGCCCTGAAAGGGCGACATAGGACCTGCGGCAACGCATATTTCGCCCTTTCAGGGCTTCATCACTCCTATTCGACCCGCTTCCCCAGGGCGTTGCCCTGGGCTATCGTATTTCGCCCCTTCGGGGCTGAAGCCGTCTTCACCCATCGCCCCCAAGTGCGGCACGCGCGTAGGGAGCGACGGGAACTTCGATCGTTCGTAACGACGGTGCTTCGCCGCGGCCGATCTCGGCAACGCGACGGAGGATCGAGGCGTCGAAATACCGTGCCCCGCACTGATCGCAAACGCCGACCGGCACATGTTCGAGGATGACAAAGCTCCCCTTGTGCCGCAGCGCCTCGCGATCCACTTGCCGCTCTCGGACTGTCCCGGTGCAATGTTCGCACGTAAAGTTGTACATGGCCAACGCCTCAATCTTAACGCAAGGTGGCACGCTCTCGGGCTTTGCGAAGGGCGTGGCTGGTCACTCAATGCACTCATCCACGCCCATCGAAGACTCGGGCGTGCTACGCACCCCAGATTTGTTTTCTCCCCCGTTGATGATTTCATGGGTCGCCGCGCTCTGTGCGGCATCGACCTAGCGACCACGCCCTTCGCAAAGCCTCAGGGCGTGCCACCCGTCCGGCGAGTGTCTTGGTTCGTCGTTTTGGGCTGCCAAATCGGTCGCTTGGACGCCGCCTGTCGCCGGGCAGCATCACTGGCGATCGCAACGATGTCACCGCCAAATCGGTCAGAAATCTCGCGACGGATTCGGTGTATTTCGTCAATAACGGATTCAGGCTTCGGTTTCCGTATCATCTCCAAGCAACTCCTCGGGAGTGCAAACGATCCAACGCACCATGCATCCCCCCACTTCAGACTCGTAGGGTGCTCTGCGAGCACCATTCGGTGGCAATCGCCCGGATCGCTCGAAAGAGAAAGGCTTGGCCGCGACCGCTTTGAGCGACGGTGCTCACAGAGCACCCTACGATTGCTGTGATCGGTTACCAATAGTAGTGATATTGCCATTTCCATACGATGATCGTCGCAGCGAACGCCAAAAGGACATAACTGTGGCTTACTAGTAGAACGTCCAAAGGTGTAGGCAGACTTGGACGACGCGTGACGATAAGTCCCGTTATCAACCAATACAACATGCTGGCGAGAGTACAGGCATACAGTGTTAATCCGCCATCAAGCAGGAGAGCTGCCAAACATAGTACAAGAAACTGTTCGCCCAGTGACGTAACGAATGCACTCGTATGCAGCCCGCATAATCCCCTCTGCCATGCGGTGCATGTGCGATAGGCAATGCCGACGCTCCATACAAGAACGACGCAGCCCGCAATCGCATATCTCCACGTTTCAATACAAGCGGAATTGAAACGGAATTGTAGTCCGAGAGATAGAAATAGGGTCGGCGGCGCAATCGGGCATGACGCCCGCATCAAAACACTCAGTGCTCTCTTTCCGTCATTCGCCACAGGACTTTCCTTAGCGGGTCGGGTGGCACGCCCTGAGGCTTTGCGAAGGGCGTGGCTGGTCACTCAACGTACCAAATCCACCCCCGTCGAAGACTCCGGGCCACGACAACCATGGCTACACCTTTTCTGGGAAAATGGCGTCGTCGACATCATGTTTGAACTCGGCGGAGCGGGTCGGGTGGCACGCCCTGAGGCTTTGCGAAGGGCGTGGTTGGAGCGCCATAGCGGCCTCTGTTGCCAGCCGGTCGTTTCGCCGATTCTCGTGAGTTCGCACCATCAACGCACCGTCTCATGCTTCAAGGGAAGCGTTTTGTCGATCAGGGAGTCGGCAGCAGGTAGACTTTTTCCGACTTGAGCACGTCGCTGGCGTATGCCAGGCAGGCCTGGATGTCCTCTGGCTTCAGGTGGTCGTATTCCTTGAGCACCTCCGCCGTGGTCCAGCCCCGCCCAAGCAGATCGACCACGAACTCCACCGAAATCCGCGTTCCCTTGACGATTGGCTTGCCGACCAGCACGTTTGGGTCAATCGTGATACGATCGTGCCAGGTCATGATTGCCATCTCCAACATACCAGCGTGCTCGACCACTGCCAGTCTTCGGCCTAGGTCGGCGTGCGCTCCAAGGGACGGCGTCGCAGGTACTCGCGAAGCGCCTCGTTCACTGCTGCTTCATCGGCAAACTGCGTCGCCACGTCCTCGGCGAGTCGCACCACTCGCAAGCGCTCGTGGTATTGCGCTGCGTATTTGCCTCGAACCACTCCATGCAAGGATCGAAAGTCGTACTCGGGCCGCAGATCATCGTCCGCCGGCCTGATCTGATCAGGGGAAGTTGCCATCTTCGTCCCACTCGAATTCCATGCCATTTCTGCCGAAGAACCGTATGAAATTATCTCCCCGCAGTGAAGGCCCGTCAAGCACCCCACATAGGGCTTATTCCCTTTTTGCTCCCCAGCGATTTCAGATTTACGAAGACCATGGCTACACCTTTTCCGGGAAAACGGCATCGTCGACATCGTGCTTGAACTCGGCGGAGCGGACCCAGGTGTTCCAGCCGAGACGCGACGGATCGGTTCCGTCGCCGCCCAGGCGGCACCAGGGGACCTCGTTCGCCTTGAGGACCAACTGCACGTCGAAGTCGAATTGCGGGCCCACGTAGTTTCGCGCCAGGTGGCTGAGCGAGCGCAGCGCGTCGGCCGAGGGGAGGAAGCGGCAGAAGTCGCGGTAACTCAAGGCTCCGAGCCGCACGCGGAACTTGCTCTCGATGTTCCACACCCGCTCGCCGATGACCACGTTTAATCCCAATTGCGTGTTGAGCCCCGCGGGCCTGCGTGCCGAGGGCAAGGCCGATAGATCGTCCTCCCCAAGCCTCAACCACTGGCCCTGGAACTGCCGTATCGCGGCGGGCAGCTCGAAGAAATCGGCGAGCATGATCTCCAGCGACAGCGCACAGCGCGGATGATGGGCGAACAGTCCGGCATAGTAGAGGAAGACGTCGTCGTCGAACTGGTTGCGGCGGCGGAGCCCGGCCGTCCCCAGGCCGACCAGGGAGAACAGGCACTGCGTGAAGAGATCTTCGCTGCCGTCGCCGGCCAATTGGGTCCGCTCGTAGCCCAGCGCGAAGCGGTACTTCTCCCACGCACGGTAGAAAAGTGAGATGGCACGGTGGTCGAACAGGTCCAAAAAGTCGCGCAAGGCGAAGTCGCGTTTCCGGACGCGGCTGATGAGCATCGCCGTGTAATGGTGCGGCAGCACGCCTTGCGGCCCGGTGAGGCCCATGAACGCGACAACCATCTCGACCGGCAGCGGCTCGTCGGGTGGAATACCCTCGCTCCCAGAGACTTCCGAAGTCTTGGAGACTTCGGAAGTCTGCAACCGGCGGATCTCATGAATCGCGCCGGAGGGAAACGAGAGGCTGGGCAAGGCGCGGAAGCGGACCGCCTCCTGGCGCGGGGCGGCTTCATAGCCCACCGGCTGGCGCGCGGCCCAACCGCCTTCGCGGGCCATGCGCTCCAGGAGGCGCACGGCCTGGAAGAAGTCGAAGCGGTACGGTTGCTCGAGCAACCGCGTGCTCACAGGAGCACGGTCTCGCCGGCTCGTGGAGCCCATCGTCGCAGCTCTCCCTCGCGCTTGTTGGTCGTGGCAATCAGCTTGGAGAAGGAATTGATCGAGCAATACAGGCCGAGGAACCGTTCCAGCACGCTGGCGAACAGGAACAGTCCGCTGCCGACGAAGCGGTCCTCGTCGAAATGGATCGTCGCCTCCATGCCGCGGCAGAACCCGCCGCGGGGATCGCGGGGATCGCGCCCCACCACGCGCCGCGTGCGCACGCCGAGAATGCCGCCGATCGTGCTCCGCGTTTCCGCCGAGTCGTTGAAATCGTAGAGCTTGAGAATCTCCCGCAGGGCATCGGCCCCCTCTTCGTAGTCGGCCAGCGACAAATGATTCAAGGAAAGATGCGAGATCAATCGCCACAGGGCGCCGCGCTTGAGTGGGGGCCTTAAGGTGGGCGTAGGCCGCGTGAGGCAATCGATGCGCGCCAGCGGCGCGCCCGTCGTGAGCCGGAGCTTCGGCTGGCCGCCCCCGAACGGCAGGCGGTTGGGAAGATCGCGGTTGAGGCACGTGGTCTGAATCTCCAGCGTCCAGTCGGCCGGCGCCGAGGGCGAGAAATCCAGGTCCACCAGGGTCATAAAGACCTCCGTGCCCTGATCGATTTGTCCGGCCGCCTTTTCCGCCGGCTGCCGGGTGGCGTGCCAGAACCGCCGCTGGACCTCGCGGTCCGAGGCGTGCTTGAACGAGTAGAACGGCCGGTACTCGACCCGCTCGTTGTCGACCGAAACCGCCGTCACCCGGTCGATCGAATACACCTCGCCGGCCAGGGGACGCCGCACGTCGGGCACCACGCGATAGGACGTCTCGGTGTGCCCGATCGTGATCGGCTCCGCCTGCTGCCGATACAGGTTCACCATCGGCGCGCAGCCGAGCTGGAACATCTCTTTGGTGACGTTCTGCTCCAGCTCGCGAATCGTCCGATCGAGATAGAAGTAGACCTCCAGCCTCTTGCCCGCGCGTTCCAAAGCGCGGGCGCTGAGGCCCGCCAGGTCGAACAGCAGGTATTTCTCCGGGAAGGCGAAGTATTCGGTGAGGAGCCTGTATCCGAGGAAGGAGCGGGCGGCGTAGGGCAACATGCCCTCATCGCGCTCGAAGCCCACCGGCTGGAGGCAGTCTTTGCGGAGGACCGCGGCTTGCGGGTCCTGGGGCGCGACGGCCAAGGCCACGCCGCGCACGTGATTGAAGATCAGCTCGTAGAGCGGGTACACGTGCTGCCCCTGGCCTTTGAGGAAGAACCTCAGCGACGGCATCGCAAGCTGCGCGAAGGTCAATTCTTTCCCCTGGCACTGCATCTCCAGGCGGAGCACGGCCACGGCGTCGGCAGTGTGCGGAGTGGCCGGCGCGGCGAACGGCCGGCTCATCAGGCTCGCCCCCACGATCTCGATCGGCCAGAGCGTCACCGGGTAGCACGTGCGGAAGCGGCACGGCTCGCCTTCGACGGGCTCGGTTTCCAGCTCCGAATCGCGGGGGATGGCGTAGCCGGAGGCCAATTCGCCCTGGGCCGGGTCGAGCACGAACTGGACCATGGCCATCGACGGGATGGGCGTCTGATAATGCGGGTAGAGGACGCCGAGCATGGCGTCGGCGAGCTCGGGGAAGTCGTCGTCGAGCTTGTGGCGCACTCGGGCGTTGAGGAAGGCGAAGGCCTCGATCAGCCGCTCGACGTGCGGATCGGTGGTGGTCTCTTCCTTGATCTGCAGCCGCTCGGCCTGCTTGGGATACGCCCGGGCGAACTCGGCGCCAAGCTGCCGGATGAAGTTCAGCTCGCTGTTGTAATAGGGGAGCAGCTCATCGCTCATGTTCCGGCGCCCTTGATTTCCACGTTCCCGGTTGCCGGCTCCATGGCGGAATCGAACACCACCGGCTCGGGGGCCGGCTCGGCGTACAACAGCGCGTCGATGCGGAACCGCAGCGTGCGGTCCAGGGAATTGACGTTGTCGAGCATCTGCACGCTCACGCTCTTGAACCGCGGCTCGCTGCGGCGGATGACCCCCTCCAATAGCCGCTGGAATTCCTGCCGGCTCCGCGCCGCGGCGAGGTCCAAGCCGGTAATGTCCGGCAGGCCGTAGTTCACCAGCGATTGCTCCAGCTCCGTGAGGTGCTCCGGCCAAGACGTGCAGCTCCGCCGCGTATTGAGCAGGTTCTCCAGGTCGCGGCGCACGCTCAGCTTCAGCTCGCGCAACACCTGACTCCGCGACTTGGCCGGCTCGCTGCGGACGGTGGGATCGTCGTCCAGCAGGCGGTCGAGGATCGACGGCAGGAGCGGTTGATCAGCCCGCGGCTTCGCCATGCTCCTCCTCCGGGACCTCCATGGCGATCTCCTTGATCTCCATGATGCTCTGCCCCTCGTTGCCGACCAGGAACATCCGCTGGCCGACGCCGCGGACCGGCGATCCGTCGCCGCCGCGCCAATCGGTTGCCCGGCCCAGCCTCATCCGGTCGTCGGCCTCGGCCGGCGCGCCGGGGTAGAGCGCCGGGAGGAAGACCTCGCCGTCGGGCCCGTTGTTGACCAGCATGTGGACGCGCCGCCACAAGAGATCGCGCGGCCGCTCGGGATCGTGGAATTCGATCCGCTCGATCCGCTCGATCGGGATCCAGTAGTACTTGCCGTTGGAGGTCAGGACCTCCAGGAACGGGGCCACCAGATCGTCGAGATCGCGGAAGTCGTCGAACGGCTGGCCGTTGCACGTGCCGCGGGGCTTGGGCCGCTGGGCCTCGGCCTGCTCCAAGAGCTCGGCGGCCTCCTCCGGCTTGCCCTCCCGGATGCGAATCGATGCCTCCAGGTGAAGCTTCAACAGCGGCGACGGCTGATCCAGGAACTCCGGCAGCGCCCCCGAGGCAAAGAACTGCTGCCGGGCCTGCTCCCCGCGGATCAGTTGGCGCAACATGGTCAGTCCCAGCGTCAGTTTGGGATCCTGTTCCGAAAGGACGTCCAGTTGTGAATCGGCGCGTTCCCACTCCCCGGCGAAACACAGGAGCTCGGCCAACAGTCCGCGCCGCGCGCTGTCGGTGGGATGCCGCTTGACTTCCTCGCTGGCGGCGGCAACCGCCTCGGCGAGTTGTCCCGCCCGGTAGAGTTCGCTAGCCTTCATCGCGCTTGCCTTTCGTGTTCGGTTGATCTCATGCCGGTTGTCCGGGACTCAGCTCCGTGGTGAGCCGGATCGCGGCCGTGAGCTCGTCGAGTTCGTAGTGGGGCCAAAGCTGGAGCGTGCAAAAGTAACTTCCCGCCTTCCCCGGCCGCGGGACCACGTGGACCCGGGCCTCGCGCAGCGGTAGCCTGGCCTTCACCTGGACGCTCGCCTGGGAATCGGCGGTCACGTAGCGGTGCAGCCAGTTGTGCAGCATCGACTCGCACTCCTGCGGCTCGGCGAAGCTGCCGATGCGGTCGCGGGCAATTACCTTCAAGTAGTGCGCGAACCTTGCCGCGCAGAAGATGTATTTCAGCATTGCCGAGATCTTCGCGTTGGCCGTGGCCGCCGCATCGTCGTAGGTTTTCGGCTTCTGGATCGAATGGCACGTGTAGAAGGCCGAGTACTCCGAGTCCTTGCAGGCGCACAAGGGGATAAACCCGAGCTCGCTCAAGTCGGGCTCCTGCTGGTCGGTGATGACCACGTCGGTGGAGGACTTGGGAACCACGCCGCGCTTGTCGGTGGAAAAGGAGTGGACGGGCAGGCCCGGAACCAGGCCGTTGCTCTGGACGTCGCGCTCGACGCCGCAGATATGGGCCAGCCAGCCCCCCTTGGCAAAGGAGCGCACCAGCACCGCGCCGAACGCGTACGCGGCGTTGGTCCAGAGGTACTTGCGGCGGTCGGGCCCGGCCACGTCTTCGCGGAAGCAGAAGCCGTCGACGCGCGAGCCGTCGTCCTCGTAAGGCAGCCGGCCGAGCACGCGCGGCAGCGTCAAGCCGACGAAGCGGGAGTCCTCCTTGTCCCGCAGCGCCCGCCACTTGAGGTAGTCCAACTGTGCGAAGGCCTTTTCCAGGTCCACGCCGCGTTCGAGCTGGGAGAAGTCGTCCAGCCCGAACAGGGCCGGCGAGGCCGCGGCCACGAACGGCGCGAAGGCCGCGGCGGCCACCCCGGCGATCTGTTCCAAGAGGGCCAGATCGGCCGGATGGTTGGTGAACTCGAAATCGCCCACCATCGCGCCGAACGGCTCCCCGCCCGGCATGCCGAACTCGTTCTCGTAGACCTTGCGGAAAAGCTGGCTCTGATCGAACTCGATCGCCCGCTCGAAATCTTTGGCCAACTCCCGATGCGAGACATTGAGCACGCGGACCTTGATGTTCTCGCCCGCGTCGACCTGCTCGACCAGGTAGCGAAGCCCGCGCCACGAGGCCTCGAGCTTCTGGAAATCGGGATGATGAAGAATGACTTGGAGCTGCGCGGAAAGGAGGATGTCGATTTGGGCGACGGCGCGGGTCAACAGCCCGCAGAGCTGGTCTTTTGCGACAACCGGGTCGGGCGGGGCTTGCCAGCCGCTCCAGCGGAGCCACGTGCGGAGCGCTTCGCCGGGCGCGGCTGCCAGAAGGAACTGATCGACCAGCGACGGGCGCGATGGACGACCGGGCTCGCGGGCCTCGAGGAGCGATTCCAGGATGCCCGGCGGGATGGCAGTCCCCTTGCCCGACACACTGACCGCCTGGTCCAAGAGCGAGGGCACGGCGTAAATCGCGTCGGCGGAACTATCCTGCTGCGAACCCGCACTCATCAGGAACCAGCCCACTACGAGGAAAACAAACCTTCAGCAGGGGTATCGTGTCTTCCGACCCCTGCCGGCTCGCCCGGCAGGTGAAGCAGTTTGCTCGGCGGGCGGTCGTGAAACGCGGCCCAAACTTCTTCACCTGCCGGACGAGCCGGCAGGGGTTGCCGGGCGGTTTCCGGCCGACTTCTCGCTGTAAAAACTCCTTCACGTGCCAGACAAGCTGGCAGGGGTCGCACGGCCCAGGACGACTATTTCGCCGGCTTCGGCAGGCTCGCCACCATGCGCAACGAGGTGGTGAGCTCCTCCAACTGGAGCCACGGGCGGAGCCAGGCAATCGCGTTGTACGAGCCGGGCTTCCCTGGAATCTCTTGCACCTCGATCTTTGCCTCCTTCAGCGGGTACTTGGCCTTGGTCTCCTGGCTCGGGCTGGGATCGCTGGTCACGTAGTTCATGATCCAACGCTCCATCTTCTTCTGGCACTCGTTGGCCTCCATGAACGAGCCGATCCAATCACGGGCGATCGCTTTGAGGTAATGCGCGAACCGCGACGAGGCCATGGTGTAGGGCAAGCGGGCCATGATCGCCGCGTTGGCGGTGGCCGCGTCCCGGTCGTATTTGAAGGGTTTCTGCGTGCTTTGCGCGCCGAAGAACACGGCATAGTCGGTGTTCTTGTAATGGCACAGGGGCAAGAATCCCAGCTTGCTCAATTCCGCCTCGCGACGATCGGTGATGCCGATTTCGGTGGGGCACTTCAAGTCGGGGTCGCCGTCGTCGCTGCGGAAGATATGGGCGGGGAGCCCTTCCACCTTGCCGCCCCCCTCGGCCCCGCGGATCGCCACGCAGAAACTGTACTTCGCGAAGGCGTCGGTGAGCTTGGTGCCCATCACGTAGGCGGCGTTCATCCAGCTATAGTGCTCGTGGGGCACAGGCAGGCCTCGCCCCTTGCTGTCGCTGGACACTTCCTCGTACTCGAACTCCTCGATCGGCTTGGTGTTCGCGCCATAGGGAAGCCGCGCCAACACGCGAGGCATCGTCAAGACCACGAAGCGCGAGTCCGGGGACTCGCGGTACGACTTCCAGGCGGTGTATTCCACCGTGTCGAAGATCTTCTCCAGGTCCCGGGGAGCGGCCAGCTCGGGGAATTTCTCGAACCCGAACAGCTTCGGCGAGGCCGCCGAGAGGAAGGGGCAGAACGCCGCCGCCGCCACGTTGGACATCTTGCTCAACAAGCCGATGTCGTCGGGATGGTTGGTGAACTCGTAATCGCCGATCAGGGCGCCGTACGGCTCGCCGCCGGGCGTGCCGAACTCGTTCTCGTAGAGCTTCTTGAAAGCCTGGCTCTGGTCGAACTCGACCGCCTTGTCGACGTCTTTGAACAACTCCTTTTTCGACACGTTGAGCACCTTGAGCTTCAGCATAGCGCTGGTTTCGGTGTTCATCACCAGATAGTTCAAGCCGCGCCAGGTGCCCTCGAGCTTCTGGAAGTCGGGGTGGTGCATGATCGCCGCGAGCTGCTTGGAGATCGCCGCGTCGATCGCCTTCTGGCCCGCCTTGAGCGTGCGCAGCACGTCTTTGCTCCAGATGACGGTCCCCTTGAGGGCCTCTTCGGTGAGGGTCTTGAGGAGCTCCTTGGCGCGGTCGGGCTCCGTTTGCGGAGTGTAGGTGATGGCCTGATCGAGAAGGCTCTGGCCCCCGGCCGTTGCGGCTTGGGCTTCGGCCGCCTTCTGGGTTTCGCCGCTACTCATGAGTCATCCTCCCTTCGCTTACTTGTCTTGACCTTCGACGCCGAGATCCGAGGCGAACTTCTTGATTTGCTCGTCGTTGCTGAGAATCTGCTCGAGGAGATTCTCCAGCTTGTCGGAGCGGTCGACCTTGGTGGCCAGATCGCGCAGTTTGTTGCGGGTCTCGAGGAGCTTCCGCAGCGGCTCGACCTGGTTGACGACGTTGGCCGGCTCGAAGTCCTCCATCGAGTTGAACTTGAGCTGCACGCCCATCTCCGTGCCGTCGCCCTTGAGCGTGTTCTCCACGCGGAAATTGAGCCCCGGCGTCATCCGCGTCATCACCTCGTTGATGTTGTCGCGGTCGATCTGCACGAACTTGCGGCCCTTCAGGGGCTGGAGCGGCGTCGTGGGATTGCCCGAAAAATCGCCGACCACGCCCACCACGAAGGGCAATTCCTTCTGAATGACCGCTCCCTCGGTCTCCACGTCGTACGTGATGTGCACGCGCGGCGGCCGGACTCGTTTGAGTTTTTGGTGAATGCTCTCTACCATATCCCAGTGACCTCCAAAGTTGAGCCAGTACGGTTACTTCGATTCACTCTTGGGCCGGACTCCCACCAACTTCCTCGCTTCCACCAGGGCGCTCTCCTGCGGGATTAATTCGTTCAACAACTCCGGCAGCGGCATCCGCCCCAGACGCACGGTTTCCTCCAAGCGATACGAGACCAGGGAGTGGGGCTCCGTGCGTTTGAAGAACTCCGCCACCTCCAGGAGTATGCGGAAAGCGTCCTCGCGCGTGCGGATCGGGCCGCCGGGGGCCTGCGGCGACGCGGCGCCTCCGCCGGATGCCGCGGCGGGATTGGCACCGCCGGCGGACGGTTCCGCGGGGGCGTCGGTTCCCAGCACGTCGCGGGCAATTTGCTTGATCGTGTCCTGGCACGTTTGCAGGACGTTGCGGACGTTGGACGTGGGGGGGGCGGCGGGAAAACCGTCCGGCCCCCGCCCGCACTTCTCATCCAGCACCCGGCCCAGCTTGTCCCACTCCTCGACGCACGCCGCCGCGTCGTCCAGCAGATTGCGGTAGAAATCGCGCGACGTGCCGCGGACCGCTTCGCGCACCTGCTCCATGGATGCAGCCCCATGCTCGATCCGCTGGGCCCGCTTGCTCGGGTCGGAGATCTGCTCCACCTCCGCCGCCTGGCGATAACCCGACACGCCGTACGTGCGGCCCGTGCTCGCTTCGGTGATCGGTATGTTCTGGATCGGGTCGATGAGCACGCCGTCGGCATCGACGCCGTTCAACGCCGCCAACGGGGCCACCCGTGTGGCCACCCCCTCCTCATCCGGAAACGGGTAGAGCTTGTCCCAGAAGCTCTCCACCAACTCGCGCGCCAGACGCAACCCGTCGCGCAAGCCCGCATAGCCGTGCTGGCGGATCAGGGCCTCAATCAGCCAGCCGGTCAGCTCCAGGTCTTTGGACTGCTCGGCGAGCACCTTGGGCGCCTTTTCCAAGATGGGGCGCCAGTCGGGTCGTTGATCGCTGGTTTTCTCGTCGCCAGCGAAGATCATGCTGCGCTCCACAGTC
>CAYTJV010000059.1:19645-20846 GCA_964438165.1 uncultured Planctomycetaceae bacterium | reverse complement strand
TCTTCTGCCAAGCCCCGCTGGGATGTGGCGAGAGCGGGAAGTCGAGATAGGGCTTGGGGGGCCGGCCAGCGGCTTTACCAGAGCACCGCTTTCGATTAGACTTACTACTCATGGGCGTCACCTCCGATACTTGGGTTAAGGTGGCGTCGCCTCCGGCGGCTAGCACCGCCGAGGGCAACTTTGACGGAAAGTAGTATAACGGGTAGTAAAGTAAAGCCCAGGCGAGAAAACGACGTAAGTGCTTACGGGGCAAACACTTGGAGAGGTGGCAGAGTGGTCGAATGCGCGGGTTTGCTAAATCCGTGAGGGGCTATAAGCTCCTCCGAGGGTTCGAATCCCTCCCTCTCCGCTGATGATTCCCGCAAGGTTCCGCAACGAACCGCACGATTCAGCAGAACCCTTGAATCCACAAGGGGTTCTGTCGTTTCTTGCGAGACCCCGCAACACCCCGCGGCGGGTTGCTGCACCGGATTCTGCACCGGCCCCGTGACGTTTGCTGCACCGGATTTTGCACCGCCTCCGCTGGCCGGCTCTGAGGCTTGGCGGAAGTGCTGATCGGTCACTTGCAGGTAGTGCCGCATGGCGATATCCGGCGTGTTCCCCGGCCAAGCCGTTACCACCTGAATTGGGAACCGCTCGGCCAATTCGGTTTCCCTGGACGATCGCAGATTGTGGAATAGACGAGGCCACGGGGTCAAACCGGCCCGCCGGATGATCTTCTCAAACGTGGTCCGGAGGTTGCAGTTCCGCCAGCCGTTGGGCCCCTGAGAGCCCCTCCGGTATCGCTCGTTCACCGCGTAGACGGCTCCCTCGGGGGCCGCGTCAAACGCCTCTTCCAAGATCGGCCGTAACTCCGGGAAGAGCGGGATAACGCGGGTATCTTTGCCGGGGTGGTGTTCCGTCTTGGGGCTCGTCACTGTCAACCGGCCACGGTCCCAATCCACGTCTTGCCACCGCAGAGATAGAACCTCGGAAGGGCAGCGTAGCTCGCCGTACCCGGCTCAAGGCGACGATCAGCCGCCTTCGTCTTGACTGCCTCGGCTTGTTTCTGGAAACTTTGCCGAGGGCCGGAGTCTTACGATTACCGTCCGGCAACTTGTTTTCTACGGCCCCTAACGAGTCGTTTGCCGGTGCATGCTACCACAAGGCCGTTGCCGTTGCCCAAAAAGCCAACGATCCGTGGGTGTAGTAGTGTAGTGGG
>CAYTJV010000059.1:12596-19635 GCA_964438165.1 uncultured Planctomycetaceae bacterium | reverse complement strand
GAAGAGCGAGTATGATCGGAACCAATTGAAGCTCTCTCCTTATGGTTTCCGCGAAGGCGATTTCCGCGTGCCGCGAGCTAACGCGACACGCGATCGGCGTGATATATCGGGCCAATTGCCGCCTTGGTATTCGTGACGGCAGCTTGTAGCGCGGCCGTGTTGGGCGGTTTTCGCGTTCTTGAGAGACCTATTCCGGGGGGTGAGCCATGATGATCGATGTCCGCTGCGCGTGTGGAAAGATCGGGCAGGCCCGACAGGAATTCGCCGGCCGCCGAACCCAGTGTCCGGCGTGCGGTCGGGTGCTGGAGATTCCCAAGTCCAGTCCGCCGCCAGCCGACCCGGCGACGACCGCCGGTGGTCCGCCCGGCGCGCCGGTCGAGCAATTCCGCGAGTACCTCGATCCGCCCGCCCTGCCGATCGCCAAGAAGATCAAGACCATGTCGATGCAGCGGATGTTCGAGGCCCTGCTGGAGCCCCGGAGCATTCAGTGGATGCTGATTCTGGGCGGCGGGTTGGCCGTGCTGGGCTTGATCATCGTGCTGAACAATATCGGCTTCTTCGAGAACAAGTCAAGGCTGGCCGCAGCTTTGGGGCTTGGCACGCTGGGGATTCTAGGCGCGGGCTGGTTTGTCGTGCTGAAAACGCGCTATAGGATTGCCGGCCAGGCCCTGACCTTCCTCGGCTGCGTGGTGGCCCCGCTCAATCTGTGGTTCTATCAAGCCCATGATCTGCTCACCGTACACAACGGACTCTGGATGGGCGGCGTGGTTTGCTGCCTCCTCTACGTGGCCACGGTGTACGTGCTCCGCGACCCGCTGTTCATGTATGCCGTTGAGGTCGGCATTACCCTCACCGCGGCGCTGCTCCTGCCCGAACTGGCGCTACAGGAGCAAACGATCAGCTACGCGTGCCTCGTGCTCATGGCCCTCGGATTGATCTCGATCCACGGCGAGCGGGCGTTTCCGCCGGATTCGCCGACTTTTGACCGGCGCCGGTACGGTATGCCGCTGTTCTGGTCGGGCCACGTCCAACTGGCCGCATCCCTTGTGGTCCTTGTGGCCTTCCAGATCCTTGGCTGGCTGTATGATCTGACTCCCTTGAAGGACTCCCTCGGGGCCCCTTGGGCGCAGAGGTTGCTTGAGCAATACATTGTCCAATACAGCTTCTTGGCCGGGGCGATGTGGGTGGCCGGCACGTACGCGTACCTTTACTCGGACATTGTGGTTCGCCGCGTGGGGGTCTACACCTTCCTGGCAGCCTTCTGTTTCCTGCTTGCCGAAGTAACGTTCATCGACCTGTCTCGGTTCGACGCCGAGTGGCTGATCGCGGTCCTCGCCCTCACCGCGTTGGCCGCCACGCTGGTCCAGGCGTTCCTTGCCGCGCCAAACGAGAAGGTCAACCGCGCCGTTCCCCCCCTCGCAATGGCGCTGGGCTGCCTGCCAATCTTCCTGGGCATCGCCCTGCACTTTCGGGCGTCGAGTGAGCTCGCCGGGCATTGGAGTTGGGGGCAGCGGCCGACCGGATGGCTGTTCGTGGCCGTGATGGTGCTGGTGGCCGGGTGCAATCGAGTTTCGGCCTACCTCTGCCGGCACACCGCCCCGAAGTGGTCGGCCGTCTATTTCTTCGGCAGCGCGGCGGCGGCCCTTGTGGCCGTGGCCGGGCTCCTGCGAGTGCCGCCA
Organism: uncultured Planctomycetaceae bacterium; assembly: GCA_964438165.1. Taxonomy (GTDB): domain Bacteria; phylum Planctomycetota; class Planctomycetia; order Pirellulales; family Thermoguttaceae; genus CALFBP01. The sequence continues at coordinate 17,956 of CAYTJV010000059.1, read as the reverse complement.
TTCGGACTAGAGACCTGGATTCAGCAGGCCCCGTGGCTGATGCTCTTACCCATCGCTTACCTGGTGGCTGCCCGCCTCTGGCGGGGACACAGCCCGGAGCGCCCGCTGGGCTGGGTCGCGCAAGCGGCTACGGCAGTCATCCTGATCGGGGTCTTGGTGGCCTCGCTACATCACGAGACCCTGCGGGCCTTCGTCCACCCGAGCGCAAAAGTCCAGATTGCGGCCCACGTTGCTCAACCGGGTCAGCAGGTGCTCTTCAACCCGACGCTGATTTGGGGACTCGTATTCGCCGAGGCCGCGGTGTTCTACGCGCTGGCGGCGATCTTCCGTCGCCGCAGCGTCAATCTCTACTTCGCCACGGCTGCTGCGTGCGGGGCCTTGTGGCAACTACTCGGCTTCTGGAATGTCCCGCCGGTCTACCACACGATGCTCTTCGCCGTGCTGGGAGTGGCCCTGCTGGCCGTCTGCCGCGTGATGGGGATTGAGCAGATTGCGGTCTATCGGCCGACGGGCGGGCAGGCCCTGGCAACGCGAGGCAAAGGCCTCGCGGCCCTCCAGGCCGGCAACGCCGTGGTCAGCATCACCCTGTTGGCGGCCTTCCTGCAAGGCATCTCCGAGATCGCCAGTCCCACGGACCCGGACCAGTGGTGGCCTCGCGTGACCGCCTTGTTGCTGACGACGTTGGCCAGCGCGGCGGCGATCGGGTTGGCTCCACGCGGGGCTTGGCGACGGTGGTATAGCACCGCCACGATCGCCATCGCCGCACTCGCCTTCCTCATGATCAGTCTGAAAAGCCCCTTGACGGGCGCCCAGAAGCTGGAGGTCTTCTGCGCAGTCACCGGCGTGCTGCTGATCGCCGCGAGTTACGTCGGACATTTCCGCGAGGAAGAGAACCGCGAGAACGAGATGGTCACCTGGGGACTTTTCCTCGGTAGCGTGCTGGCGACGGCGCCGCTGTTGATCGCGGTCGTACACTCGCACTTCTTCACAACCATGGCGATCTCCCGGATTGAGCTGATTTTCGAGTTGGCGGTGATCACGATCACCATCGCGATGCTCGTGACCGGCTTCAGTTGGCAGATCCGCTCGACCACGTTCTTCGGCGGAAGTGCATTCGGCCTCTACCTGCTCATACTCCTGGCGGACCTCGGCCGGCACCAGGCGGTTGGAGTGTTCATGGCCATCGCCGGCGGAGTGGTCTTCCTGTTGGGCATCGTGCTGAGCGTTTATCGTGAGCGATTGCTCGCCTTGCCCGAGCAGATCGCCAAGCGCGAGGGGATTTTCAAAGTCCTGGAGTGGCGATGAACCGACAGCCCTTCCAGAAGCCGCCGCACTGGTGGCCGCCGAAACTGAGTCCGGGGTGGATACGCCTTTGGCGGCCGTGGCGGCAACGCCAACAACTCAAGGTCCAACGGCTACTCGATGTCGACGTGTACGGCGTCGAGCACGTCCGTTCGGCCATCGCGGAAAACTGCGGCGTGCTGATCACCCCCAATCACTCCAGCCACGCCGATTGTTACAGCACGTACGAGGCGGCAGAGCGGGTCGGCGTGCCGTTCTATATCATGGTCGCCTGGCAGGTGTTCCAAAGGGGATCGCGACTGCGGCGGCTGTCGCTCCAGCATCATGGATGTTTCAGCATCGATCGGGAGGGGACCGATTTGCAGGCCTTTCGCCGGGCCGTGGAGATCATCGAGTCCCGGCCGAATCCCTTGGTTGTCTTCCCGGAAGGGGAGGTCTACCACTGCAATGAGCGGCTCACGCCGTTTCGGGAAGGTCCGGCGGCGATGGCCCTCTTGGCTGCGCGGAAGGCAAGCCGGCCCATCGTCTGCATCCCCTGCGCGATGACCTATCGCTACGTCGAAAGCCCGACGCCCGACCTGCTGCAACTGATGGACGATTTGGAGCGGGCGATCCACTGGCGGCCGCGGCCCGATCTGGCCCTGGCCGAGCGGATCTATCATTTCGCGGAAGGAGCGCTGGCTCTCAAGGAAATCGAGTATCTCGGCCATACGGGGTCCGGCCCTCTGCCCCAACGGCTGGCCGAGCTGGTGGACTTCATTCTCGGTCGGATCGAGGCCCGCCACGGCCTCGACGGCTCCACCGCCACCGTGCCCGAGCGGGTCAAAACGCTGCGGCACCATTTGATCCAACGTCTGGAGAGCCTGACCAACGAAGCCCCCAATCGCCGGCAGTGCGAGGAAGACCTCGACGGCGTTTTCCTCGTCGTGCAGTTGTTCAGCTACCCGGGCAACTACGTGGCCCAGCGGCCGACTGTGGAACGGATGGCCGAAACCCTCGACAAGTTCGAGGAAGATGTGCTCGGCGCGCCAACCGCGACCATCCGCGGCACGCGGAAAGCGACGGTCGTGTTCGGCGAGCCGATCCGAGTGGTTGGGGACCGCGGCAAGGACGCCATAGCCCATTTGACCACGGTGCTTGAGCAGCATGTCCAAGCGATCTTGGACGATTCGCAGGCATCCGGGGCAGGGCGGGAGGAGACGAGGGTGGGCTAACCCGGCTCATTCTGACTATTGATCCCCACCTAACTTATGTATTTCTGAGGTTCCTCCTACCGTGAAGGATCACCGTGGTATGAAGTTGAGGCTAGTTTTGGCGTAACATTTTGTAGGTAAACCCGCCTGGGCTATTGGGGCTCGGCGTCGGTTGGGTGGCACCGCGGGGCAATGCGAGGTGAAGCATGCACAACTTTGAAGAGTTCCTTATTGTCACGATGGTGATTGTCGGAGTGGTGTCGGCCCTTTTGGTCTTGCCGGTGACGCTCGTGATCTTGGTGTCCAAGCTCATGCATCGGCAGAGGGAATCGACGGAGTTGATGTCGCTTCATCTCAAGTCGCTCCGGGAGGAGCTACAGCACCATAAACGGTTGCTGCAGCGCATGGTCGAGGAGGCCGTCACAGGGCGGCCGCCCGAGGAGCGTGCGCCGGAGGCGGCGGTCCAGCCCGCGGAAGCCCCCAAGCCGGAGCCGGCTCCCGAGCCTGCGCCCCAGCCAGTCCCACCGGAAGTGCCCGCTCCACCCGTTTCGGAGCCCGTGGTTCAATGGGGGCCCGTGGCGGCCGGGCCCTCGCCAGGGCCAGTCGAGGCCGCTGCAATCATCACGGCGGCGGTCGTTGCCCCCCCGCCCCCGCCTCATCCCGTACCAACGCTGCCGGCCCGCGAGCCGAACCGCTTCGAGGCCGCGGCCAAGGAAATCCTGCTGAAGATCTGGAACTGGATCATCGTCGGCGAGGAGCACCGCCCGGCCGGGGTCTCGATGGAGTACGCCATCGCCAGCACGTGGCTGTTGCGCGTCGGCATTGTGATCCTGGTGATGGCCATCGGGTTCTTCCTGAAGTTGTCGATTGACAAGGGGTGGATGCCCCCGATGGGCCGGGTCGGGCTCTCGATCCTGGCCGGTGTCGCCATGCTCGCCGGCGGCATGCGGATGCTCGGCAAGAAATACCACGCCTTCGGCCAGGGGCTGATCGGCGGCGGCATTGCCACCTTGTACTTCAGCGTGTTCGCCGCGTTCCACTTCTACCACATGATTCCCATGATTCCGGCCTTCGCCCTGATGATCTTCATCACCGTGTGTGCCGGCGGCATGGCGATTCGCTTCAATTCCATGCTCGTGGCCGTCCTGGGGATCCTCGGCGGCTTCGGCACGCCGATCATGCTCTCGACCGGCGTGGTGAACTTCGTCGGCCTGTTCTCCTACATGCTGCTGTTGGGATGCGGCGTGCTGGGCATCAGCTATAAGAAGGACTGGCACCTGCTGACCTACCTGGCCTTCCTCTGCACCTACGGCCTGTTCTTCGGGTCCATGCGCGCTTACCGGGTTGACAACTTCTGGGAGGTGATGCCGTTCCTGAGCGCCTTCTTCGTCCTCTTCTCGACCGCGGTCTTCCTGTTCAACCTGGTCAACCGCACCAAGTCGACGTTGCTGGAGCCGATCGGCCTGCTGATCAACGCCGGGATTTACTTCGTGGTGAGCTACCGTCTGGTCAACGAAGCCTTCGGATACCGCTGGGTCGCCGTGGTCACGCTCGCCTTGGCCGCCTTTTACGTGGCCCACGTGTGGTACTTCCTCGTGCGGCGGCTCTTGGACCGGGAGCTGTTGTTCTGCTTCATCGGGCTGGCCGCGTTCTTCCTGGCGGTAACCGTGCCGCTTCTGCTCTCGGCCGAGTGGATCACGGTGAGCTGGGCCATCCAGGCGTTGGTGATGCTCTGGATCGCCGGCAAGCTCAAGAGTGAGTTCCTCCGCCACGTGGCCTACTTGCTCTACATGATCGTCGCCGCGCGGTTCTGCTTCTTCGATTTGCCGCACCAGTACGCGGCGGGCATCGTTCGGAACACCGGCGCGCTGATCGGAGAGTTCTTCTGGCTCATGCTCCAGCGGCTCGTGGCGTTCGGGATCCCGATTGCCTCGATGGCCGGGGCGTTCCGCCTGCTCAACGCACCGGGCGCCGCGTCGCTGGCCATCGACAAGGCCAACGACATGGTAGGGTGGGTCCGCGATCGCTGGGCGGTGCGCGCGGCCGCGATCGGCGTGGTGGCCATGCTCTTCGTGTTCCTGCACCTGGAGCTCAACCGCTCGTTTCTCTATCTCTGCCCGCCGCTTCGCCTGCCGGTCCTCTCGCTCTTGTGGATCGTTTTGTGCGGCTTCTTGGTCTACGAGTACCTGGCGCGGCCCAGCCAGTTCGTGCTGAGCGCTCTGGTGGTGTTCGTGGCCGCGTTGGTGGTGAAGCTCTTCGTGTTCGATCTGCCGAGCTGGCGGGTCGCTGGGATGACGCTCTACGGGGGCGACTACTACTCTTTCCTCGAAGCCGCCATGCGACTGCTCGACTTCGGGGCGATCATTGCCTTCCTGTACTTCGGCTTTAGACTTCTTGTGGGGGACGTCCGGGCGAAGCAGGCCGGGCAGGCGCTCGGCTGCGCAGCGCTGGCACTGTTGTTCATCTTCCTCAGCCTCGAGGTCAACACGTTCTTGGCCTACAAGCTGCGGCCTTTTCAGGCCGGCGGGGTTTCGATCCTCTGGTCGCTTTTTGCGGTGGGGCTGCTGTTGGCCGGCATTTGGAAGGACGTTCGGCCGCTGCGTTACGTGTCGCTGGGGCTGTTTGGCGTGGTTGCATGGAAAGTGTTCTTCTCCGATCTCGCCCAATTGGATCAGATCAATCGGGTCGTGGCCTTCGCAGTGCTCGGCCTGCTGGTTCTCAGCGGCTCGTTCATCTATCTGAAGTACCGCCACACGTTCGCCACGAAACCGATTTCATCGGAGGAGGAAAAACCATGACGTTTCTAGAGAAAAAATGCCTCACGCAAAGGCGCAAAGGCGCGAAGATTCTTTTGTCTCTCTTTCT
>CAYTJV010000059.1:1168-12496 GCA_964438165.1 uncultured Planctomycetaceae bacterium | reverse complement strand
CGCAAAGGCGCAAAGGCGCGAAGATTCTTTTGTCTCTCTTTCTTTGCGTCTTTGCGCCTTTGCGTGAGGCCCCGCCCCTGGCGGCGGAAGAGGCGGGACGATTCCGCTTCTGGCGGGACATTGACCGCGGCTCGGCCAACGAGGAGGAGATCCTGGCCTTTACTCTCGACAGCGACATCTACGCCGCCACGCGCGACGGACTGCCCGACCTTCGCATCCTCGACGCTACGCAGGTCGAGGCCCCCTATCAGATCGAGCCCGACGTAGAGTACCGCGAGGAAAGGATCCGGTACAGCGGCCCGACCGAGGTGGTTTCGCTCCGCGAGGAGGGCAACGCGATCGAGGTCCGCGTGCGATTGCCGAAAGACGCCCACGACGCCGAAGGCTTCGCTTTCTTCACGCCGCAGGCCGATTACGAGCGCAAAGTGCGGGTATTCGGCTCCGACGACGGCACGAAGTGGTCGCCCTTGGTCTCCGACGGCATCATCTTCGATTACTCGCGGTACATGGACGTCAGCAACCGCGACGTCCCCCTGCCGTCGAACAGCTTCCGCCAGTTCCGGATCGTCGTCGAGGACGTGACCGACGAGAAGGAGTCGCCCTACAAGCATCTTTCGCGGACCTTCCGCGGCGGGAAGGAGGAGGAACGCAAAGAGGACACCACCGTCCAGCGCCGCGTCTTTCGCATCGACCGGATCGAGTTCTTCCGGTACACGACCCAACAGCACGTCAAAAAAGCCAAGAAAGCCGAGTACCCGGTCGCCGGGTCGGATCAAGAGACGGATGCCCAGAAGAAACAGACGATCCTCCACGTGCGCACGCGCCGCGAGCCGCTCACGGCCTTCACGATCCAGACGGCCAGCCGCAATTTCAATCGCCGCGCCGTGGTCGAGGCGCCGGTGGTCCGCGGTCCGACCACCGAGTGGACCCCGATTGGTCAGACCACCCTGTCGAACTTTCGCTTCCGCAACTTGCGCCGCGAGCACCTGACGATTGAATTCCCCGAACGCCGGCAGGAAGAGTACCGCATCGTGGTTTACAACGAGGACAATCCGCCCCTGGACGTTACCGGAGTGAAGGCCGAAGGGAACGTCTATCGTGCGGCCTTTCTTGCTGAAGAGGGAAAGACCCACCGCGTTTACTACGGGTCGGAAAGCGCGGAATCGCCCAAGTACGAGGCAGCCACGGTGCTGGCGACGCTCCGCCAGTCGTTTCAGCCCACGGCGGTGCGGCTGGGGAACCAAGTCGACAACGCCGCGTTCGGCGGAGAGCCGGGCTTCACGCTCCGCAATGCGCTCAACAATTGGATCTTCCTCGGGGCCGTGATCTGCCTGATGGTGATCGTGCTCGCCTGGGGCCTGTTCCGCGCCGGCCGGCACCTGGAGAACCTGCCTAAGGACTAGCCTCGGCGATCGTCAGCAGCCGGTCGACGGGGAGGTTTTCGAGCACGTCGACCCCGCCGCCGATCCAGCGGACCTCGATGCGGTCCACGCGGTCGCGTTTGCCCAAGCCGAAGTGCAGGCGCGAGCCCCAGTGGCTTTGATATCCCCGCCCGCTGTGTACTTCGTCGATCTGCGTCAAGTCCCCGGCCACCAGGCGGACGCTCGCGCCCACGCCGTCCCGATTGGTCTTCACGCCGCGGAGTTGGACTTGAAGCCAGTGGTTTCCACCGGGCGACTCGTTGCGGAGGATCGTGGGCGCGGACCGCGAGTTGAGGACCACGACGTCGATCCGGCCGTCGTTGTCTAGATCGTCGAAGGCGGCGCCGCGGCCGACGTTCTTGAGCTGCATCCCGTCGCCGCTCTGACTGGTGACGTCGGTGAAGCGGCCGTTTCCGAGGTTCCGCAGCAGCGTGTTCCGCGCGCGGTAGGAGGTCGTGCGGTCGAACTCCTCGACGTTGTCGTAGAGATTGCCGCAGGCGATGAAGATGTCGCGGTACCCGTCGTTGTCGAAATCGACGAAGCCGCAGCCCCATTTCACCTGGTTGTACGATCCCTCGCCGGCGCCCGTTCGCCGCGTCACGTCCTCAAAGGCGCCCTTTCCCAAGTTGCGATAGAGAACGGCCAGCTCGCGATGAAAGGCCGTTACCAGGAAATCCAGGCGTCCGTCGTTGTCGTAGTCGGCGCAGTCGACCCCCATGTTCGAATGGGGCGTTCCGGCCGCGTCGTAGGCCACGCCCGCCAGCAATCCGACTTCCTGAAACTTCCCTTTCCCGTCATTGCGCCAGAGAAAGTTCGGCATCACGTCGTTGGCCACGAAGACGTCGGTGGCGCCGTCGCGATCGTAATCGGCGCATACGACTCCCATCCCCGTGGCCGGTGCGGCGCCGATGCCCGACTGCCGGCTCACGTCGGTGAAGGCGCCGTCGCCGTTGTTGCGAAAGAGGTTGTCGGGCTCGGGCGGGAACTCCAACGGCCCCGGATAGACGTGGACGCCCAAGTACGTCCACCTTGGGTGCGTCTGGTAGGAGAACCTCAAGTAGTTCGCCACATAGAGATCGAGATCCCCATCGCCGTCGATGTCCAAGAACCCAGCGCCGGCGCCCACGGCCACCTTGCCCGGCAGTCCAACCCCGGCCGCCCGGGTCACGTCGGCGAATGTCCCGTCGCCGCGGTTGCGGTAGAGCACGTTGGGCCCGAAATTGCTCACGTAGACGTCGGGCAGCCCGTCGTTGTCGTAATCGGCCACAGCGGCCCCCATGGCGAAGCCAGGAATTCGCACGCCGGCTTTTTGCGTCACGTTGGCGAACCGGAAGTTGCCGAGGTTGCGGTAGAGGGTGTTGGTCGGCGGGTTCTCGGCCTTCTTCCCCTCCAAGGGGCCCCCGGTGAGGAAGTAAACGTCGATCAGGCCGTCGCCGTCGTAATCGAAGGTGGCCAGACCCGAGGCCACCGGTTCCACAACGTACCGTTTCCCAGTGCTGCCGTCGTCGTGCTTGAAATGAATTCCGGCGGCCTGGGTCGCATCGCGGAGTTGGATGGGGCTTTGGGCCCAGACCGCCGTGCCAAAGCCTAGCCAGGCAAAAAGAACAGGTACCGCCGAAACGGCCGTCCAACAACAACTCCCCTCTCCCGCGTGCGGGAGAGGGGCAGGGGGTGAGGGGACGCTCATGGTGCGCTCCGGATCACCTCGCGGGCCTGGCGGTGCTTCGGATTGTCGGGTTCCATGGCGATCGCCTTGTCGACCGCCGCCAGGGCGGCATCGCGGCGCCCTAGCCGGACGTTGAGCACGCCGACGTTGAGCCAGTGATCGGCCCGCTCGGGCTCCAGGTCGCGAAGCTCCTCGGACACGCGCAGCGCTGCTCGATCCCTGCCAGTCCGCTCGTAGATCGCAACCAGCTCCATCCGGCACGGGATGTTCTTTCGATCCAGTGCCGACGTCTTGCACCACGCCCCTTCCGCCTTCTGGAGATTCCCGTGCGCGAGGTAGACTTTGGCTGCCTCGTTGTGGATGAGCACGGCGACTTCCCGGCCTTTGGCCAAATCGTCGAACCCCATGACGCGAGCCGCCGACTCGGCCCGCCGGTTCGCCACCAAAGCCTGGAACGCGCTCATGGCCTGCCGGGATTTCTCCGTGTCGCCGAGCCGGGCCCAGGCCGTGCCCAACCCGAACTGGGCCTCGCGGCTGGCGGGATCGAGTTGGACCGCCCTTTCGAAAACGGCCCGGGCCTTGTCGTACTCCCTCATGTCCAAATAGATCTGACCGAGGGACACCAAGCCGTACAGGGTGCTCTGACCGCTCTTGAGCAGCTCCGCGAGCAGCGGCACTGCCTCTTCGGGCTTGCCCAGCCGCGTCAAGCTCTCGGCGAGCAAGAGGGGAATGCGTCGATCGAGCGGGCTGACGGCCAACGCCGCGCGGAACCGCTCCACGGCCTTGGCGTTATCGCCTTCGAGGTGCGCGATGTATCCCAAACCATACTGAGCGTCGCCCAACTTGGGATTGGCCGTTAGACACCGCTGCCAGAGATTGACCGCCTCCGGGGTGTTGCCCAGATGGAATTGGAGTTGAGCCGTCACATTCCATGCGTCTGGCGAATCGGGATAATCCGCCGCCAACTCGTTGGCGATCTGAAGGCTTGCCTGCTTCAGATCGGCCACGGTTGCCTGGGGAGAGTACGCCGGTCCGGAAAACACCGGCACGGAATCGGCCGACTCCTCGTCGCCGCCAGCCGGAGTGGGCGGCGGGGCACCGCCGAGGCGGACGATCGCAATCGCCGCCCAGACCACCGCCCCTGCCGCCAACGCAACCGCCGCCGCGCGGGCAATGCCCGAATGCCATGGACCCGGGGGTCCGGCCGCGGGGGGCACTGCCAGCCTCTGGCCCACGCCCTTGCCGCTATCCGGACCGGGGTGCTTCGTCACTTCACGGCCGCTAAGAGGACTACTTCTTCGGGGTCTCCCCCTGCATGGCGCCCTTCTGCTGCATCATCATGGCTTTCATCTGTGCTTCCTGGGCCTGTTTCTTTTGCTCGTCCGTCAACTTGAGCTGGCCGCCCGACGGACCACCGGGGCCGCCCGAGCCGCAACCCGCCGAGAGCCAACACAGGGACACCAACAGCGTCAGCAACACCAGAAGTCGTTTCATAGCATGTTCCTCGTCCTTACCACGGCAACCGATCGGGCCGTACAGGCTAAAAATTCGATACCGTCTCGCCCCCGTTCATGGTGGCGAGCGCTTGGAGAATGCTCAACGCGGCAGTCTGCGAGATGAACCGCACGGAGCCGTCTCCCAACAGCATGTTGCAGCCGCCGGGATGCATGCTGCCCGGGTAGTGCCACTCGCCCAGAGACCCGGGAATCGGGGTGAACGGAGCACAGGGCCAGGAAAGGTCCCAATTGTTGATGGGGCTCTGCTTGACCGGTTGTTGCCCGCCCCCAGCCCCGATGTCGAGAATCATCGCATGGCCACGGTACGACCAAGCGGAGCACTGACCATCGCGAACGCTGTACAATCTCTCCGACATGGCCACGGTATTCGAGGAGCCGTCAACGAGGTCTCTGAAGTTGGAAGAGCTGTTCTCGCCGAACATTCGCTGGTTCCTTGCACCGACGTTCCGCCGCCAATAGTTCATGGTGAAGTCGTTGGTGTTCTGGCTGAAGTCGTAGTTCGTCTTCACGCCCGACAGATTCGCGGCTGGCGCGTAATACGGATTCGTCGTGGCGCCTTCGGACGCGATAATCGGGTTGCCGTTATCCGATGGGCAACTGAAAGCGTTGAGCTTCTGACTCGCCAAAGTAACGTTTTGGATGAAACGCGGGTCGCTGGGGGAGCCCATCACTACTGGCGCGGGGGTGCCGGTGATGACGAGGCGCTGCCCAGCGGCAGATTTGAAATCAAACTGGGCATAAAGCGGCGCCTGCTCCGCCTGGGGAAGCAACAAGACCAAGCCATTCAAGTTCTTGACGGACCAATCCGGCCCTGCACCGCCCCAATTATTCCAACCATAGCTGATGCCCCCTGGCGTGAAACAATTGCTCGCGGAATGGTAATTGTGCAGCGCCAAGCCGAGCTGCTTGAGGTTGTTCGTGCATTGGGAACGCCGAGCAGCCTCGCGGGCTGCTTGCACGGCCGGCAACAACAGGGCGATCAAAATCCCGATGATCGCGATGACGACAAGGAGCTCCACCAAGGTGAAGCCGCAGCGACGGAGAAACCTGATCATAACGACTCCTTTGACGAAAAGGATTGATTAGGAGCGAACCCATCAGACCTGAATCGGCGGCCCCGACAACTCATCGGATTTCGCGAACCAACCGCCTCCTCAGCAGACGGAACTAATCTAGTCAGTGCGCGCGAATAACGCAAGAGTGCGACGCGAAAAACGAGACGGGATTGTTGGTTGATCCAACTCTTTATAGCGATGTCTTACCCCCGTGTTTGAGGGGCCAAGGAAGCGTCTATGGAGCCGATGTTCCTTCACCCCGGCCCCTCTCCCGCGGGCGAGGGGATGCGGTTGAGCCTCTAATCCCGGCTCGAACTCCCTTGTCCGCCCTCCACAATGGCCAAGGTCCGATCGGCGCGGACGTTTTCGAGCACGTCCACGCCGCCGCCGATCCAGCGGACCTCGATGCGGTCCACCCGGTCGCGTTTTCCCAAGCCGAAGTGAAGCCGGGAACCGAAGTGGCTCTGATAACCGCTGCCGGCGCGGACCTCGTCGATCTGGACGAGGTTCCCAGCCACGACGCGGACCCTGGCCCCCACGCCGTCGCGATTGGACTTGACTCCTCGCAGTCGCAACTGGATCCAGTGGTTTCCCGTGGCCGACTCGTTGCGGAGGATCGTGGGCGCGGATTTCGAGTTGAGGACCACCACGTCGGTACGGCCATCGTTGTCCAGGTCGTCGAGGGCGGCGCCGCGGCCGACGTTTTTCGGCGTCAAGCCGTCCCCGCTGTGCGCGGAAACGTCGACGAAACGGCCGTCCCCGGTATTGCGCAAGAGGACGTTGCGGGCCCGGTACGAGGCCGAATCGTCGAGGAGCTCCACCGTTTCGTCGATGTGACCGCAGACGATGAACAGGTCGCGATGCCCGTCGTTGTCGAAGTCCGCGAACCCGACGCCCCACCGGACCTGGTTGCCACCGGCGGCGCCTACTCCCGTTTGCGATGAGGCGTCGCCGAAGAACCCGCCTCCCTGGTTGCGATACAATGCAGTCGGCTCGCGCTGGTAACTGGTGACGACGAAATCGAGCCAGCCGTCGTGGTCGTAGTCGGCGGCGTCGACGCCCATGTTGCCGTGGGTCAGGCCGACCGGATCGAACCCCACCCCGGCCGTCAGACCGACTTCTTCGAACTTCCCTCCGCCCCGGTTGTGGAAAAGGAAATTCTGCATCTCGTCATTGGCCACGAAGATGTCGGTGCGCCCGTCGTTGTCGTAGTCGGCGCAGGTGACGCCCATGCCGGTGCCGGCATGGGCGGCGATACCCGAAGCGACGCTCACGTCGACCAGCGTCCCATCGCCGCGGTTGCGGAACAAGTTGGCGGGCTCGCCCGAGTAGTCGAGAGGGCCGGGGGCAACCGGAACTCCTCTTACGGAGCGGAGCTTGTGCATGTCGAAAGAGAAGCGGACGTAATTGGCGGCAAACAGGTCGAGACTCCCGTCGCCGTCCATGTCGAGGAAGGCGACTCCCCCGCCCACCTTATTTCCACGGCCCACGCCTGCCCCTTCGGTCACGTCCTCGAAGGTCCCGTCGCCGCGGTTGCGATAGAGGACGTTGGGGCCGAAGTTGCTCACGTAGAGGTCCTGCCAGCCGTCGTTGTCGTAATCGCCGGCCGCAACCCCCAGCCCGAAGCCGGTATCCCCCACGCCCGCTCTTTCCGTGACGTCGACGAAGCGAAACTGGCCCAAGTTGCGGTACAGGGCATTGCGCGGCGGTGGCCCGCTGGACTTCATCCCCGGCAGCGGTGCCCCGTTGACAAAGTAGATGTCGATCAGGCCGTCGCGATCGTAGTCGAAGGTAGCCAGGCCCGCCGTCATCGCTTCCATGATATAGTAGCGGCCGCTGGAGCCGTTGGTGTGCTGGAAGGTCACGCCCGATGCCTTGGTCGCGTCGCGGAGTCGGATCGGACTTTGGGCGGAAGCGACGCAACAGGCCAAGAGCCAGGCCAGTACGAGGCCGGACGCTGCGGCGCGTCGCGGCCCTGGGGAGCGGCAAAGCCCAACACTCATGCTACTTCTTCTCCTCCTTCTCCTTCATCGCCTGGTGTGCCTCGCGGTACTGCAAGTTGCCCGGATCGAGCTCGATGGCCCGATCCAGCGCCGCCAGGGCCGCGGGCACGTCGCCGTGCCGGCGGCAGGCCGTGGCGAGCAGCCAATAATGGCCGGCCGTTGGACTGAGTTCCGTCGCTTTGCGGGCCAAGGACACGGCGTCGGCAACTTTCCGGTCGGTCTTCACGTACAACTCGGCCAGGGCCGCGCGGCTGGCGGCGCCTTTGGGAGCCCGTTGGCACGCCTGCATGAACGTTGTTTCTGCCTTGTCGGTCCGGCCTGACTCGGCATACAGCCGCCCGAGCTTCAGGCAATCGCTCGCCTCAGCGGGCACCAGTTGGACCAACTCTTCCAGGATCGGGATGACGTCGGCCGTGCGGCCGCTCTGAGAGTACAGGTCGGCCAGCGCTTTCCGGCTATCCACGTGTTGGGGAGTCACCGCAGCCGCGCGCCGCCAGATCCGCTCGGCCTCGCGGAAATTGCGTTGGCTGTGGTAAAGGCGACCGACATTCGTGCAGATATTGGATAGCGTATCGCATTGGGCCACAAGGTCCTCGTAGCGTCCGCGGCGACTCCTGAGCTTTTGCCGGTCGCCGCTGCGCAGCTCCTCGAACCTCTGCTGATATCGCTTCGACTCCTCTTGCTGGCCGAGTCGCGCACAGGCCTTGGCCAAGCCCAGGTAAGGGAAGTCGTCGCGCGGCTCCAGCTTGACTGCGGCCAGGTACGCCTGTTTGGCTTCTTTGAAGGCGTTGTCCTGCAGATACGCCGCGCCGAGCAACGAGTAACTGCGGGGGGATCCGGGATAGAACTGCAAGTGCGCTTCGAGCAGCTTGATCGCCTCTTTGTTCTGGCCCTGGTCCACCAGCGCCTTGGCCAGATCGAAGTGGGTGTCGAACGAGCGGAGGTCGACGGCCAGCGCCTTGCGCAACAGGCGCACTTGCCCCTGGGGATCGTTCTTGATTTGGGCAACAGATGCCAGTCCACGGTACGCGCGCGTATCGTTCGGATTCAGCTCCAGGGACTTCTTCCAGCAGTCTGCGGCGCCGGCCGATTGGCCGAAAAGGAGATGAACGCGGGCCATCAGGTCCAGGGCGTCGGGATGGTTGGGGAAATCGGCCAGCAGACGCCGGACCACCTGCTGCATTTCCTCGGCAGCGGCTTGGACAGTCGCCGGCGGAGGGGCCGATGCCTCGGAAACCGGAGTCGCTAGCGGTTGCTTGGCTTCGGCCTTCGCCGGAAGGGACGGAAGAGCCGGGAGATCGGGAAGAGCCGGCTCCGCCATGATTTCCGCGGGCGGGCCGGCTTGTCCGACCGTCTCCTGCGCCTCCTCGGAATGCCGGAGGCGATCTGAACAGAGACTCGCTGCAATCAGCAGGCCGAGCGCCGCCATGGCCCCCAGAAGCCCAAGACCCGTGCGCCGGCTCAGGCCCCGGGTCGGCACGGAAACAACGGCTCCTTCGGTCTTGGAATTTTCGTTGTCGGCTGAGTTGTCCATGACGGGGGCCCGACGTCTCGGGGTCTCCGGGACCTTCGCGGCAGCTCAGACCCGGCGTGAAAAGCTTCAACTTTGTCTCATTGTAATCCTTCTCCCACCCCGTGCCAAACTGATTTCAGCCAACCACTCTCTGGGCAGCGTTCGGCAGCACTTGAGACTCCGATCCGATTCCTCGGGCCGACTGAAGAGGCGCCAATCGGCGACAAGGATCGCGACCGTGGGTTTTGCTCGGGCAAGCTGGCAGCTTGCCCTACGGAGTTTCCGCTGGCGGCGTTTCGCCGGTCCGGCGACGAAGCGCCTCGGCGGCAAGCGCGAGGTAGCGGACCGGCGAGCCCGACAGCGCGGCGGCCAAGGGCAATGCTAGGACGGCAAGATGCTCGCCGAGGAATCGCTGCGATGCCTCCGCGGTAACAGCGGCCGGCTCGCAATCCTCGCGGCTGAGGGCGTAGGCTTCCTTGAGCCGCAGGTAGGCAATGAAGCCGGCCTCGACGGCCACGTGGTCCGGAGGCTCGTCGCCGCAAGGGGCATAGCCGAAGGCGGCGTAGTATCCCTCGATCTCGGAAACCAGCGCGCCGGGCAAGACCAATTTGTGGTAGGCAACCTCGCGAGGGCTCACCGGCCCTCCCGGCCCGAACGTCGAGTGATAGAGCCCCGGCGTCGCTTCCTGCCGAGCCAGTCTCGACGCCTCGCGCAATAGCTCGTCGGATTGGCTTTCGCCGAGCGCCTGCACTTCGCCGTGCCACGCATCGTCCGGCGGCTCGAAGAGCAGTGCGATCAGTCTCCACTCGGCCGCCTGGCGGAGCAAGTCCGTCGGGAGCGGCGGACCGTGGGGCACGTTTTCAACGTGCCGCAGACTTCCGAAGTCTTCGAGACTTCGGAAGTCTTTTTCCCCAGCACTCATGGTCATGGCTTCTCCTGCATCACCAAGGGAATCCAGGCGGTTCGCATCTTGCGGGCACCGACCTCCTGATGCCCGCCCTCCCAGATGGCGAAGGCGACCTGCGTTTCATTCTGGGGCGAGAAGCCTTCCGGAAGCTTGCGACGGATGACGACGGCCCAACCTTCGGGCGTGCGGCGTCCGCGCCCGGTCGACCCGCCCGACGGACGTGGCGAGAGCGTGCCCGGGCCTTCGGCGGCAAGGTCCTCGACGGGGGTCTTGCGCGGCCCGGCCATCGTGTTGCCCAACGAGCGCGCGGGCGCGTAGCGTGCCGCCATATCGCGCTGCTCCGCGGAGCCGGACTCCAGGGATTTCGCCTCGAACGGGTAGTGATCGATCGCGGCGTTGGGATAGAGGTCGCGGATCGAGTCGCCGCGGCCGTCGACGACCGCCTGCCAGGCGGCATTCCAATAGACGATTTCCACGGGCCGGCCCGGCTCGCCCATCTGCGGAGCAGGCACGGTGGGCTCCGTCTTGGCCGGCAGTTGAACGGCACAGGCGTCGGCGAAGCGGGCCGGCACGGAGCGGTCGTCGTTGGAGCCGTCGACCCATTCCAGCCGGAACGCGACCTCGCGGCCGTCGGCCAGCGCGCACACGCGGATCTTCTCCGTGGAAAGGCTCATCGAGCGCGGCTCGACGATGTCTTGCGTAAGGAGCGTCGCCACATGGACCGGGGCATCGTTCCACGCTTCGTCGAGCGGGTCCTCGGGGATCGGCGCCGAGACGACAAACACGCTCGGCGCATGAACCGCCGCAACGGGTTTCCGACAGCCCGCCGGCGCGGCCAGCGCGGCTGCGATTACAGCGTAAAGAGCGATATTACGCATTGTCGGTTTCTCCTTTTCCCCACCGGCCCCGTGCCGGTGGGAATGGGTTTGGCAACTACGGCGCCTATACGGCCTCAACTTTCGTCACGGCCGGTCTTGGCTCTTCCCCACCGGCCCCGTGCCGGTGGAAATGGGTTTGGCAACTACGGCGCCTATACGGCCTCAACTTGCGTCACGCGCAGTTTTCACTCTTCCCCGCCGGCCCCGTGCCGGTGGAAATGGGTTTGGCAACTACGGCGGCCACGGTAGTTATCAAACCCGCTTCCACCGACACGGGGTCGGTGGGGATTTTGTTGGGCCGGTGTCCTCTCACGTAGTTATCAAACCCGCTTCCACCGACACGGGGTCGGTGGGGATTTTGTTGGGCC
>CAYTJV010000059.1:0-1068 GCA_964438165.1 uncultured Planctomycetaceae bacterium | reverse complement strand
GGTGTCCTCTCACGTAGTTCCCAGACCCGCTTCCACCGACACGAGGTCGGTGGGGACTTTCTTGGACCGGTCTCCTCTCATGGGCAATTGACTCGCGCCACCTGGTATTTTGCGTCGAACGCCTCGCGGACGTAGACCGGCTCGCGGAGCGGCACGCGGAGGATCTCCTTGCCGTCGTCGTCCGCGCCGACGACCCAATCGTCCTTGCGGGCCCACCGCGGCACCGCGCGATCGGTCGAGCCGAACAGTCCCAAGAGGCCGGCCAAATCCGGATCTTGCGGGGCCGCGCGATAGGCACGGATGGCGGCTTCCACGCGCGGGCCGAACATCTGGCGCAGGAACGCCGCCGGGGCATTGACCGGAGGAATGTAGTAAACGTTCGGCTCCAGCCCGAACTGCGGGAACAGCGGCAGCGCCACTTTCTTGACGTGTACCAGGTAGTCGATCGGGTTGTCGGCCTGGGCCTTTTCAGGAGTCGAAATCCATCCAGCCATCCGGATCTTGCCGATGCAATTGACGAAACACTGCGGCTGCAATCCCTGCTCGATCTTGGGAAAGCACGCGATGCACTTCTCGGAAGTGCCGGCAAGCGCGTTGTAGAAGACCTTCTTGTAAGGGCAGGCCTTGGCGCACTCGCGGTAGCCGCGGCATCGCCCCTGGTCGAGCAATACGATGCCGTCCTCTTGCCGCTTGTAGGTGGATCCGCGCGGGCACGAAGCGAGGCAGGCCGGATAGGTGCAGTGATTGCAGATCCGGGCCAAATAAAAGAGCCAGCTCGTGTGAGGCACCTGCATGGCCGCGCCGCGATCGATGCGGCCGGCGCAGTCGTCTTCGCCGACGTTCGGATAGGCGAAATCGCGGTCCTCCGGGCACCAGCCGAGGACCCGCTCGCCGGCCGGGGCCGCCTCGAAAATCGTGCGGCCCGAGTATTCCTCCCCGCGCCACTCTTGAGCGCCGAGCATTTTCAGGAGCTTGAGGTCCCAGGCCAACGGGTAGAAGCCGTAGGGCTTGGACTCGACGTTGTTCCAGAGCATGTACTCCTGGCCCTTGCCCGAGGTCCAGGTCGTC
>CAYTJV010000058.1:0-21209 GCA_964438165.1 uncultured Planctomycetaceae bacterium | reverse complement strand
CGACGCTTGCGGACCGTCGATCGAATGTTGTTCGAGCTACGCGGCGATGAACTGATCGACAAGGTATTCCTCGGCTATCTCGAAACCTACCGCAAGCACCTTGCCCGCGCGATCTATCACGATAACAAGAAAGAGTTTCCAGAAGCCGACACGCTCCACGGCGCGGCCAGACTCACCGAGGCGGTGCAGCGATTGATTGACCGCTTGGTCTTTATGCGTGTTTGCGAAGACCGCGGAATTCGCCAATACGGCTCGCTGAAGCAAATGCTTGCCCGCATTAGCACCGAGGGCGGCGAGTTCTACCCGGCACTCTGTGCCGAGTTCCGCCAGCTTGACCGCGAATACAACGGCTACCTCTATAAGTATCACTTCTCCGAATCGCTGGCGGTTTCCGACGACATCCTCGCCGACTTCATCCGCACGCTTTATCCGCCCGACGGTCCCTGGAACTTCGCCGCCATCGGCGACGACATCTTGGGCATCGTCTACGAAAGGTTCCTCGGCAATATCGTCGTCGTCGAGCTCGGTGAGGCCGACGTCAAACAAAAGCCGGAAGTCCGTCATGCCAACGGCGTGTACTACACGCCCCGCTTCGTCGTCGATACGATCATTCGCCGTGTCGTGGGACCGAAAATCGCCGGTCGTTCGCCGATGGAACTGCTCGACGTAAGAATCCTCGATCCCGCCTGCGGTTCCGGCTCCTTCCTCGTGGCCGCGTTTCAGTACCTCATCGACCATTGTTTGGCGGCGATTGCCAAGAAGCCCTCCCTGGCGAGAGTCGCGGCCCCCGGCAAATCGCGCAAGAAGCAGAGGGACATCGCCTTTCAAGACAAGAAAGGGCAATGGCAGCTTGCTCCCGACTTCAAAGCCGCGCTGTTGACCAGTTGCATCCACGGTGTCGATATCGACCAGCAGGCGGTCGAAGTGACCGTCATGTCGCTCTATCTGAAAATGCTCGAAGGCAAACTGCCGCCCCACTGGCAGCGCGACTGGCTCGAAAACGAACTGTTGCCGTCTTTGGATAACAATATCCTGTGCGGCAATTCGTTGATCAACTCGGCCGATTTCGATCGTTGGGTGATCGCCACGCACGGAGGGTTGTTCCCGCCTGACGACGACATCCGATTCCGCATGAATCGTTTCGACTGGGACAGCCGAACTCGTGGTTTCGGTTGGTTGCTCGATTCTCAAGCCGAGAAAGAGACGAGGCGAAGGGGTTTCGACTGCATCATCGGCAATCCACCCTACATCCGCGTTCAAGAACTCAACCAATGGGCGCCAGATGAATGCGCGTTCTACAAGTGGCGTTACAAATCCGCTGCCAAAGGCAACTACGACATCTACGTCATCTTCGTCGAACGCTGCCTCGAACTACTCGCGCCCGACGGCCTTCTTGGCTACATCATGCCCCATAAGTACTGGCAGGCCCAATACGGTGAAGGACTTCGTAAGATTATCGCCGACGGAAAGCACCTACGAAGCGTAATTGATTTCTGCGACCAACAAGTCTTCCAAGGTGCCACAACGTATACGGCGGTGCATGTCTTTTCTGCGTCACCCGCGGATACGCTGATCGAATACGCGAAGATACTTGATCTATCTGATGGAAGATCGCAGTGCAGAAGCATCGACACCGGAAAACCTGCAACCGGAGTGCTTGCCTTTCGTGCAGCACGTGAGATGCCGAGCGCTGGGTGGGCATTCCTCGATGCTAGTGAATCCGAGTTACTTAACGCCTTGACATCCCAGGGGCCGCCATTGCGAGAGTATGCGGCTAAGGTGTTTGTTGGACTCCAAACGAGCGCTGACAGGGTATTCATCCTCGAGCGTCGCGGATCACGCTTCTTTAGCGAGGAGCTTCAAGCCGAAGTCGATATCGAGCCAACTTACTTGCATCCGCTGTTGAAGGGCAGTGTTCACATGAAGCGTTGGGTGCCAAAAGCATCTGAGCAAGTCATCCTTTTTCCCTATACGAGAGGTGACGCTGGCTTTCGCTTGGTAGCAGAAAAGAAAATGCGCAAAGGAACCCCCAGCACATGGAGCTACATGGAGCGATGCAGACCCTCTCTCGGCAAACGTGAACGCGGTACCTACGAGGGCAGCGAATGGTATGGATATGTCTATCCGAAGAATCTCTCATCAATGAGCGTTCCCAAAATTCTCACGCCATCCCTCGCCCAGCGCGGAGAGTACTCTTTCGACAGAACAGGAGATCTTTTCTTTGTTGGCAGTGGCGGAGGTGGCGGTGGAGGTTACGGCATACTACTGCATTATCCTGAGATGTATGAATATGTGCTGGGACTCCTAAATAGCACCCTATTGAATTGGTTTGTCCAAAAGATCACTACACCATTTCACAGTGGATGGTTTGCCTACAACAAGCAGTTTATCGAGCAAGTTCCCATTAAGATTCCCGAGCAGGTCCAGGAAAAGAAGCTTGCCGACCGGATCACCGAATCGGTTTGCGCGATCATGGACGCCAAGACAAAACTCCGCGATGGAAAACTCTCCGACCGCGAACGCGCTTCCTTGGAACGCGACGTGGAGAATCATGAACGGCGTATCGACGAACTCGTCTTCCGCCTCTACGGCGTCGACGGTTTGCCAGAGTGATACCTGGACATGGAGAGGAAAAAAGGGTCAGAGAAAGCGCGCACGGATGCCCGTGTTTCCGTGCGGCCCGACGTGGGTTGTGTGCCGCGCGGGTGCCCTTGTTTCAGCGGTGGGCGTCGTCGGTGTGCCACTTCCGGAGCGGAGCGGAGAAGCAGTGCGAAGCGGGCAGCGGCGTGCCACATCAGAGATCGCCTGGTGATGATGGACGAGGCCCCCACGTTGTGGTACGCTCGTGAGACCGTGCCACATCGGGTGTTGATTTGTAAGTCACACGCGGCTACAATATTCAAGGGGGCGAACGCGAGAGCCGAGCATGGATGCAACCATAATCTGGGACCTCGAAGGCGATTCCGATGGCAACGTTCAGCACCTCCGGGAGCACGACGTCACGATAGAGGAGGCCGAGGAAGTGTTGCTGGATCCTCAAAGCAACCGCGCGATGAGCCGCACATCGGGCTTGCCGACGGCTTTCGGCTGGACCTCGACCGGCCGGCACTTGGCGGTGGTTTACGAACTGATCGACGACGACCCATTGACTTTGCGGCCCGTCACGGCTTACGACGCGCCGCCGCCTGCCCCCACGAAGAAACGGAGGAAGAAATGAAAGCACAACGCATCTACCGCGCGAACCGAAAGACAGCCGAGGAGCGAACCCGCGAGCGGGCCCTCCGCGAGAGACTACAGAAGGAGAGACCGTCGCTCGATGATCTTGTTCGCACCGGCGCGTGCGATCCCGATGCCGTGATGACCATGGGAATGTACTTTGACGTCCAGCGGGCGCTGCAAGCCCTGAAGCGGGAGCGGGAGCGGAGCGGTTTGAGCATCGGCGCGGTGGCCGAGCAGTCGGGCCTAGACCGGGCCGTTGTCAGCCGGCTCGAAAACGGCAAGCAAGATAACCCCACCGTCGCTACCCTCATGCGCTATGCAGCCGCCATCGGGAAGCGTTTCTTGTGGTGCTACGAAGACTTGGCGACCAAGGAGGAAAAAAGGGGAAGAAAGGCGGAAGAAAAGGTGACAGCCACCAAGTCTAGGCAGTTCAAGTAAATGGAGTCTGGCGCGGGTGCCCTTGTTTCAGCGGCGTGCCACATCAGAGATCGCTTGGTGATGATGGACGAGGCCCCGAATCACGCCTCCACGCCGAGAGCTGCCCTCCAGCCAAGCAGACAGGAGTTGTTCGGGGTTGGTAGAATACGGGTGGAGGTTTTGCCATGGCCAGTTACGAAACGTTGCTTGCGGATGCCAGTAGTCTGCCGGTCGCCGACCGGATTCAGTTGATCGAGGCCCTTTGGGACACGCTACCGGCTGACTCGCTTCCGCCTCTGACCGATGAATGGGTCGCCGAGATCGAAAGACGCTCGGCAGAGTACGATTCGGGCTCCGTTCAGACGGTGCCCTGGGAGCAGATCAGGGCCGAAGCGCTGCGTCGTGTCGGAGCAACGGGTGCCGATGCTTCCCGTTGATTACCTTCCCGGCGCTCGCCGCGATTTTGACGAGTCGTTCGACTAGTATGCGGAACGAAGCACGCAGGCAGCCGTTCGGTTCGCCAACGCCGTGGACGCGGCCCTGCTCGCGGTAGCCAAGAATCCAATGCGATTCGCGGCGATAGACCGCATTCATCGCGAATGCGCGGTGCAGAAATTCCCTTTTCGCATCGTCTACCGATTGGTACAGAATCGCGTGGTCGTCGTGGCGATTGCTCACGCGAAAAGGCGTCCGGGCTACTGGAGACGACGGCGGTGAACTGGAACGCTTGTCGCGCCTGACTTAGTTACCATGCCGAACCGACTCTGAAACATGTGTCGGTTGCCGCCCTACTTGCCCTTGGGTCGCTTCCTGCGTCGCTGCGACTCAATCGACCGCATGATCTTATCGACCGTCCCAGGGCGAGCCGTGTACTTGCCGGTTTCCAACCGGGAAATGGTTTCCTGCCGGAGGCCCGCAAGACGAGACAACTCTTGTTGACTCAACCCCACACCCTTGCGGGCGCGGATGAGGTCGCGGGCCAGCGCTACCCGGGCGTACTGGAGCGCCGGCAGCCGGCCGTTCTTGTCGGGCTTGGGAAACGGGGGCAAGTCCTCATCCCCGACTTTCGCCGCCACGTCCGCCTCCCGGCAAAGCCGCTCGTACTCGCTTTCCTCCAAGAGGACAAACCGCTTGCCTTCCACTTCAATCCTCTGCAATCCGATCATCGCCAGAGCCTCACTCGTAGAAACCGTCCCGATGCCCCATGCGCTCGATAGCCATGACAATAGTATGACGTGTTCAGACAGTCCGTCAAGCCCTCGTCGGTCGCCGCCTCCACGAGAAACGCGCGGGTGCCCTTGTTTCAGCGGAGGGCGTCGTCGTCGGTGTGCCAGCTTCGGAGCGGAGAAGCAGTGCGAAGCGGCCAGCGGCGTGCCGCATCAGAGATCGCCTGGTGATGATGGACGAGGCCCCCAACCACACCTCCACGCCGAGAGTCGCCCTCCAGCCAAGCGAGTCCGCCTGGCCCGGGGCGCAGACAGGGAATGTTCAGGGCTGCTAGACTACGGGTCGAGTGGCACGTCCAGAGGCTCTGGGAATGGCGTGGCTGGCGTTGATTGGCGTGTGGCCGCAAGATACGATGGCGAAGAGTGGAAAAGGCGTATCTGGGCCGCGTCGTAATACGCTCCCGGACGGTCGGGTGGCACGCCCTTAGGCTCTGCTCAGGGCGTGGCCAACGGGTCGGGTGGCACGCTCTGAGGCTTTGCGAAGGGCGTGGCTGACCAGTCCGCGGGCGCAAGCCGCGCCCGGGGAAGAATCGGGCAGCGCCATCTAGTCGCCGGTGGTGTATAATGCGAATCGTAGCGAGGCTGAATCGCCAAACGGTCGGAGTGAGCCATGACTCAAGTTCGAGGCACGATTCACGGGAAGTTCATCGCGTTGAGCGAGGAGACCGGCCTGCCCGAGGGGCAGGAGGTAACGGTCTTTGTGCAGCCCACGGCCGAAATACCCGATCGGCAGCCCTTGCCGCCTGGCGAGGGTCTGCGGCGCGCTTACGGCGCTTGGGCTGAGGACGCCGAGGGCCTCGACGAGTATCTCCATTGGAACGCACGACAGCGAGAACTTAGCCGCCCGGAGCTTGAACGGGGCCAATTCTTAGGAAAGGCATTGGCGGAAGGTATCGCAACGGAAAGGCCTGGTGAAAGGATCTTGCTGAATGCCGTCCGTTTACCTTGAGAGCACGATTCCCAATGGACTACCTTGTCACCTGGAACTGTGCGCACATCGCCAACGGGCAGGTAATCCGGCGACTTTTGGCTGTCAACGGTGAACTCCGACGGCCGACGCCGGTCATTGTGACCCCAGAGGAACTGTTGACCCAATATCCGGGAGTTCTTGAATGATCGACGACCCGATTGTCAAAGAAATCCACGAGACGCGGCTCCGCATTTTTCAAGAATGCAGCGGCGACATCGAGCTTCTCATCGCACGCCTCAAGGCAGCCGAGCAACAGGACAAGCATCGCTTGGTAACGATGGATGAAGTCCAGAAGCGGGCCGCCACGCCGAAGGCGCCGGTCTAGCGCGCGTGCATTCGTGTGCGATCGTCTGGGCTATCGCATGCCAATTATTTGCACGTCCGAGGAACTGATGGGGGAATGATGCCATGTGGGAAGACCCGATCGTTGCGGAAGTCCGGCGTATCCGCGACCAGCTTTCGAAACGCTTTAACTACGACGTGAAGGCAATCTTTGCGGACCTCCGCAAGCGCCAAGCCGCGCTAGGCCCGAGGCTGGTATCCCGGAAAAGGCGAGCGGAACCAGACGCTGAAGTTGAACGTGGCAACGCGGAAAGAGTGAAGCCGTGAAGTGTGAGTTTTGTGGCGGCGAGACCGCATCGCGAAGGGGCAGGAAACACCATTGGCACGAGGGACGGCTGTACCTCGTGGAGAACGTGGAAGCCGAGGTGTGCCCAGAGTGCGGAGAAAGGTACTATCACGCCCGCGTCCTGGACAACATCGACGCCTTGATCCGGGGGGAGCATGACGTCAAGCAGGTCCTCTCCGTGGAAGTATTGAGTCTAGCTTTCAATCATCGTCCCACCGACGCAGGGTCGGTGGTGACGCTCGTACTTTGAGAGGTTGCCGGTAGCTTCCAATCATCGTCCCACCGACGCAGGGTCGGTGGCGACGTTTACCCTTGCCTGAAGGAACCCCATGCGATGACTCAACACGAGAACCTTCCCTCTCCACGACAAAGCCGTCGTGGTTTCCTGAAAAGTTCGGCGGCCGCGGCGGCTGGTGCGGCCGTCGTGGGCGGGCTGCCGCTGGCGCGTAGCGTCCATGCCGCCGGCAGCGACGTGATCCGTATCGGCTTGATCGGCTGCGGCAACCGCGGCCCCGGCGCCGTCGTCAACGCCCTGAACGTTGATCGGGGGGCGCGGTTGGTGGCCATGGGCGACATCTTCCTCGATCACATCAAGAGCCACCGGGAACTGCTGAAGAAGGAGAAGCCCGACCAGGTTCAAGTGGACGATGCCCACTGCTTCGTCGGCCTGGAGAGCTACAAGCACGTGATCCAAAGCGCCGACGTGGTGCTGATCGCCTGCGCGGCGAAGTACCATCCCGTATATTTGCTCGCGGCGGTCGAGGCTGGAAAGCACGTCTTCGTCGAGAAGCCGCACGCCATCGACCCGGTGGGCGTGCGCCAAATCACCGCCGCCGCGGAGTTGGCGAAGCAGAAGAAGCTCAGCATTCTCTCCGGGCTCCAAAGCCGTTATCAGCCTTCGTTCCGGGAGATGATTCAGCGCATCCACGACGGGGCCATCGGCGAGATCGTGGCTTTTGAAGAGCACTTCGAACGCGGCCCCTACAACATCGTCGCCCGCAATCCCAAGCTGAATGAAGTCGAGTTCCAGTTCAGCGCCCAGATGCACTTCACCTGGCTATCGGGCGACGACGTGAACCAATCGCTGGCCCACAACCTGGATCGGGTCACCTGGGCGATGAAGGAGCAAACGCCCGTCACGGCACATGCGATGGGCGGGCGCTCGGCTTCCTTCGGCGAGATCTACGGCAACACGTTCGATCATCATGCGGTGGTTTACGAGTATGCCAACGGCGTGCGGACCTACGCCTACTGCCGCACTCAAAACGGCTGCTACGGCAGCGGCGAGAGCATTATCCTGGGCAGCAAGGGCCGAGCCTATATGTATGGTGGCCGTATTGAAGGCGAAACGAACTGGAAGTACAAAGGGCCCGGCGGCAACCCCTACGATCTGGAACACAAGGCCTTTTTCGAGGCCATCCGCTCGGGCAACCCCTTGAACTGCGGCGACTACATGGCCCGCAGCTCCCAGGTCGCGGTGATGGGCCAGTTGGCGTGCTACTGCGGCAGGGAGCTGACTTGGGAGCAGGTCTCCAAGTCCGACTTTGTCTTCACTCCGAAGGCCGAGGACGTGCGGCTCGACATGGAGCCGCCTGTGAAGCCCGATGAGAAAGGGAATTATCCGGTGCCGGTGCCGGGCATCACGGAGTTCAAGATTTAGGCGGCGCGACGAAGTAGTCCTAGCGCGGCCGAGCCGCAGTTGCGGTCCCTTTTCCGGAGGTGAGCGATGTCCCGCTGTTTGAGCCGCCGCAAGTTACTGGGTCAAGTCGGGGCCGTGGGCTGCGGGCTGTGGTGCTCGCGCGGAGCCGCGGCTGCTGAAAAGTCCCCGAACGAGAGATTGAACCTGGCGTTTGTCGGATGCGCGGGCCGGGGGATCGCCAATATCGACGCCCTACGGGGCCAGAACGTCGTCGCCCTGTGCGACGCGGACTACCGGCGAGCCGGGCCAGCCTTCGAGCGATTCCCCAAGGCCCGGCGGTTCCAGGACTTCCGCAAGATGCTCGGGGAAATGGGCCGCCAGATCGACGCGGTCGTGGTCAGTACACCCAACCACATCCACGCCCCGGCCAGCGTGATGGCCATGCGTCTGGGCAAGCATGTCTACTGTGAGAAGCCTCTGACCCATTCAGTCTACGAGGCCCGGGCCATGGCCCAGGTCGCCGCCGAAAAGAAGGCCGCCACGCAGATGGGCACGCAGTATCATTCGAGCGGCAACTACCACCGGGCGATGGAGATCCTACAGAGCGGCGCGATCGGGGCGGTGCGCGAGGTGGACGTGTGGACCACGGCGGCCGAAGGCGGCGGCGAGAGGCCCAAGGATTGCCCGCCCGTCCCCTCCGGGCTCGATTGGGATCTATGGCTCGGGCCCGCGCCGTATCGGCCCTATCACCCGTGCTATCTGCCGCGGCAGTGGCACTTCTGGTGGGATTTTGGGGGCGGGGTGCTGGGCAACGTCGGCTGCCACTTCATGGACTTGCCGTTTTGGGCCCTGAAGCTCCGTCACCCGAGCAGCGTCGAAGCGGAAGGGCCGCCAGTCCATCCGGAAACCACGCCGCGGACCATGGCGATCCGCTACGAATTTCCGGCCCGGGGCGACATGCCGCCCGTCAAGCTCACCTGGTATCAGGGCCGCCGGTCGCCGCGCGTTGAGAGCGACAAGGTCCCGGCCTGGGACACCGGCTTTCTCTTCGTGGGCGAACAAGGGATGCTGCTGGTGGACTACGACCGGCGAGTGCTCTTGCCCGAGGCCAAATTCGCCGGCTTTCAGCCGCCCAAGCCGAGCATCCCCGACTCGATCGGCCACTACGCCCAGTGGATCGCGGCGTGCAAGACCGGCAGTCCGACCGGGTGCAATTTCGACTACTCCGGCGCCCTGACGGAAATGGTCCTCCTGGGCAACGTCGCCTTCCGGACCGGCAGAAAACTCCAATGGGACGCGGTCAACCTCAAGGCGACCAACTGCCCCGAGGCCGATCCATTCATCCGCCGTGAATACCGCGAGGGCTGGAGGCTGTGATTTAACCCGATTCAGCAGTTCGGCAGATACGCCCCCATGGCCTTGAGCCGACGCTGCAACTCGGGCACGGGCACACCGCGGGTGTCGCAGCCCTGCTGGGCGCAGATCGCGGCGGCGACGCCGATGGCCTGGCCGGTGATGAAGCAGCCGGGCATGACGCGGATCGAGCTCTGCACATAGCGGCCGGTGCTCGCGCACCGCCCGGCCACGAGCACGTTCGTCAGAGTTAGGGATTAGTCTGCGGAAGCCAAAGGGGCGCTAATCCCTAATCCCGGCCTGCCCCCAAAGCCCTGCACGCGGGAATTCCTTAATTTGTCGGACGGACTTGACATTTTCTAAGGCAAGCATAGCATACAGTATCCCAGTGTTTGGCCGAGCCTATGATTGAGGTGTGTTGATGAAAATGTCTGTTTTTTCCGCTTTCGCCGTTTTTGTGCTGTCTTCGACTGTTTCCCGTGCCGCGGGCACGGATGAAGGCGGTTATGAAGTCATTGCCAATGCCTATGGTTTCATGTGCGAAATTCCCGGCTGCGCCGATGCCTCCAAGAACATCCGGGAAATACAGATTGACGAACTGAACATTGACATCCGGGAAATGACGACCGGCTTGGATGTGGAGTACCGCCTTTACGGCCCGGGCACTCCGCATTTTGGCAACGCCAAGTTTACCAGTGCCTGCACGCTGGGCGGCAGCAAGGAGCTTCAGGCCTGGTTTATGGAAGCTGCTAAAGGCAAGGACATCCGGAAGAACATCACCGTCAAGCTTTTCAAGACCGACAAGACTCCCGGACGCGGCTACAACTTGCTCGACTGTTTCCCCGTTGAGTATTCCGTAACTGAACCCGATCCCGCCACTGGCGAATGCACCGAGACGATCACGGTGAATATTGGGCGGATCGAATTCGTAACCCGCGCAGCGCCGCTTTCGCCAGGAAGCTCCGGCGGGAACGGGCCGAATCCGCACAGCTTCGCGGAGGCAACTGTTTCAGACAAATTTGCCCAGGTCAAGGGTTTCTCGGTGGAAATCAGCGGCCAGACTGGCAAAGAAGTGGACAATGCCTGGGAATCGGTCTCGGGCGGGGAATTGATCATTGAGCTGACGGAAACCACGATTGGCGGGGATAAATACAAGACCAACTCGCCCGGCCACAAAAGCGTGGGGGAGATTACCCTCAAGGGCGCGATGACGGACAAGCGGGCCGCCCTGTGCCAGTGGATCAATGAAACGGTGCAAGGCAAGCTGTGGAAACGCTCGTTGACGATCACGGAGTTGCTGTCACAAGACGGCTCGGTGAAACCGGGCAAGAAGTACACTTACTTTGATTGTTTTCCCGTTGCGTACGTATTCCCCCGGATGAGCGTGACCAATACGACCGGGAATGTGATGGAAGAAGTGGTTTGCCGCGTGATTCGCTGGGAACGCGATTTGCCGCCGCAGTTGGTGGGCAGTTCGGCCCTCCGCAAGGCGCACATTGGCTCCCTGAATGCCTTTCCCATCGCGATGGATGAGATGTACGGGGATGTCAACCAGGTGCCGATCACCGGCGATGTGCGAATTCCGCTGGCCGCCATCCTCCTGACCTCCGGAAAGCCCATTCGACTGGAAGAGTGGCTCAAGAGCGCTGCCGCCGGAGAGCCGGATCTGCGGGACGTCACGGTTGAGTTGCGAAAGGAACGGCATGCGCGTCGCAACAGTCGCATGGTTCTGGACGACTGCTACCCCGTTGACCACCGCCTGACTCAAGTGGGCGGCAACGTGATTGAAGAGGTAAGGATCAAACCGATCCGCTTCGAAATGCAGTAAGCGGGCGCCAAAGGTTTCCCGACGCTTCTGCCGCGCTCTTGAAACGGCGTCCGGCAGGGCGGCTTTCCGGCCAGATCAACAATTCGGCAAATACGCGCCCATGGTTTTTAGCCGACGCTGGAGTTCGGGCACGGGGACCCCGCGGGTGTCGCAGTTCTGCTGGGCACAGATCGCGGCGGCCACTCCGATGGCCTGGCCGGTGATGAAGCAGCCGGGCATGACGCGGATCGAGCTCTGCACGTAGCGGTCGGTGCTCACGCAGCGCCCGGCCACGAGCACGTTGGTCAGCTTGCGCGGCACGAGACAGCGGTAAGGGATGCCGTAGTTGACGATTGTAGCGCTGACGGAGCCGCAAGTGAAGATGGCGCGCCTTGCGCGTCGCCAAGGAGGCCGCGCGGACCGCAATGCTGACGCGGGAGACGATTTTTCGGGCTGCGGTGGCTGGGTTGGGATTGCCGGTTATTCCGAATCTGTCTGACCGAGACCACTCCTCTGCCTGGGTGTTCACTCGTGTCGTTCCGAGTGCCGATAGTGCTAGTTGGGCTCCGTCGTGACCGGAGCCCGGGGATTCGCCACAAGGTGCTGCGTGTCACATCGTGTTGTGATTACCGGCGCGGGATGTATTACCCCCCTCGGCAGCGAGGTCGATGAGGTTTGGCACAACCTCAAGGAAGGCCGGTCGGGAATCGGTCCGATCGGTCTTTTCGACGCCAGCAATTTTCCCGTGCGGATCGCGGCCGAGGTTCGCGGCTGGGATATCTCGGAGGTCGGCGAAGATCCGGCGCGGTGGCAGAGCCACCCCCGCCAGACGCGGTTTGCCGTCGGCGCGGCTATCAAGGCCGTGCGGAGCGCGGGATTGGCTCCCGATCGCATCGACCCGCTGCGCTTCGGGGTCTATTTGGGCTGCGGTGAGACGTTTCCCGATCTGACGGAACTGGCCGAGTCGATCGCGCCGGCGATGCGAGACGGCAAGTTCGACCAGCGGGCGTTCATGTCCCGGGCACTGGCGGTGATGGATCCGGAGCGTGCGGCCAACTGCGAGCCCCATGTGCCGGCCCAATGTCTGGCCTCCTTGTTCAACGCCCAAGGGCCGAACGTGAACTGCATTGCCGCCTGCGTGTCGAGCACGCAAGCCATCGGCGAGGCCGCGGAAATCATCCGCCGCGGCGAGGCCGACGTGATGCTCTCCGGCGGCGCCCACAGCATGATTCACCCGTTGGGGATCGCCGGACTGCACCGGCTCTCGGTGCTCAGCGAAGCCAACGAGAAGAACGACAAGGCCATGCGCCCGTTCGATGCTACGCGCGACGGATTCGTTGTGGGCGAAGGCGGCGCGATCGTGGTCCTGGAGCGTCTCGAACACGCCCGCGCGCGGGGCGCCGACATTTGGGGCGAGATCAAAGGATATGCCTCGGCGCATGAAGCCTACCATCTCACGGACGCGCACCCCGAGGGCCGGGCGATGACGCAGTGCGTGCGCCAAGCCCTGCGGCAGTCCCGCTTGAATCTCGACGACATCGACTACGTCAACGCCCACGGCACGAGCACTCGGTTGAACGACCGCATCGAAACCGTGGCCCTCAAGCACGCCTTCGGCCCGGCCGTCTACGGCATTCCGGTCTCCAGCACCAAGAGCATGATCGGGCACTGCACCACGGCGTGCGGCGCCATCGAGCTTGTCGTGGCGTTGATGGTGGTCCGCACGGGCGTCATTCCGCCGACGATCAACTACGAGACCGCCGATCCGCAGTGCGACCTCGACTACGTGCCCAACACCGCCCGGGAGCAGAAGTGCCGTCACGCGCTGAGCGACAGCCTGGGGTTCGGCGGCCAGAACGCGGCCCTGGTGGTCTCGCGATTCGACGAGCGCTCGGCTGTGGTGAGCCGCCGCGAGGCGGCTTGAGCCCGGGGACGCGCCGCTAGGGCTTCGCCCCAGTCGTCTTCGCGCCGGCCTGGCCCGGGGCCTTCGTCGCCGGTTTGCGCAGCGTCTCGAAGCTCTTGAGGAGTTTGAAGAAGTCGGCCACGTATTCATCGTGGGCGGGATCGGGGGCGATCAGATTCATCAGAAAGCAGCTCGTGCCGTCGCTCCAGACGGCCTCGGTCGTCTTGATGACCTTGGGGTCGTTCTTCGCCGCGGCCCGGCGGAAGGCGAAGATCCGTCCCGGCATCTCGTGGACGCGGTAATCTTCGTTCTTGAGGATCTTGAACTCGTGATAGATCGTCTTGAACCGACCTGCGCGGAGCTCGATCATGACAGTCGGCGTGAGCACCGACGGGAGGCCCATGGCCACGAAGTGGATGTTGACCTCGTCGCGTTTGGGGACCTTGAACCGGATCGTCGGGAACTTCACGTCCGGCCGGGTCACGTCGTGGAGCGACCAACTCTTGTCCGGCGCCGTGAGTCGGCAGGCGAACTCCGCGTTGGTGTAGACAGGGCCCTCGATGCCGGTCTTCAGAGTGCCGGGTCCGCTGGGGAGACGAGGCTCAAAGTCCTCCACCGAGACCTGGAGACTTCCGGCCACGGCCCAGCGCAGCGGCTGTGTCCCTTGGACGGTGTCGCTGTCGATGAGTTTCAACAGCGCGGTCGTGTTGCCGACCTCGTTGACCGTGGTATCGACCGTAATCCATTGTCCCGTGTAGACTTCGTCCCACATGTGGCCCACCCACGCACCGCCGATTAGCCGCATTCCCAGAGCGATGCGTGTGGGAATACCCACGGAGCGCGCCAGCGACGCGAAGAGAATTGCGTGCTCCGAGCATTTCCCCTGCCGCGTGCGAAGCACTTCCGGGCCCGAAAGCGTCTCGACGATCATCGACCCGCCTTGCATGTGCTTGAACACGGCCGCACTCAGCGCGCGGGTCGCCCCGAGGGACGTCTTCTCGCTTCCGATCCACGCTCGGGCGTGCTTGACGATCTCCGGATCGTTGGGCTTGATGAGCTTCGTCTCGGCCAGGAGCGGGCGATAGGCATCGCCCGCGACGGGAAACACCACGCCGGAGCCGGCCGGCACGTGCGGCCGGATGCGAACGATCGCCTCGAAGTGCCCCTCCTTTTCCGACCGGCGCACGACCTGCTGCCGCTCGTCTTCCAAGCGGAACCGATCGAACGGGACATCCTTCCAGGCCAGCCGGACCGTCAGCGAAGTCAAGGCATGGGGCGCTGCGATCGGCTTGTCGAGCGGGAACATGAGGATTTCTCGCCCCGCCAGCGCGCGGTGGCCGATCTTGCGCGCCTCTTCGGCCGTGG
The DNA here is from genome assembly GCA_964438165.1 of uncultured Planctomycetaceae bacterium. Lineage (GTDB taxonomy): Bacteria > Planctomycetota > Planctomycetia > Pirellulales > Thermoguttaceae > CALFBP01. The sequence goes on along the minus strand of CAYTJV010000058.1, from coordinate 6,682 downwards.
CTCGGCGCATCCGCATCTGCACGAGCCCTACCACGCGCTCGCGGCAGATCCCGTCGGTCCCAAGACTCCACTCGCTACGGCCCAGCTCCGGCCCGAGGTCCACACTCCAGACCGTACCGGTCGGATCGGCCTTACGCAGCGTGGCCACCGCCGACTGCACGTCCAGCGACTCGTCGTTGACGATCCGGCACTTCACCGGACTGCTCTTGGGAGGTTGTCCGCTCAGCCAGTCATCGAGACAGACAGAGAACAGCAGACTTGGGGACATCTCGATGCGCTTGGTGCGCCGCTCTGGGCCGTGTTCAGACACCAAGACGAACTGCTTCCCTTCCACGCGGCCCCGGACTCGTCTGGCTCCCGCCGGCGTTGCACTGTCCGTTTCCAGCGAGACAGGCTCGAAATTGGCGGTCACGACGCATGCCTCCTTGCTGGTGATCTCCTGCCGCTGGCCAAGCAGTTCCAAGAGCAATCGGCTCTCAACTTCGTACCGATACGTGCCGCCCTCTTGCCGGCGGACGGTGACGTGCTCGTAACCGTACCGCTGCTCGCCCTCAACGAAGACGTACCACACGTCCCGCGGACGAGGCTGGCCCGCCGCGACCTCCAAGCCGCCCAAGCAAAGGATGCAAACGGCAAGTCCCAACACAAACGTCAGGCTGCTTCTGTAAGAAAGCATGCTCAACTCCTGTTGCCGCAAGGCTATGTCCCCGAGGCGGTTTTCAGTAGCCGAACGATTTGACCGTTGCCTTGAAGTCGGCTGGCAGCTCGGCCAACGGCTTTTCGGCATCGCGGCCTGCATAGTGGAGCATGTTGCGCAGAAGGCGCTCGGCGGCCGGATGGCGGCCCAACTGCTCGCGGATCCGCAGCGTGTTGAGCACGAAGCGGCCCGCGCCCAGCCGATAGACCGAAACCATCAGCCCCGAGGCGTAATCTTGCGACGCCTTGATCGCTCCTGCCACGGCCTCCTCGGGCGGATCCTGGCCCATGAACACGAGGTCCGGGATGATCTCGCGGTAGTAGTCGTAGTCCATGAGCCCGCCGGCCGGCATGCCTTCCAAGATCGGATGCCGTTTGGCCCACTCGTCTTTCAAGTAGAGCCAGCCGACGATCGGCGTAATCGTTCCCTTCTTGGCCAGCGGCAGCCAAGCCGCGGGCTGGTCCGGCTTGGCGAACACCTCGGGCGAGAGGAACACGGCGGTCGCGCCGCGGGCGATCCGGCGAGCCAACTCGGCGAAAGCGGCCTGCCCGCCCGGCGCAGGCGGTTTTGCCGCGGCCAGGATCACTTCCCGCCCGGCAGGCGGGGCGGGCGAGAACGGCCGTACGCGCATGCCCCGCTCGCCCAACCACCGGGACAGCTCGGGATCATCGCCCCAGAGGACGACCTCGATCGGCACGGTCGGCATGCGCGCGGCGTCGCTTACGTAGAATGTCGTTTCGCCGCCGGCCGCAGCCGCGCCGCGTTGGAAGGTTGCCAGGAAGCGGTAACGTCCTTCGGGCCCGTCGATTCGCACCTTTTCGCCAAAACACGTCGCGGCCAGCGGCGGCTCGCGCCCCGGCTGGCGTTTGGGGATCGTCACTGTGACGGTACGATCGAGCACACGGGTTTGCTCGGGCCCGACCACCTGGAAGCGGACCGGATACTCGCCCGGCGGAAGCACGTCCTCGTCGGCCAGCACCGCGTCGAACTGCACTTGCGTTCCGCGATAAGCGTGTACCGGCTCGGCGAAAAGGCACAACCGCAGCGGTGCCCAGGCGTCGAACAGGGCATCGATCGTGCCGGGCTTGAGCTCGCGGAACAGCGTGGTCAGCCCTTCGCCGCACATCACGTGGTCGATCGCCCCGGTGAGACTGTGCCCGACGATGTTGGCGTTGGCGCGGATCGCATTCAGCCCGAGCGTGCGCTGGCCGGCCATCTTGCGCAGGCTCTCCATGAAGAAATCTTCCGGTCGCGCGAAGGTGTCGGCCAGACTCCACTGTTGGTAGTCGGTCAGGAAGCGGTTGAGCTTGTCGGCGAAGAACTGGGCGTCTTCGAGCCGCTCCGCGCCCCGTTGCTCGAAGTGCCGCACGGCCCGCCAAAGGTCCACCGCGCTGCCGATGCCGTACTCCGAAAGGAAGACCGGGCGGCCCTGACCCTCCAGCGTGCGGAGCGACTGGAGGATGTCGGCCGTGTGAGGAACGCGCGGATAGACGTGCCGATCGCTGATGATATCCTCCCAGACCGCCGAGCCGGGGTTGCTCAGGCTGCCGATCGCACCCGGCGCGAGGCTGTCGCCATCGTAGCGGGCAAACGTGGCGGCGGCAGGCGCTGGTCCGGGGGCCATCTGGCCGTAGCTCCATGGGCCGTTGGGATTGGATTGGGTGGAGAAATCGGCCGTGGCGTCATAGGTCTTGCCATCGCTTGAGCGGATCGTCACCGCCAAGCCCGTGGTGTCGGCGCCGTAATTTCCGTTGCCGGAGCCGACCACGAAGTCGAGCGTATCGCCCGCGGCCACGGCGACCGACCGGGAAAACGCGGCCTCGTTTGCCGACTGGCCCATGTTGGTCAGCCCGTCGAAGAGGGCCTTGCCGTTGTGCAGCACATGGACGTCGGTCGTGGCCCTCTCGGCGAAACCGGTGAACGCCGCGGAGAGCTGGTATTGCCCCGCGGCCGGAGCGGTCCAGCGGACCACGCTGAATTCGTTGGCCGGGCCGGGGTGGAACGCCAGCCTCCCCGGCGGCCAGGTGATGCCCAGGGCGCGGATCGTTTGCGTGGTCGGGTTGATGGCCACCCAAGGCTCGCGCGGGTTGCTCTTCGGCCAAACGCGGATCCCGGGCACGCTGCCGATGCCCAGGAAGCCCGGCAGGTCGTAGCGGCCGCTGTTGAGCATCACGATCCGGCTCTTGTCGAGCTTGCGGACCAGCGGCAGCATGGCCACGGCGTGGCGGAACGCCGGGGCGTCGGACGACTCGTTCAATAAGCCCCACATCACCACGCTCGGATGGTTTCGATCGCGGCGCAGCAGTTCGACCACGTTCGTATCGAACCGCTCCTTCATCTTGGACGAATCGGCGATCGGCATCGCGGCGTACGACTCCTGGTAGACCATCAGTCCGATCTCGTCGCAATAGTCGAGCTGCGTCGGCGTGGCCCCGCCCCAGATGAATCGCACGGCATTGAAGCCCATCGCCTTCAGGTTCAAGAGGTCGCGGCGCAGGAGGTCGCGGTCGGCGGGGAACTGCTGGCCGATGGGGAAGTGGTTGCAGGTGTGCGTCGAACGGAGATAGATACGGCGGCCGTTGAGACGAAAATATCCGTCCTGGAAGCGGAAGTCGCGGAAGCCGAACCGCGTGGAGACTTCATCGAATCGATCGCTGCCTTCCGTTCGCAGCCGTGCCGTGAGACGATACAGGGCCGGATCGTTGAGTTGCCAGAGCCGCGGGTTGGTCACGATGAGTTCGGCTTCAAGCGTCGTATCCCCGGGCGGAACCGACCGAGCTAGGTGTGCCAGCGCGATCGTCTCGCCGCTGGAAGCCGGAGCGATCGATAGTTCGACCGCCGCATCGCGGGCCTGGCGCCCGGCGTTGCGCAGATTAACCTCGACGCGGACTTTGCCGGTCTTCAAGTCGCCGGTGACATAAAGGCTCTCGATACGGGCCTCGGGCGCGAGCAGCAGCTCGACCGACTCGCAGATCCCACCGTGATTAAACGCGGCGCCGGCACCATAGGGGATGACCTTAGCGCGGCGGGCGGTCTGGTTGAGCGTGATACCGTCGATGGGCTCATGCGTAGGATTCAGCACCCGGACCGCCAGGAGGTTTGCCCGGCCGGGCCGAACGGCGTCCGTCACGTCGAGCGTGAATGGCGTTTCGCCCCCTTCGTGCCCGCCGACCGGCGTGCCGTTGAGCCACACTTCGGCCAAGTAATCGACCGCCCCAAACCGCAAGAGCGAGCGTCCGCCGGGGTGCGGGTTGGCCGGGGCGACGAACTCCCGCCAGTACCACGCCACGCCGTGATAGCCGGGAAAGACCCCTTGGATGATCCACGGCACCTTGGCCTTCTTGGCCTCCGGCCGCAGGGCTCGATACCACTCTGCATTGCGTCCGACGTTGCCCGGGTCGACGGCCAAGAGCCAGTCCGGCCCGTCGAGCGACACGACCCCTGGAATCGCGGGACCGCTGCCTGCTCCTGGTCCGCGCGCGCCGGTTTCCGCGGCCATCGGACTTCGGCGAAGTGCCATCAGGCCCGCAATCGCCAGCCCGATCATCAGGACCCGGAAGCCGAATCGCATCGTCGCGCCCTTCCGTAGAAAGTTCACGCACCCCTTCCATCACAACAGCCAGTCCTCGATTCGAAGACCGGGAACCTTCGTGAAATCACTGACCAGCATCACGAGCCCTCGGAGTTGACCTGGTTCCGGTACTCGCGACCTAGCCGGACGATCTCCTCGAACTCCGGATCTCCAGCGAACATACCAAAAGTCTCTTGTACGCTACTCAGGGGCCGCAGCGGCTTCAACTCGCCGCGCAACTCCGCGACTTGCCGTTCCAAGTCGTGTACTCGCTGTTCCAACTGCTCCAGCGTCATAACCGTCGCCTTTTACTCTCAGACGCAAGGAGGGTGCCACCGGCCAGCGAAGCTACCGCCGCGGATCCCGAAACCATAGCAATCGCTGTGCCGCCTAACTCAAAGCGCGTCGTGCGCCCGCCGGGAGAATCGGCACTTGTCCAGAAAAATCGTTAGGCCCATGCGGGTCTGTGGGAATCCAGGCGAGGGGAAAACGGGACGGATTTCCAATGCTTCCATCCGTCCTACCAGGCGAAGTGGGCGAAGGCCTTGTTGGCGTCGGCCATGCGGTGGACGTTTTCGCGGCGGGTCATGGCCGCGCCTTCGCGGTTGTAGGCCGCCATCAGCTCGGCAGCGAGCTTGTCGGACATGGGACGGCCCTTCTTTTCCCGGCACGCGATGAGGATCCAGCGGATGGCCAGCGACTGCTGCCGATTCCTGTTCACCTGCATGGGCACCTGGTACGAGGCGCCGCCGACGCGCTTGGAGCGGACCTCGATGTTCGGCTTGACGTTATCCACCGCGGTGGTGAAAACCTCCACCGGATCGACGTCGGGGATCTTCTCCCTGATGATGTCCAAGGCGCCGTAGAAGACGTTCTGGACCACCGTCTTCTTGCCGGCCCACATCATGCTGTTGATGAACTTGCTGGCCAACAGCGACCCATAGCGGGGGTCCGGGCTCAGCGTCTCTCTGCTGGCGGTTATGCGACCCATGGAACTGTCCTAACGCTAGGCGCGACCAGCGGTCGCGGCTTGATGTGCTGAACAAACCTGCCCTCTGCCTACTTCTTCTGCTTGGCCCCGTAGCGGCTGCGCGACTGCTTGCGGTTTTCCACGCCGGCCGAGTCGAGCGCCCCGCGAACTACCTGATAACGAACCCCCGGCAGGTCGCGGATACGGCCGCCGCGGACCAGCACAATCGAGTGCTCCTGAAGGTTGTGACCCTCGCCCGGAATGTAGACCGTCACCTCTTTGCCGTTACTCAGCCGCACGCGGCTGATCTTGCGCAGGGCGGAATTGGGTTTCTTAGGGGTCATGGTCTTGACCTGGAGGCAAACGCCCCTCTTTTGGGGGCATTTGTCGAGCACCGGCGACTTGCTGAACTTGCGCTTCGCGCGGCGCCGGGCGCGGACCAATTGATTTATCGTGGGCATAAGTCAACTCGCACTCGTGCTATGCAATAAGCCTCACGCAAAGTCGCAAAGAGGGGGATGAAGGATGAGACGCGGAGAAGTTCGGTCTGCGTGTCTCCCCGTCCTTCCATCTTCGATCCTTCAGCCCTTATCCCTCATCTTTCCCTTTGCGTCTTTGCGCCTTTGCGTGATCCGTTTTTCCTTAGACTGGCCATCAGCCGCGGGTAGGGAAACTATCAGCGTACCGCAATAGAGCCCGGTGTCAAGGCTATGTTAGGGTTCTTCGGCCGGAGGCGGCTCGCTGCCTCCAAACAGCTTGTCCAACTCGGCGGCGATTCTGACCTCTTGCTCCGTCATTTTGCCCACATCGACTGGGAACGAAAGCGGCCCGACCGGAGCGGGTTCGACCGGAGGTGCCCCCTCCAACAGCGGGAAGATCGGCCTCGGGGTTGGCTCCTTTCGGGCAGCCAGTTCCGAGATCGCTTTCGGCCGGAAGCGGACTTCGCCGTCCTGGTAGGTGCGGAAGCCCGTGCCCGCCGGGATCAGGCGGCCCAGGATGACGTTCTCCTTCAGGCCGACCAGGCGGTCGACCTTGCCGGCCAGTGCGGCCTCGGTGAGCACCTTGGTGGTTTCCTGGAAGCTGGCCGCCGAGATGAAGCTGGAGCTTTGGACGGAGGCCTTGGTGATCCCCAGCAGTTGCGTGCTGGCCGTGGCCGGACCGGGGCGGGTGCAGGTGGCGGGCCGGCCGCCGCTGGTCTCGATTTGGGTGTTGCGCTGCTCGAAAATCTCCTGGCGAACAATGTCGCCCTCGACGAACTCCGTGTCGCCCGGATCGGCGATCTTCACGCATCCGGCCGCCTGCTGGTTCACCTTGCGGAACTCGAACTTGTCCATGACGCTGCCTTCCAACAGGCCGGTGTCGCCGCCCGACTCGATCTTCACCTTGCGGAGCATCTGGCCGACGATGATCTCGATGTGTTTGTCGTTGATCTCGACCCGCTGGC
>CAYTJV010000057.1:18855-21335 GCA_964438165.1 uncultured Planctomycetaceae bacterium | reverse complement strand
GTGCCGCGCGAAAGGCCGCTTTCGATCGTACAGCTTGAGAACATGCGGAGGGCCGCCGAAGCCGGGGCGGTGATCCTGCCGGCCATGCCGGCGTTCTACCACGGTGTCACGTCCATCCGACATCTCGTGGGTTTTATTGTTGCCCGCATCTGCGATCAGTTGGCAATCCCCAACGAGCTGATCCGCCGTTGGGGAAATTAGAGGAGAAGGGAGATGGGAAGAGAGGGAGAGCGGGAGAAGGGGAGAGGGGGAGAGGCGAAGACACGGGGAAGCAGCGATCATCTTCCTGTCCCCATGTCTCCCCCTCTCCCCCTCTCCCCCTCTCCCTCTCTTCTTCTTTTTCGCCGCTTGCTGGAGGTGATCCGCTTCAGCCACACGCTGTTTGCGGTGCCGTTTGCCCTGTTGGCGGCGGTGATGGCCTGGGCAGCGAACTGGCGGAGCGATCCGCCCGTCGCTTTTCGCTGGCAGGACCTGGCCGGCATCCTGGTGTGCATGGTGTTTGCCCGCAGCGCGGCCATGGCGTTCAACCGGCTCGCCGATCGGCGCTTGGACGCGCTGAATCCGCGGACCCAAATGCGGCACCTGCCCACGGGCACGCTGAGTGTGGCGAGTGTCGCGCTGTTCATCGTGATCTGCTCGCTGGGATTCGTGGCCGGGACGCTCTTGTTTTTGCCGCGCAATCCGCTGCCTCTGTACTGCGCCGTGCCGGTGTTGCTGTTCCTGTTTGGCTACAGCTTATCCAAGCGGTTTACGATGCTGGCCCATTTCTGGCTGGGCGCGGCCCTGATGCTCGCCCCTCTTGCGGCCTGGGTCGCCTTGCGCGGCGAACTGGCATGGCCACCGGTGGTGCTGGGCGGGGCGGTGCTTTTGTGGGTGGCCGGGTTCGACATGATCTACGCCTGCCAGGACGTGACCTTCGACCAACAAATGCGGCTTCACAGCATCCCCGCCCGATTCGGCGTGGCCGGCGCCCTCCGCCTGGCCTCGCTATGCCACCTCGGCATGTTGATCCTGCTCTTCCTGCTTCCGGCGGTGTATCCGTATTTTGGACGGTTGTACTACGCGGGCGTGGCCGCCATCGCGCTTCTGCTGATGTACGAGCACTGGATCGTTCGGCCCGACGATCTCAGCCGAGTGAATCAGGCGTTCTTCCACGTCAATGCCGTGGTGAGCATTGGACTGTTTGTGATCGGGTCGATGGATCTGCTAATATAGGAGTTATCAGATGAAAGCTGATAGCCCATTCCCATGATTTTCGATTCTCTCCAATCCGAGTTCCGTTTAATTCACGCGAAAGTCGAAGCCGGCGAGCGGCTGTCCCGCGAGGACGGTGAATTCCTCTTCCGGCCCGAGGCCGATCTCCACGTTGTGGGCCAACTCGCCGACCTGGTCCGCCGCCGCAAGAACGGCAAGGTGGCGTTCTACAACATCAACGCGCACTTGAATCCGACGAACGTCTGCATCTATCGCTGCCCGCTGTGCGCGTACAGCCGCGATCCGGGCGATCCCGGCGCGTACGTGATGGACCGCGACGCGATCCTCGCCCGCGGGAAGGAAGCCATGGAAAGCGGCTCCACCGAGCTGCACATCGTCGGCGGCATCCATCCGGCCAAGGATTACGCCTGGTATCGCGGCATCATGGCGAGCCTGCACGAGGCGTATCCCACGCTGCACCTGAAGGCATGGACCCCGGTGGAGATCGCCTGGTTCGCCCAATCGACCGGATGGACGATCCGGGCGATGCTCGAGGATTTGATCAGCGTGGGCCTGGGCAGCATGCCCGGCGGCGGGGCGGAGATCTTCGATCCGGAAATCCGCAGGCAACTCGCCCCGCGCAAGGCCGACGCGGAAACCTGGCTGGCCGTCCACCGTACGGCCCACGCATTGGGTCTGCGCACCAACGCCACGATGCTCTACGGCCACATCGAGACGGTGCGGCATCGCGTGGACCACCTGCTGCGCCTGCGCGAGCTCCAGGACGAAACCGGCGGCTTCCAGGTCTTCATCCCGCTTGCGTTCCATCCCGAGGGGACGCAGTTGGCCGATCGCGTTCCTCGCCCGCCCACGGCCTTCGACGACCTCCGCACCGTGGCCGTCAGCCGCCTGTTGTTGGACAACTTCGATCACATCAAGGCCTACTGGATTTCGCTCGGCGTGCCGACCGCGCAGATCGCGTTGTGCTACGGCGCCGACGACCTGGACGGCACCGTGCGCCACGAAAAGATCCACCACGACGCCGGCTCCAAGGCCCCGGAAATCCTCGCCGTCGACGATCTGGAAGCCCTCATCCGCGAAGCCAGCTTCGAGCCCATCGAGCGCGACACCCTCTACCGCCGCGTGCGACGCAGAGGTGCGGAGTGGAAGGTCGAGGAGTAGTGTTGTCCCCACCGGCCCCGTGCCGGTGGAAACGGGTTTGGCAACTACGGTGGGCATTCGGCGTCAATTTTCGCAGCGGCCGTTTTCGTTCTTCCCCACCGGCC
>CAYTJV010000057.1:0-18755 GCA_964438165.1 uncultured Planctomycetaceae bacterium | reverse complement strand
CCGTGCCGGTGGAAACAGGTTTGGCGACTACGGCGTCAAGTTTCGCGGCCGTTTTCGTTCTTCCCCACCGGCCCCGTGCCGGTGGAAACAGGTTTGGCGACTACGGCGTCAAGTTTCGCGGCCGTTTTTGTTCTTCCCCACCGGCCCCGTGCCGGTGGAAACAGGTTTGGCGACTACGGCGGGCAGGGCACGTTAGTTGCCAAACCCGCTTCCACCGACGCAAGGTCGGTGGGGATTTCGGGGAATCCACCTCCTCTCACTGTCGCCTTGCTGGACGGAAACGTCGTTGCCGTGGCCGACGATCCGAAGGACGCGCTGCTGGCTTTGCGGTCCATCGATCCCGATCCATCGCGGGGCATGGTCCTGGAGGTGGCTGCGCCGGTGGCCGATATCATTCGCTGAGTAGACAAGATGGCCACGGCATACTTTCCGAGCCTGAGCGACGTCGACGTGGTGGACGTCGAGTTCGTGAGACCCACAGACGGCGTGGTCCCGATGAGGTTGCTGGTCGATTCGGGCTTCACAGGCCAAAGCAGCTTCGTGCTGCCTCATCAAGCCAAAGATATCGCACAAGCCCTGGTACCGCCATCCGAAGCCGCAGGCGCGCTGCGGGGCATGCAAGACCGTGTGTGGGTCATCTGTCGCGTTCCGGCGGCCTCTTTCGAATGGTCGAGTGGCACGCCCTGAGCCTTTGCGAAGGGCGTGGTTGGTCAGTCGTCGCTTTCAAGCCACGCCCATCGAAGACTCTGGGCGTGCCACCCAACCGGCGTCGAGTTAAAGCCGTTTCCGCTCTTGGCGGCTTCCCGCGCAAAGCCATTGACGCCCTCCACGCAAGTGGTGTATACTGAAGTATACGTAGCGATTCGGGGAGACGCCAATGGGTCGGTATCCCTTACGCGGCTTGACCTTGCGATGGACGGAACCAGTCGCTATTCTCCCTTTCTCATTTGCTGGGAGGATGGAGTAAACCATGGCTCAAGCGTCTTCAATCGAATGGACGGAAGCCACGTGGAACCCGGTCACAGGATGCACGAAGATCAGCCCCGGCTGTGCCCATTGCTATGCGGAGCGAATGGCGAAGCGATTGCAGGCGATGGGCCAGGTTCGGTACCGCAACGGATTCCGGGTGACGCTTCAGCCCGACATCGTGGAACTGCCGCTGCATTGGAAACAGCCACGGATGATCTTTGTGAACTCCATGAGCGACTTGTTCCACAAGCAGGTCCCGGCGGAGTTCATCGGTCGATGCTTCGAGGTCATGGAGAAGGCCTCCTGGCACACGTTCCAAGTCCTCACAAAGCGCCCCGAGCGGGCCTTGGAACTCGCCTCTTGCCTCCCCTGGCCGGACAACGTATGGATGGGAACGAGCGTGGAATGCGCCAAGTACATTCCACGCATCGACATTCTGACCCAGATCCCAGCAGCCGTTCGCTTCCTCTCCCTCGAACCGCTCTTGGGTCCCCTGCCGGATTTGCCCTTGGAAGATGTCCATTGGGTGATCGGCGGCGGCGAATCGGGACCGCGGGCGCGGGCGATGGACCCCAGTTGGGTCCGCCAAATTCGCGATCGATGCATAACTCATAGCGTGCCGTTCTTCTTCAAGCAATGGGGCGGAGTGATCAAGTCGAGATTCGGCCGAAGCCTCGATGGCCGGACATGGGACGAGATGCCAGGAACCGGGGGAACATCTCATGGGCGGCAAAGATCGGTGGCGTGAATTATGCGACATGGTGGCTGAAGACGACGACTTTCCCACATGGAAGAACGCGGGGAAGTGGACCGAGGATAAGCTCTACTTCTGGTATCGCTATCTCGATATCACAACGACGGCGATGAGTGGGAATCCCGCCTGGCCGGGCGGCCTCGCGTACGTGGATCTGTTTGCGGGAACCGGCGTGTGCACGTTGAAACGTTCGGGAAAGCGGATCCCCGGTTCCGTGCTGATAGCTGCGAACATGTCAAATCCATTCTCAGCCATCATCGCCTGCGAGAAGAATCGAGTGCATGCCCACGCCTGCAGGAAAAGGCTCGATGGGACATCGGTAAGAGATCGGTGCCATGTGCTGGTTGGGGACTGCAACGACTTCGTTAATCGTGTCGTTGCCATGATCCCGAGGAACGCCCTGACATTGGCGTTCGTCGATCCGCCCGGGCTGGACGTTCACTTCTCCACGATCAAGACCTTGGCTCTCAACGCGAGAGTAGACTTCGTAGTCTTATTCGCCGACAGCATGGATATCGGTCGGAATGCGGAGCATGTCTATCGGAAGGACCCCAATTCGAAACTGGATGACTTTTTGGGGCCTGACTCAGGATGGCGCGAGAAGTTGGATGAAGTGAGCAATCCAACAGGGCTCACCAGACGACGATGCTTTGCGGATATCTACACGTCGCAGTTGAAACGCCTTCTGAGTTACGAGTACTGCGAGGACAAAACCATATACGACGGTGGGCAGCCGTTGTACAAGCTCATCTACTTCTCACGCCACAAACTTGGCCTGAAGTTCTGGCGACAAGCGGTGAAAAAGCAATCGACCGGACAGAAAGGCTTGTTCGACTGAATTCCGATATCAACCTTAACCCACGTCGGCCAAATCGAGTGCTTGTCCATACCGCGTGAGCACTTGGCGGCGGAGGCGGGTGTGGTCGGGGCTGGAGAGGCCGGGGTCGGTGGCGACCAGGGCTTGGGCGTCGCGGCGGGCTCCTTCGAGGATCTCGGCGTCGCGCAGGAGATCGGCAATGCGGAAGGGCGGCAGGCCGTGCTGACGCGAGCCGAGCAATTCGCCGGGGCCTCGCAGCTCGAAGTCGATCTCGGCCAGGCGGAAACCGTCGGTGGTCGATTGGAAGGCTTTGAGGCGTTTTTCGGCCTCGTCGGTTTGCGGGTCGGCGAACACGCCGCAGAAGCCGGGATACGGGCCGCGGCTGATCCGGCCGCGGAGCTGGTGCAGTTGGGCCAGGCCGAACCGCTCGGCCCCTTCGATGGCCATCAGCGTGGCGTTGGCCACGTCGACGCCGACCTCCACCACCGAGGTGCAGACCAGCGCCTGGGTCTCGCCGCTGCGGAAGTCGCGCATGGCTGCGTCTTTCTCGTCGCTGGTCATCCGGCCGTGAAGGAGTCCGAGCCGGAAACCCTCTAAGGGTCCGTTGGCCAGGGATTCGTACGCCGCTTGCACGCTCGCCGCCTCGATGGTGTCCGACTCTTCGACCAGCGGCGCGACCACATAGCCCTGGCGGCCCTCGCGGAGCTTCTTGGCGAAGAAGTCCCACCACTTGGCGCGGTCGGTCTCGCGCACGAGATACGTGTTGACCTTCTGTCGGCCCGGCGGACTGTCGCGGAGCGTCGAGACATCGAGGTCGCCGAAGAGGCTCATGGTCACGGTGCGCGGGATAGGGGTGGCGGTCATCACGAGGTAATGCGGATCGAGCGCGGCTTGCCTTAGAGGTCCCAACAAAACGGGGACAGTCCCCTCCACGGTCTGAGGATCGTCAGAATTGCCGGTGGTTGCGAGGGGGACAGTCCCCGTTTTGTTAGGCCCTCTGAGCGTGGCCCGCTGTCGCACGCCGAACTTGTGCTGCTCGTCGATCACCACCAGGCCGAGCTTGGCGAACTTGACTTCCTCCTGGATCACGGCATGGGTGCCGACAATCAGGTCGATATTACCCGCGGCGATGCCCGTGAGCACGGCCTCGCGGAGTGCGGGGGCAAGCCCGCCGATGAGCTGCGTGCGGCGGACCTGGCTGTGGGCCAGGAGGCGATCGAGCGTCAGGGCGTGTTGCCGGGCGAGGACCTCGGTGGGAGCCATGAGCACGGCCTGGTATCCGTAGGCCACGGCCAGGAGCATGGCGTAGAGGGCCACGATCGTCTTGCCCGACCCGACGTCGCCCTGCAAAAGGCGGTTCATGGGCACGCTCTGGCCCATGTCGGCGGCGATCTCGGCGATGGCCTGCTGTTGCCCGGCGGTCAGCTCGAACGGAAAGAGGCGGCGGATTCGGGCGTCGATCTTGGCCGTGGCCTCCAGGGCCGGAGAGCGGCGCGACGTGCTCTGCTGATGTCGCTTCACGGCGAGCGCCAACTGGAGGATGAAAAGCTCCTGGTAAACGAACCGCCGCCGGGCCTGGCGCAGGGCCTCGTGCGACTCGGGGAAATGGATCGCCGACAGCGCCTGCTTGAGCGGCCAGAGCCCGTGGGCTTCGAGGTACGCCGCGGGGAAGACTTCTTCCAGCAAGCCGGCGTAGGCATCGAGCGTTTCTCGCACGATCCGCCGGATCTGCCACTGCAAGAGCCCTTCGGTGAGCGGAAAGACCGGGAGGATGGCGCCGGCCGGGGCTTCTTCATCTTCGGCCAGCGTGGCCACCTTGGGGTGGATCATTTCCCAGACCATGCCGGTTTGCTTGGGCTTGGCGGAGAGCATCACCCGCTGGCCGACTGCGAAACGGTCGCGCATGAAAGGCTGATTGAACCAGAGAGCGCGGAGATGGCCGGTGGCGCCGCGGATGAGCACGCCGAGCACGCACCGGCCGGTTCCCGTGTTGCGGAGCTCAACGTCTTCGACGACCCCGAGCACCGATTGCAGCAGCCCTTCTTCGAGGTTGGCGATTTCGCGGCGGTCGGTGAGGTCCTCGTAGTCGCGGGGGAAGAAGAACAGCACGTCGCGGACGTAACGCAGTCCGAGGCGCTCCAGAAGCTCGGCCCGATGGAGACCGACCCCTTTGACGAACTCGACCGGCGTGGCGAGAAGTTGGGCGGCGGATTTCGGGGGGGAGGTCATGGCCGCTATTGTAAGAGACTGCCTACTTCAAGTACTCCTGATACGCCGCCACGGCTAGCGCATCGCAGCGTTCGTTTTCCGGGTGGCCGGCGTGGCCGCGGATGTGCGTGACCTGAACGCGGTGCTTGGCCGCCAGTTGGTCGAGCCTGCGCCAGAGGTCTTCGTTCTTGACTTCCGCCCAGCGGTCGCGCTCGCGGCGTCGCCAGCCGTTGGCCTTCCATTTGGGGAGCCATTCGGAGAGGCCCTTGAGCACGTAGGTGCTGTCGCTGACCACTTCGACGGCGGTCGGGCGCTTGAGGGCCTCCAGGCCTTGGATCACGGCCATGAGCTCCATCCGGTTATTGGTGGTTGGACGCTCGGCGCCCGATCGCTCCAACTCTTTGCCGGTGCGAGGGTGGCGGAGGATGAACGCCCAGCCGCCGGGCCCGGGATTGCCGCTGCACGCGCCGTCGGTGAAGAGCTGCACTTCGGCGGGCTTGTCGGACAGGAGGGGACGGTTCATGCTCAAACTCACATCCGTAGGTTATGCTTCAGCATAACGTCGGCGGCAGACGTTATGCTGAAGCATAACCTACTCATTTCGCCTGCGGTTCGGGGATGCCGTTCGGAGGTGCGCGGTGGGCGGGATCGAGCCGGCTCTTGGTGAATTCCTGGAAGCTCGTCGCCAGCGGAGACTCCAGGCGGGGCTGGTTCTCCAGGTGCCAGGGGAGCCGCACCGTGAAGGCGCTGCCGGTGCCCAGCTCGCTCTGGACCGAGATGTCGCCGCCCAGCAGCTTGCAGAGCTCGCGGACGATCGACAGGCCCAGGCCGGTGCCGGAGTATTCGCGGGTCATGGCGTCGCCGCCGGGCATGGCGGTGCGCCCCTGGCGGAACTTCTCGAAGATCAACTGCTGGTCGTCCTCGGTGATCCCCACGCCGGTGTCGACGACCCGCATCACCAGCTCGTTGCGGTCGCTCCGCTCGGCCGTCACCAAGATTCTCCCTCCCTCCGGCGTGAACTTGATCGCGTTGGACAGTAGGTTGTTGAGCACTTGCTGCACCCGGGCCTGGTCCTGGAACAGGGGCGGCAAGTCGGGCTGGATTTCGGTGTTCAGGTCGATATTGCGCTTCTCGGTGAGCGGCCGGGCCATGTCGCACTGGGCGGCGACCGCCTGCTCGATGCGGAACTCCGTGAGCCGGATCTCCATCTTGCCGCTCTCGATCTTGGCCAAATCGAGGATGTTGTTGATCATGTCCAGGAGAGTGCGCCCCGACTTCTGGATGTGCCCCACGTAGCGCTTCTGCTTCTCGTCGAGCGACTTGATCGAGCTCAACTCGTCGCTGAAGCCCAGGATGCTGTTGAGCGGGGTGCGGAGCTCGTGGCTCATGGTGGCCAGGAAATCGCTCTTGATGCGGTTCATTTCGTAGAGCTGCATGTTCACCCGGGCCAGCTCGTCGACCTTGCCGTCCAGGTCGGCGTTCACCTGGCGGAGCTCGTCCTGGACGGTCATCAGGTGCCGCAACATGCGGTTGAAGGCCACGGCCAGCGACTCGAACTCGTCGCCCGTGTGGATCTCCGCCCGCAGCGCCAGGTTGCCGTGGCTGATCGCGTCGCTCACGTCGTGCAGGTGCTTGAGCGGCCGGGCGATGAGGTAGCGGATCGTCACGTAGAAGGCGATCATGGCCAGAAACGCGGTAATCACCGCCACGCCCAAGAGCAGGTTCCAATAGAAGCTCACTTCGTCCTGCATCGGGCCGTAGGGAATCGTGACCCGCACGACCGCCATCAGGTCGCCGTCGTTCCACATCCGCTCGCCGGGCGCCGCTCTGCCGTAAGGGGACGGCTCCAGTTCCGTGCCAACCGCCGTTCTGATGCCGGGTTGATGGCACACGTTGAAACACTTCCGTTCCGCGCGGATCGCCTGAAAGTACAGGTATTCGTTCTTCTCCGTGACTGGGCCTTCTTCAGACTCCGGGCGATCGGACTTGCCGATTTCCTCCGGTTTCCTCTTCAGGAAACGCTCGAGCAGTTGCCGTTCGTCCTCGTTCTTCGGCTGTTCTTTAACGAGGCTCGGGTCGGGCGAGATGAATCGGACGTTGTATTGCTGCCCCTTGAGCTTCTCGTCCAACGATTGGACGACCTGGAGAAAGCCTTGGTCCCTGTCGTTCTCGTCCCTCGCCATCGCCGCAAAATGGCTGCTCTCGATGATCCGGTCCACCAACAGCCGCGCCGTGTTCGGGTTCTGCTTTCTGACTACCCGCTCGGTCACGAACCAGTACGACAGGAAACTGGCCGTGGACACCAGGAGCGAAAGGCCCCCAAAGAGCATCAGGCACTTCAGCTCCAGGCTGGTCTCGCCCAAGACTCGATTCAGTCGCCGGTGTGCCATAACGCCCCTCGCCGCGGGCCCTTTACGCCGAACTCCCTCATTTTACGGGAACTGCGGGGTCCACGCAAAGGGCAGTTCGGAGGAGAAGGATGAAGGATGAGGGATACGGGTTTCCTCGTTCCCACGCTCCGCGTGGGAACGTACGCTCGGCCGCTCCGCGGCGCGTGATTGCGAGCCATTGTGCGGCACGCGCCGCAGAGCGGCGGGATCGCGTTCCCACGCAGAGCGTGGGAACGAGGAAACGAGGAATCCTTCATCCCTCATCACAGCATATCCAGCGGATCCACGTCTACGATCCACTGCACGTGCTCCGGCGGCTGGAGGTTGGTGGTTGCCTCGCGTGCGGCCTCGCGGAGCTGCTGGCCGTCGGGGCCTTGCAGTTGGATCTGGAAGCGGTAGAGGCCGCGCAATTTTGGGAACGGGGCAGGGGCCGGCCCGAGGACTCGGGCACTCGACTGCTGCGACCCAAGCGCCGCCGCGAGCCGCTGACCTAGATAGTCCGCGAATTGCTTGACCGTCGGCTCTTGGGGGCCTCGAATCACCAACCGCACCATGCTGGCGAAGGGCGGATAGGAGAACATCTGCCGGCTGGGCAGCTCGCTGGCGGCGAAGGCCGCGTAATCGTGACGCACGGAGGCGACGATGGCGGGGTGATCGGGGTTGAAGGTCTGCACCAGCACCCGGCCCCCTTTTTCGCCCCGGCCGGTGCGCCCGGCCACCTGGGTGACGAGTTGGAACGTCCGCTCCGCGGCGCGAAAGTCCGGGAAATGGAGCACCGTATCGGCATTGACCACGCCGACCAGGGTGACGTTGGGAAAGTCGAGCCCCTTGGCGATCATCTGCGTGCCCAGCAGGATCCGCACCTCGCCGGAGCGGAACGCGGCCAACGCCTGCTCGTGGCTCCCGCGCCGCTGCATGCTGTCGGTATCCATGCGCAGGGCCGCCACGCCGGGGAACCGGGCACGCACTTCGGCCTCCAATCGCTGGGTGCCATGCCCGCTGTAGCGGATCCCCGCGAACCGGCATTCCGGACAGGCAGCGGGCGTCGCTGTCTGATAATCGCAGTAATGGCAGAGGGCCTTTTCTTCGGCCCGGTGGTGGGTCAGGGCGATCTCGCAGTTCGGGCAGCGGACCACGTGGCCGCAGGCCGGGCACTGGATGTGCGTGGAATAACCCCGCCGGTTCAAGAGCAGGATCACTTGGCCGCCTTGCTCGATGGCCTCGCCCATGGCTCGGTGCAGCAGCCGGCTGATCGACCCCCGGGAGGCCCGCGCGTGCTCGTCCAGCCGGAGGTCGATCGTGCCCACGTTGGGCAGCGGGCGGTCGAACACCCGCTTGGGCATACTCACCAGCCGGTACTGGCCGCTCTGGGCCTTATGCCACGATTCCAGCGACGGGGTGGCCGAGCCGAGCACCAGCGGCACCTTTTCGTCTTCGGCTCGGGCCCGGGCGACGTCGCGGGCGTGGTAGCGCGGGGCGGTGTCCTGCTTGAACGTGGTTTCGTGTTCTTCGTCGAGCACGATCAGGCCCAGGTGCTGCGTCGGCGCGAAGACCGCGCTACGGGCCCCCACGATCACCTGGACCTGCCCGTCGGCGATTCGCTGCCACTCGTGATGCCGCTGCGCGTCGCTCAAATGGCTGTGGAGCAGGGCCACGCGATCAAATCGGGCCCGGAATCGCTCCAGCGTCTGCGGCGTAAGGCTGATCTCCGGCACGAGCACGATCGCCTGGCGGCCGAAGGAGGCTACCTCTTGAATCGCCCGGATGTAAACCTCCGTCTTCCCGCTGCCAGTCACGCCGTGGACGAGGATCGTTTCCTGCTGCCGGCTCTGCAGTGCCCCGAGGATCGTATCCAGGGCGGTCTGCTGATCCGGATTGAGGACGTGCTCGCTCTGTCGGGCGACTGCCGGCGCCGGGGTTTGCTCGGCCATCACCCGCTCGGCAGTCGCGCGGATCAATCCTTTTCGCTTGAGAGCTGCGATCGGTGCCTGCGAGCATCCAGCAGCGAGCTCTAACTCCTTGATCGACAAGGGTTTCCCAGCGGCCACCAGGGCTTGGATTACCGCCGCCTGGGCTGGCGGCAGCTTGAGGTCTGGAAGCGCTGGGGCAACCTCGGGATTGATGCTCAGGAAGTTCGCCTGCCGCGTGCCTGCCTGCGAGCGGACGCCGCTCGGAATGACCGCCTCCAATACTTGACCCCACCCACAGAGGTAATGGCTCGCGATCCATTGGGCCATGCGGAGCATTGCCGGGCTGAGCAGCGTGCGGGAGTCCAGGACTCCGGCAATGGATTTCAAGTGCTTGGCGCCCAATGATTTGCGCTCGATTCGCGCACAGTACCCCACCACGGGGCGGTTACTGCGTCCCAGCGGCACGCGAACCCGCCGGCCGGGTTCGACCTTGCCGGCCAGCCCGTCCGGGACAAGATAGTCAAACTCCCCGCCCGGACCGTCGGCAAAGATTACCGTGGCGACCAGATGCTGTGCCTGATCGTCCTCTTCCCACGGAGCGGTGTCGAAAAGTCGGCGCTGGGGGTCGGGCATGGGGGGAGAGGGGAGAAGGGAGAGGGGAGACTTTTGGATTGAGACCTTTCAGGGAACGTCGTGAACAAAAGGAACTGGAACAGGAGGAAAACGGAGGATTCGCTGTCGTTCTCTGTTACCTCTGTTTCCTCCTGTTCAACACCAGCATTGTCATTCTATCATTTCGGCGGCATCCGTTGCCCCCGTCCGCCCATTGCCTTCTCCCCTCTCCCTTCTCCCCTCTCCCCTCGTTCGGTAGCATAACCGAGGTATCTCCCTGGCAACGTCCCCACACGTGAGGCATTCGGGATGCGTTTGGGACTCTTTGGCGGGACTTTTGATCCGGTGCATTATGCGCACCTTCTGCTGGCCGAATGCTGCCGCGAGCAATGCCGGCTGGACCGCGTGGTGTTCGTGCCGTCGGCCGTGCCACCCCACAAGCGCGGCCTTGACGTGACCTCGGGGCCGGCCCGGATCGAAATGCTGCAATTGGCGATTGCCGGCCATGAACAACTGGCGATTAGCGCTTTCGAGGTCGATCGCGGCGGGGTGAACTACACGGTCGACACGCTCCGCCATTTCCGCGACGAGGAGCCCGGGGCGGAACTGTTCTTTCTGCTTGGGGCCGACATGCTCCACGATCTTCCCACTTGGCGCGAGGCCGACCGCGTGTGCGAGTTGGCCACGATCGTGGCGGTGCGGCGAGCAGGGGTGGCCGAGCCCGATTTCACCTGCCTGGCGAGTCTCGTCCGGCCCGAGAGAATCGAGCTATTCCGCAGACGCCAAGTGGAAATGCCCGCCATGGGCTTGAGCAGCACGGAGATCCGCCGGCGCGTGGCGGCCGGCCTGAGCATCCGCTACATGGCGCCCCGGGCGGTTGAGAAGTACATCGAGGCCCACGGCCTCTATCCGGTCTGAAGCTCTTTGACCAGGCTGGCCAGCAGGGAAGGGTTGTCGCTCTTAACGATGTGCTCGATGCGGTCCGCCGGGACCTTCATCTGCTGCATCGCCCCTTCGGCCCGCTGCCACAGCCGGGAGCGGGACTTGCCTTCCGCCAGATACAGGTCGCCCACCAGCTCGCTCAGGCGCTGGAGCATGATGTCGCCCTGGTTCTCATAGTACCTGCGGATGATGCGCTCTTGGTACGGAGTTCGACCGGCCATAGAACCTCGAAGGTGGGTGGCAAAGGAGTCAATCTGGGTCACAAACAGTCCGACCCAATGATATCGGCGCGGAGCGTCGCGGACAATGAGAAATGACGAAGGCCGATGCGGCCGCGTTCGGGCGGCTACGGGCACTCGACCGGATCGGGCTCGCCCATCTGCCAGCGGTAAACCTGGCGAATGGTGTTTCCGACGAAGTGGCCGGGACGGTCAGGCCGGTCCAGAATCGGCATTTGCTCGATCTGCTCGTCGGTATAGCAGCCCTGAGGGATCACAACCGCGCATGGGTCCGGCGGCGGACCGGTCGCGCAGCCGGCGCAAAGGAGCACGCTTGTTCCGAAGATACCAAAACTGGCCGCCAAAAAATGACTCCGCACAGCCGTTCCTCCGCGGGTGAGAGCATGGGACTCTGGTGTCATATCGCGGCTTCTGCGTCCGAGCGTTAGCCCAAGATCGATCGCCGCTGCGATCGGCGCCCCATGAATCCCCGGCAGGTTCGGCAGAGCGGCGGTGGGGCGCAAATTCCGCATATCCGGCCGGTAGGACGGCCTTTCCAGGCCGTCGCGAACGGCCTGGAAAGGCCGTCCTACATGATCCACCCTGCCGCCGGGCGGCTATTCGATGGGCCCGCTGCCGGAACTCTTCGTCTCGAATACCAACAGATACGGCACGGCCGGCTGACCGTCCTTATCCTTGAAGTTGCGAAACTTCTGCGAGTTCAGCCAGAGGACGTAGGTCTTCCCCGGCTCCAACTTCACCGGCAGCAGGCACGTCTTGCCGTCCTTAAGATAATGCGGCTTTCCCGTGCCTTGGGGAAAGGTCTCGTTGGAGATCTGCGACCACGACCACGACTTGTCCGTCATCGGCTTGCTGAAGGTGACGCGGATCTCCGTGGTCGCGGGATCGACCTTCGTATCGCCCGCCTCCGGCACCGTCTTAACGACGACCGGCGGCATGGTTTTCACGTTCACGCCGGCCTTCTCTTGGGCCATGGCCAGATTCCCTGCAACAACTACCATGACAACGACTGCAAGCGCACGCTTCATAATACCCTCCCGTTCCACGAACTGAATGGACAACCATCGGAAATGCCGCGGCTACTTCCGCGTCTGAAAGTGAAGGTGATGGGGCACAGCCGGCCGCCCTTCCCGGTCCTTGAAATTGTGGAATTTCTCGGAGTTCAGCCAGATCTCGTACGCTCTGCCTCGTGCAAGCTTGACCGGCAGCACGCAGGTCTTCCCGTCGTCCAGGTAGCGGGGCTCCCCGGTTGTTTCCGGAAACGTCTCGCCTGAGGCCTGTGACCAGGACCAACTGCGATCCAACATCGGTTTGCTGAACGTGACGCGGATCTCCTTCAAATCGGGATCCACGTCGGCGGCGCCCGTCTTGGGCAACGTCTCGATGACGGTCGGCGGGGCGGTGGCGAGCTTCGCCGTGAGTTCCGCCTCCGCAAGCGAGCTTCGCTCACGGGATACGGCGGCAATTCTCTCCAGCGCCTCGGTCATCTTCGCCACGGCCGCTTCTTGGGCGCGCTGGCCGTTGTAGTGCGCCACGCCCAGGAAGATCAACGCCCCCAAGAGGACGACCGTCAAGAGGGTTTGAATTCGCTGCAGCATGATCCGTTCTCCCACGCGGATCCGGCGGCACGCCCCGCGGATCCGCTCAAAATCTCCGAACCGGCGGAGGGCGTCGTGCCGGGCCCCCTCGGGCGTCATCCCGGTAGCGAGGTTGTCCTCCGTCCGCATCTCGATGTGGAACTGGAGTTCTTCGCTGATATCCTCGTCGATCTCCGCGATCGGGCGTGGATCGGAGGTCGGTAAGTAGTCGGCCAAGGTGCGCATCCAGGACATCGCTCAAGCCTCCGCCGGGCGCACGCCGAGGACCCCCGCGACCGCATCCACAAAGCGGTTCCACGCCGTCACTTCGGCCTTCAACCGGGCCCGCCCCGCCGCGGTCAACCCGTAGTATTTGGCCCGGCGGTTCGTCTCCGACAACCCCCACTGGGCCTCGATCCACCCGCGCCGCTCCATCCGGTGCAGCGCCGGGTACAGCGAGCCTTCCTCAACCTTCAACAGCTCGCTACTCGCCTGCTGGATTCGCCGGGCAATGGCATAGCCGTGCATCGGCCCGGTCCCCAGCGTCTTTAAGATCAGCATATCCAGGGTTCCCTGGACGAGCTGGTGTTTCTCATCGTGTCCGGCCATGGCGATTCCCCAAGACGTTCTAGGGGGAAGTATGACGGCGTTCCCCTAGAATGTCAAGGGGTCGAAGCGCGGATTGTTCGAAAGTCCAGCATCGTCCTTGGACGCAGGGGAGTAAACCACGGATGACATGGATGGCACGGATGAATCAGAGGGCGACTGCCACGTCTGTTCCCCTCATCTGTGTCACCCGTGTTATCCGTGGTCTGTCCCGCTGGCTGGATCTTGGTTCGGTGTGGCAATCGTGTTAGAGTGCCGGGATGATCGAAGGAGGATTCAAGCCATGAGCGTGCAGATTCGGTTGGCAGTGGCGGGCGGGTTCTTGGTCGCAATGGCGGTTGCGGGAAAAGCTGACGTGCTGGCGGCAGAGACGGACTCGGGCACCATCGGGGTGGTGAGCCACGTGAAAGTGCTCTCGGACAAGGTGCGCGACGTCTCCAGCCTGGAGGCGTGGAAGCGGTCGTTCATCAAGGACGGGGCGACGGACCACGAGAAGGCCCTGGCGATCTTCCGCTCGGTGGCCATGTTCCGCTACCAGGACGCCCCGCCGATCGAGTTTCTCCACGAGGGCTGCGTCCACGACCCGATCAAGACCTTCAACGTCTACGGATACGGCATGTGCTGCTGCGCGTCGTCGAACGTCGAGGCCCTGGCCCGTTACGTGGGCCTGGAGGCCCGCGGCTGGGCGATCAACGCCCATAGCGTGCCGGATGTCTTCTTCGACAACGCCTGGCACATGCTCGATACGTCGCTGGTGAACTACTTCCCCAAGCCCGACGGCCAGATCGCCAGCGTGGCGGAGATCGTCGCCGCCGTGAAGGGCTGGCTGGAAAAGCACCCCGAATACCGAAAGAACGACGCCAAGCTGCGGGCGTTTCACCAGTCGGGCGGCTGGATGGGCTGGAAGCAGGGGCCGGAACTGCTGGCCAAGAGCCCGTTTTTCGATTGGTCGGGCTGGTGGCCGGCCAAGACCCACGGCTGGTACGCCACCATGCAAGAGTACGACGGCAGCGGCGGCACGCCGTTTGTTTACGAGTACGGGTATTCGCAAGGCTACGAGGTGAACCTCCAGCTCCGGCCCGGCGAGCGATTGACCCGCAACTGGTTCCACAAGGGCCTGCACGTCAACGGCGTCTTGAAGGATGGCGACGCCCCCGGCTGCCTCAACGAGAAGATCGGCCAAGGTCCCATGGCCTATCTCACGCAATACGGCGACCTGACCACCGGGCGAATCGGCAGCGGCACCCTGGAGTATGACGTGCCCCTGGCCGACGGCACGTTCCGCGCCTCGGCGCTGGCTTGTGAGAACGTGGCCAGCAGATCGGAAGACAACGCTGGCCCTGCGCTGCACGTCAACGACCCCTCCCAACCCGGCGTGCTCGAACTCCGCATGCCCACCAGCTACGTCTACCTTGACGGCCAGCTCGCTCTCGACGCAACCGTCGCCCCCGGCGGCAGCATCAAAACCCTCTTCTCCGACAATAACGGCCTGGATTGGCGGGACGTGGCCACGCTCGACCAATCGGGCCCGCAGACGATCGACCTCCAAAAACTCGCCTTGCGGCACTACGACTACCGGCTGCGTTTCGTGCTCAGCGGGGCTGGGACCGGACTCAACCGCCTGCGAATCTCGCACACGCTCCAGTGCTCGCAACGGGCCCTGCCCACCCTGGCCCAAGGCGACAACACGATCACCTTCGCGGCCGGGCCGCCGGAAGGGACGATTACCATCGAAGGCACGTCCTACGGCAACACCAAGAGCAAGAACGTGTCGCTGACCGATTTCCATCCCACGCTGAAGAACGTCGCTCCCGAGCACCTCCGGGTCCAAGGCAAGCCTGCCGAGGTGACCTTCCCCATCAGCACTCCCGGCGACATGACGCGGCTCCACTTCGGCGGGCATTTCCGTGCCCGCGACAAGGCCGACCGCTGGAATGTCGCGGTTTCCTTCGACGACGGCAAGACCTTCCGCAGTGTCGACACGTACGTTGGCCCGACCCAGGGCAAGTGCAAGTACACCACGGTCTCCGATATTCCTTCCAACACGAAAAAGGCCTTAATCCGTTGGCGCGGCGAAGAGCGCAACACCACCTGCCTCTTCTCGCTCCGCATCGACGCCGACTACCGCCAAACCCACGGCGGCTTCCGCCCGGTGAAGATCACCTACCTGTGGAACGAAAACGGCGTCGAAAAGAAGGACGTCCACGTCGCCGCCAAGCCCCGTGAAACCTACACGATCCGCTGCCAGGCGAAGCCGGAAATGAAGAGCATCGCGCTGGAGCTAGCACCAAGCGGTTTTCCGCGCGCGTCTCGTTAACATTGAGAGGCGACGGATGCCGCGAAGTCCCCACCGACCCCGTGTCGGTGGAAGCGGGTTTGGCGACTACGCGAGACGCAACCGATCCCACAAAGTCCCCACCGACCCCGTGTCGGTGGGAACCGGTTTGGCGACTACCGTGGCCGCCGTAGTTGCCAAACCGGTTCCCACCGGCACGGGGCCGGTGGGGAGGACGATAACCGTCAACGTCCAAACTTGACTGGGAATGGGCGGAAATCGGTTTGCCGCTGCCTCGATAGCTTCGGCGGGTAGAATTCGAGGGTGAGGGCGACACGGCTTCGCAAGGTTTCCGATAGGAGACATGAGCACAAGGACAGGATTCTATGACGAAAGCCGCGGAAAAACTGAAATCGCAGCTCTTACATCTGGCAAGCGAGGATCGCGCCGAACTGGCGTACGTCCTTATCCGTTCCCTCGACGAAGCGGCCGACCCTGGCGTGCAGGCGGCTTGGGACGCCGAGTTAGAGCGGCGGTGGCAGGAGATGGAAAGCGGTGAGGCAGCCGGCGTGCCGCCCGAGGAGGTGCTCGCTGAGCTGCCGAAGAAGTACCCATGAAACCGGTTGTTTCCTTGGAGGAGATGGAGTCGTGACGGTCGTACTTGACAGCGTGCTTGTCAGAACACCCGGTACTTGCGGCGGGCGGATTCGCATTGGCGGGACGCGGATCACGGTCCACCGAATCGCCACGTTGTACAGGCAAGGGCAGACGGCCGAAGACGTCGCCCGGACGTATCCTCATCTCTCGCTAGGGCAAGTCTACACGGCGCTGGCGTATTACCATACCAACCGTGAGGAGATCGAATCGGAATTGGCAGCGATGGACGCGGAGTACGATGAGCTCGGGGGCACGAACTCACCGCATGACAAACCGTCATGAGCCAGGTCCGCCTTTACGTGGACGAGGACGCTGAGGAGCACGCCGTGGTACAGGGCCTGCGCGCTCGGGGCGTGGACCTTTTGACCACAAGAGGGAGATTCCGGGTCAAAGCTTGAACAGTGAATAGTGCGACACTCCTGATGATCCCGGAGTCTTTCCTATTCACTGTTCAAGCTCTGACCCCAAGCTGGGCTCATCGAGTACGAACAGACTCACAGGGGATCTCTCTGCTCGTCCATCTGGCGTCGGTAGTCGCGCATGTGTTGCTCCACCTCGTCCAGATCCGGATGGTCACGCCACCTGCCAATCAAGGGCTTCCAAGGATGGTTCTCCTGAGCCAAAGGGATTTCCAAGCGAACTAATTCGGCAGCGGCAAGCTTCTCACGAAGAAGCCGGCTCAAGCCGTCTAGCGCAGCTTCGCGTGTCGAGGCTTCGGACGCGGCATCCAGACCGAGGCTCGTGGCCCGATAGCCGTTCGCGTCGAGTCGTTCTACCAGCACGGACACTTCCATCGTGCGTCCTCCTCGTGTGTGTGGTCGCATGATCACGACCTAAGCCTTTACCTCCTCAATTCTATCGCCAACAACGCGTCACCAGCAAGGGGCAACCGCGGGAGACGACCTATTGCCTCCGCCCACGGCGCACGTCATTCGAGCACCACGGTGGCCAACCCCGAGGCACGGATCGGCACTGTTACGGTCGATTCGTGCATTTCGAGCGGCTGTTGGGGCTGCTCGACCAGGTTCGAGAGCGTTGCCTTCTTGACCGCAAGGTTCGGCAACCGCAGTTCGGCGGCCGTGGGTTGGCCTTGCACCTCCCAGAGTCGCACGACCAGCCCGTCGCCGGCCTCCGCGCGCTTCATGCCGACCAACAGCACGTTGGGCTGGGCGATCTGGAGCAGGCTGGCCGATCCGTCCGGCAACAGGCCATCCGGATTGGCTCCGACGCGGGCGGAATGCAGGGGACTTGCCGCCTCCCAGCCGAACCGGGCCGAGGCCACGTTGTCGGCTCGGCGAAATGCTGCACCGTCAGCCAATCGAGGCAAGCCCCCGGCAGGAAATCTTTGTCGGGCCGCACGATGGCCGCCGGCTCTTCGTAGCGCAGGACCGGCTTGTTGGCGGCGAAGGGGAACGCGAAGTAGACGGCCTCCTTGTCGTAGGTCAGCGTCTTGGTCAGGCGGTTGGCGATGTCCACTCGCTTGAGGTCGTTCCAGACGGTGATCTCGGCGGTGATCTTAGGGGTCATGGGGGCGGAGGTTTCGACAATCATCCGCTGTCCCAGCGGCCCCAGGTCGATCCGCTTGAGCGTGGCCTTCTGCGGCGTGGCGATGGCCAGCTCCGCCGGTTTCGGATGCCTTTTGAGATCGACGATCCGGCGAACAAGGTGGAAGGTTCCCTTTTCCGGGCCTGCATCCGAGATTATACTTCTGGTATGAAAACTGCCATATCCATACCCGATGACGTATTAGAGGAAGCGGAGCGGATGGCTCGCCGTCTGAAGAAATCCCGTAGCGAGATCTACAGCCGCGCGGTGGCGGAGTATGTCGCGCGCCACGCCGCCGAGCAGGTGACGGAGGCGATGGATCGAGTCTGGGGCGAACTGGGGCCTGACCCGACCAAATTCGCTGAGGCCGCCTCGCGCCGCATTCTGGAGCGCACCGAGTGGTAGCAGGAAAGCTCCCGCGGAACAAGCTGGCTTTGGTGCTGTCGGGGATTGATGTCGTGCTCGGTCGGTGAGTCCGAAGCCATTCCTTGGCCGGCTTGGAGTTGGTGAACTGGTTCCCCAAGCCCTCCGGGAGGCGCCGGTCGGCCGCCGGGCCGGGTTCGCGGGCAGGGCCTCAGAGGAGGCTCTCCAGCAGCAGCCGCATCTTGCGCATTTCGGCGTTTTGATCAGCGTCGGGGAGGGGGGGCATGTCGACGCACAGGGCGCGGTTGTAGTGGAACTTGTTGAGCTGGGTCACCAGGCGTCCGTATTCGACCTGTCCTTGCCCCACGCGGACCTGGAACTTCTCTTTGCTGGTGTCGCGGAGCCTCACATGGCAAGTGTAGCGCATCACCTGCTCGTAGTTGGCGCCCTTGTGGGGGCCCCAGATGTAATGGCTCGGGTCGAGCGTGATTTGCAGGCCCTTGACGTTGTCGCAGAGAACCACGGCCGTGTCGGGGTCCTGGGTCATGCGCCCGGTTTCGGTCAGAAGGCCGACCAGCACGCTGTCTTCGCCGGCAATCGCCACGAGCCTCCGCAATCGTTCGATCTCGGCGTTGAACGGCGTACCCAGCTCGCCGGCGCGAACGACCAGGGTCACCACCTTGGTTGCCTTGGCGAGCTTGCAACAGGCGGCAAACTGGCGATAGTAATCCTCTTCGTGGGGGGCCTCCATGTCGACGCTGTAGGCGATCGTGGTCAGCCGATGGGTCTGCCGACATACGCGCAAGGCGTGCTCGAAATCGCCTGTCACCTCGGACGGCTTAAGGCACCCCCCCGATTCGTGCAAGGTGATTTCCACATTGGTGTATTCCA
>CAYTJV010000056.1:0-21380 GCA_964438165.1 uncultured Planctomycetaceae bacterium | reverse complement strand
GATGAAGGATGAAGGATGAAGGATGAAGGATGAAGGATGAAGGATGAAGGATGAGGGATGAGGGATGAGGGATGAGGGATGAGGGATGTCCTGGAGAACTCCCCTCTCCCGCTTCGGGAGAGGGGCAGGGGGTGAGGGGAGTCGTCCTCCATCATTCGAGCTGACCTCCATGCGACGGTCGCTGCTGCTTCTGGCGCTCTCGATCCTGGTCTTGACTGCGGGGGCGCTGGCGATCCGCGTGCCGCGTCTGGACCACCGGCCCATGCACGGCGATGAGGCGAACCAGGCGGTCAAGGCGGGCGTGCTGCTGGAGACGGGCGTTTACCAATACGATCCCGACGAGCATCACGGTCCCACGCTCTATTGGCTTACCCTGCCGTCGCTTTGGATGAGCGGCGCCGCCGAGTTTGCCGACACGCGGGAATGGGACTACCGGATCGTCCCCGTGGTGTTCGGCGCCGGGCTGATCGTCCTCTTGTTGCTCGTTGCCGACGGGCTTTCCGGCGGGCCGCTCCTCGCGGCCGCCCTGCTCACGGCGATCTCGCCGGCGATGGTCTACTATTCGCGCTACTACATCCAGGAAACGCTCCTGGTGTTCTTCACCTTCGCGACAATCGGCTGTGCCTGGCGCTACTTCCGCACGCGGTCGCTCGGGTGGGCGATCGGCGTGGGGGCGTCGATCGGGCTGATGCACGCCACCAAGGAAACCTGGATCCTCGCCGGCGCGGCCATGGCGGCCGGCTTGGTGCTCGCCGGCCTGTGGACTCGATGGCGCGATCGAGCGCCGTGGAGCTTTCGACCGTATTTGCGGCCGGCGGCGCTGTTGGCCGCGCTGGCGGCTGCTTGCGTCGTGGCCGTCGCCCTGTATTCTTCGTTCGGCGCCGACTGGCGAGGGCCGTTGGATTCGGTGCTCGCCTACAAGACCTACTTGCATCGCGGCAGCGAGAGTGGCATCCACGCCGCGCCCTGGTACGAATACCTTCGGCTGCTCACGGCCTTCCGACCCGCCCGGGGATTCCTCTGGACCGAAGGCATGATCGTCGGGCTGGCCGCCGTAGGCGGCGTGTACTCGGTAGTCAGTGCTCAGCACTCAGCACTCGGTACCGAATACTGCGATAGCACGCGACATTCTCGGCGGTCACAGAACGGAGCGGGCGACACCGTTCCCGCCTCGTGGGTCTGCCGTATGGAACCGTCTCCAACGTTCTGCCGCTTCCTCACGTTCTACACCCTGGTCCTCCTCGCCCTCTACTCCGCCATCCCATACAAGACGCCGTGGTGCCTGCTGAGCTTTCTGCACGGCATGATCCTCTTGGCCGGCGTCGGGGTGTACGCCACTGTCCGCTGGGCGCGGTTTGTGCCGCTCAAGCTGTTGGCCGCCGGGCTCCTGCTTGCCGCGGCCGCGCACCTGGGCTGGGAGACGTACTGGCTCAATTTCCGGCTCGATGCCGATCAGCGCAACCCTTACGTTTATGCCCACACGTCGCGCGACGCGCTGAACCTGGCGGCGCAAATCGAGCGGCTCGCCCAGGCCGCCCCAGACGGGCACGACGTGCTGATCCACGTCGTCACGCCGGAAAACTACTGGCCGCTCCCGTGGTACTTGCGGCGGTTCCATCGCGACCGCGTCGGCTACTGGCAGGACGCGGCCGCCTGGGCCACGGATACCGCCAACGACCCGCCGCCCTCCGTGATCGTGCTCACGCCCGACGCTCAAGAGACCATCGACGCCCATCTCCGCGCGTCGTACAACAAGCAAATGATCTTCGGCCTGCGCCCCGGCGTGCTCGTGTCGGTCTACGTCCGCGACGATTTGTGGCAAGCGTTCCTGGCGGCCAGTCAACAGTCTGGGTCAGGCGCGTAGAGAGCTTCACGCGAGTAGTCGGCGCCGCCCGTTTTCACCGTGAAGGGCTCCATTTCCCCGAAAACATCCTCCCCGGGCAAATCCCCGCTTGGGTCAGACAGCTCTCCGACAAAGACCACAGCTTCGCGAACTTCACCCGGGATTCGCGCGATCGTCTCAGCGATCTCTTGCTTGGTGCCTCTGAGAACTTGCGCCTTCATCGTTCACCTCAGTTTGACGGCCGGATCGCCTTAGCTGCTCCCCCACCGCGCGGTAGTACGCCGCGACCTTATGAACGTCGTGACCACACTGTTCCGAGATTTCGTGCCGCACTTTTCGGACGGCCGTGATCTCTTCGTCATGCATCGGATTCCCCTCCACTGAGGTAGTTCAGCGGCGTCGTCAACAAAGGCATCGGCAGCCCCAACTCGTAGTTGACGACCCGGATATGTTCCATCTTATTCGGGTTCGCTAGGTGTTGGCAATTCCACGTCAGCAGCACGTCCACCCTATAAAATGACGCCAGCGCCAAGTGCAGCGCATCACCGGTCGGGTCGTTCGGCATCACCAGCTTGTCGATATAGATCGCGGCAACCTCTTCGACCTCTTCCGTAATGTCAAGAAGTTCAATGCCTTTGAGAAGCGCGATTCGCTCATCTGTCTTCTCGCTGGTGCCGCGGGCGAGTTCCGCAAGCACTGCATCGCTCGACAGAAGCTCGAACGCGCCGGCTTTTCGCTTCCACCACTCGCGGGTCCAGTTCATGCGCGCGATGGACTCAGGGTCGGTGCGCAGGGTATGGTAGAAGCTGGGAATGGTGGTCTCGATATAGACGCGTTTGCGCATGGTCGCCCCGACCTGTGAAAACAACATACGTCGTGCCTACCGCCGACTCCCCTCCTTGAGCACTGCCTGGGCGTGGCGGGCGAGGTGGCCGCGGAGGTCTTGGACGTATTGTCTAAGAATCTTCTCGCCCAGCCCTTCGTGGTCGCCGCAGCGGTAGAGGGCCCGGGCGACCATCAGCTCCCGGAGCGAGGTCCGCCGGGTTTCCACCGCCTGGGTGCCGCTCTTGGGGTCGTCGAGCTCGCGGGCGCGGGCCAGCGAGGCGTGCACATAGCCCATCATTTCAGGCTTGGCCAGGTGTTCCGCCAGCGGCTTGGCGGCACTCTGCTCGCCGATCAGCTCCAGGGCCAGAGCCATCGCGCGGTGGTGCGAAAAATCGCTCTCGGCCGTGATCAGCTTGAGTTTCGTCAGCAGGGCGGGCACGGCCTGTGGCTTGCGCGTGCGTCCGATGGCCACGACCAGACTGTCCATCGGACTCATGGCATGACCGAACTGGCCCATGGCGCGGTAGTTCCATCCGGCGTCCCAGGCCGGCGTCCGTTCCAACTCGGCCAGAAGCGTTTCCAAGCCGGCGGCGTCGCCCATCATGCCCAGGAGCCGGGCGTAAGCCAGCTTTGCCTCATCGCGGGCTGCCTGGTACGCTTCTTTGATTAGCGGCAGGGCCTCTTGCGGATGGGCCAGGATCACGGCCGCTCCCTTACCCTCCTCGGCGGCAAAGCTCTTCACCGCGGCGGCGAGCTTCTCCGCGGGCATGGGATAGGAATCTTCGTCCGCAAGCACGCTCTCGGGCAGGTTGCCGATCTCGACCAGGTGTTTTTGCAGTGCCTTGACGTCGATTCGCCGCGGCGGGATCCCGGCCTTGACGGCCATCGCCCCCGCCACGCCCGCCGCGTAGCCCTGGTTCTGGATGTCGGGCTGCATGCGCGCGAGCGGCAGGGCATCGCGGTGGACGCTCATCCCGATGCCGGCCACCAGCAGCCCCTCTAGCCCTTTGGGCAGCAAGCAGCGATAGGGGACATAGGTGTAGAAGCCCTTGTGCTCCGGGTGTTCGAGCATCAGGTAGGGATCGACCGTGTAGCCGTGCGTGTCGAAGTTGCTGTACGCCCGAACGATCGAGTCGGGAAAGGTCCGGTCGTTCATCTGGTCGAGGATCGAGACGGTGAAGTCGCCCACGATCCGCCGCCGTTCCCGGGTATCGACCAATTGGCCCTGGTCGAAGGCGTTGGGGTACTTGTCCTTGGCGCGGAGGAAGAGGTGCCAGAGATCGAGCATGTCGGTCTCGTCGGCGATGGTGAAGTCGGTGTTCGTGTAGCTGGCCCCAAGCTGTCGCGGCGGCAGCCCGGTGCCCTGCATGGCGAACTCGCTCTGGTCGGTATAGACGCAAGGGGCGCCGGCCGGAGCGGCGACATCGGCGTTGCCCGTGGCGTCGATGACGACTTTGGCCAGCACCACGCCGCGACCGTGCGGCGTGGCCACGATGGCTCCATTGACGTGGCTGCCGTCGACCAGCGATCCGCAGCCGACGCCGCCGAACCACACGTCGGCCCCGGCCTTCAGCAGTTGGTCGCGGTACCAGTGGGACTTCTGCTCGATGTTCCAGGACGTCGACCCGCCAGCAACCTCCTTGGTGAAACCCACGCGGTTGCCCCAGTAGTACGACGAGATGGCCCCGGTGGTGCCGACGCCGCCAAGGCCCGAGAGGTACTCCACGACCAGCGTCTTGGCCCCCTGCCGGGCCGCGCCGATGCCGGCCGGGGCGCCCGCCGTGCCGCCGCCGATGACCACCACGTCGTATTGGCCAAGCACCGGCAGGGTGCGGCCCTCTTGCTGCACCGTGGGAAGCTGCTGCGTCGGCCGTACGCCGGCGAGCGACTCGCGGACTTCTCCAAAGGCGGTGGGCGCCGGGGCCGGTTGGCCCGGGAGTTTGACGTCTTTGGGGGCTGGGAGTTTTTGGGCCTCTTCGGCCGCTGCCGCGCCGAGCCGGGCGCCGGCGTCGATCAAGGAGAGCGAACGCAAAAGCTTTTCCGCCTGCTTGCGGCTCACGTCCGCACTGCCGCCGAGGACTATCAGCCGGGAGACGCCCTTGGGGCGAAACACCGCCGGCGGCAGCGACTCGATCGCCGCGTCTTTGTCGGCGGCCTGCTCGCCGAACATCGGGTCGGGCGGAATCTGAAATAAAACGTCCGAGGTGAATTGCTGCTCGGGATGATAGGTCATCGACCGGGCCTTCTGGTCCGCCGCCGCCCACGAGGCGATGCTGTCGTCCTTCATCGGCAATTGCAGCGTATACTCGAACACCCGGAACACGCCGCTGGAGGTCTTGGCTTTGTTGGGGAAGGGGCCGGTAAACGGGGGCTGGATTTCCCGCATGGCGACGCCCGTACGGGGGCGCGGCTCGCCGCCAATCACGACCCGCCGGAAGGTCTGGGCGCCGGCCGGGTAGGGATGAAATTTCGCCCCGGCCAGCCGAGCCACGATCGCCCGATCCGTCGCGTCGACGATCACCTTGGCCACAACCGCCTGACGCCCGGCGCGGTTGGCCATCACAATACCGCAAGGGTTGCCCGCGGCGTCGCGGAGCACGTCGGTCGGGTAGCAGCTATAGAGAAACTCGACGCCGGCGGAAACCAGGGCGTCGTCGAGCGTCTTCTTGACGTGCATCGGCCGCGGGATGGGCGGCCGCTGGGGCTGCTTCACCACGGCCGGGCCGGGGGCCGTCACTTCGACCTCGCCCAGCAAGATTCGTTTTGCCGCGGGGTCCTTCTTCACTGCCACGCGAAGGTATCGGGTCTTGGCCTTCACCGGTGCGGAGAGGACCACGCACGGGTCGGCGGCACCGTCGTCCGGCTGGTCGTTCTTCGCCATGCCAACCTCCCGCCAAGTTTTCTTGTCGTCGCTGGTGAAGACGGTGATGCTGCCGACCTTGAAGCCGTCGGCCGACGACTCCCGTTGGTACGCCATCACGCGGGCCTCTCCCGCCTGCTGGGGTTCGAGCAGATCGAGGACAAGATTTACATCGCCCGCGTACTCCACGCTTTCCGTGGCCGCGTTTCCCCACACGCCGTCGGTCAGGAGCGACGGCGGGCTGCGGTCCTTATGGCGTGCGGCGCTGGGCTGGTCCGCCTCGTACTTGCAGGGGATGCGGTTCGGATCGATCAGCGGCTTCGACTGAACCGGATCGCTGAAAATCGCCTTGGCCAGCGGCGAGGACGGCGTTTCGCCCTCTTCCAGCCAGAGCCGCAGCGTGGCCGTCATGTCGTCGCCGAGGTACGGGCGAGGGGCGGCCAGGAAAACCTTCGCCCCGGCCTTCGCCGCCGCCACGGCGGCCGAGACCGCTCCGGTGCTCCCGCCAACGACCACCACGTCGACCTGGTAGGCCACGGGGATCTGCCGCGCCGACTCGTTGACCACGGCCGGATCGGCCACCGTGACCGCGCTTATCGCCAGAACCAGCAGCACTGATAAGGTAGTTCGCCCGGACATCTTCACTCTCCCTTAGTCTCGATGGAAACTCTCGATCGCTCCCGGGATTTTAGACCAGACCAGCGCCGGACGCAAGGAAGCCTTCACGTGGTCGCGTCTCTCCGAGACGCGCTCTTCCGGTCTCGGAGAGACCGGTCCACGTGGGTAGCTCGCATCACCCGACAATGCCCCTAATGTCGATCAGGTAAACCTGCCGGCCGCCGTGGTGCGGCGAGTCGAAGACGACGCTCTTGCCGTCGCGGCTCGCGCAGGGGTGCGTATCGCAGCGCCATTCACCTTGATACTCCTTGGGCGACAGGAAGTGGCCCAGCGCCACGCGGCGGTTGGTCGGGATGTGGAACAAATACGGATGCTGCAACCGTTGCTTGTCGGGATAGGTGTCGTTGAGCACCCACTGGTCGTGCGTGCCGGGCACGAAAGTGTTGTGACCGTTGGCGGTCATCATGTCCTTGCCGACCACTTCCACGTGATCGCTGCGGTCACGGTAGAGGTAGAACCGATCGCCGTGTGACGGATGCCACGCCCAAGCCATCACGTGCCGCGGATCCCGCCACACAAAATGCGACGTGTGCCCGAGCGGGTCCATGACGTGCAATTCCTTGCCGTCGGGATTGGCCGTGAAGGCGCGCGTGTAAAACGCAATCTTGTCGCCCGGTGCGTGCCAGCGGTGCAGGAAGAAAAACCGCGTCCCGTCCGTGTTGAAGAGCAGATGGTTGAACCAATGCTTGGACCCCGGCTTGAACCTCGCCTCCGCCGGCCCTGTGAACGGAATCTTCGCCGCTTCCGCCAGCGGCAGGATCAACCGTTGCTTGCCCGTGCGCATGTCGAGCTTCCAGATGCCCGCGTCCTCAGGCGCGAGGACGTCGCGGTTGGGATCGGGAATGCCCGTGTAGCCGTAGCCGGGCCGCGTGTCGTTGAGCCGGCGGAAATCGGGGGCAACGCCCCAACGGCCGTCCGGGCTGAGGCAGTAGAACGGATGCGGCAGCGTGCGCTTCTTGCCGGTCTTCACGTCGAGGATGTGGCACACGAACCGATCGCCCTCGCGGTCGTTCCAGGCCGCCTCGCTTTGGCTGCCCGGCACCCATTGGAGCATGCAGCCCTGCTGCCAGTTCCACGCCCGCGATTGGCCCAGCTCGATCCACTTGTCGCCGTCCTGCGTGTCCACCATGCCGACGCGGATCACGTCGTCGGCCGTCGGCGAGCGGCCCTCGAAGTCCACCTCGTTGGCGAGCACGTAGCGGTTGGTCGGATCGAACAGCAGCTTGTCGTAGTAGCCGCGCCAATGAAACTTTGGCCCGCGCGTGATGGCCCGCACCGGCGGCAGCTTTTCCTCCGCCTCGCCCTGGGCGAGCGCACCGCCCAGCACCGAAGCAGCCGGCAACGAAATCGCGAGGCTCTTCAACACCTCGCGGCGGTTCAGGGGTCTCGACGTCATGATCCTTTTTTCCTTTCCTCAAGATCACGCAGTGTAACGCGATCTTATTGGTCAACAGATCGCCGGTTTTTCCGCTTCGGGGGGTGGCGCGGGGGGTGCCCGCATGGCGTCTCAAGGGGCAACTCCCTGCCGCCAGGCATCGTGCCACTATCAGTTTGCCCGATCCGTGGCCCACTTTTCAAGCCGGGAATACGTGCGGCAGCGTCAACTTGGACTCGACTCCGCCGTTTGTCTCAGCCGCCGCCCCCGCCGCTCTCCGATGCGGAAGCCGCATGGCTGGATGAGCACTTGCGAGCGCAGAAAGCGCGGTAACGCGAACCTTTGGAGTGCGGCAACCTGGTGCCGCTTTCTTTTGCACAAACAGCTCACGGCCTGGCCTTCAACCTCAGCACGACGACTTCTCCCGCCGGAAGATTGAGCTGAATGCCATCCTTACTCGCCGCCGCCCCTTTTCCGCACAGGCCGTCAAAGCCGCCTGAAACAGCCACGGCGCCCTGCTGCGGCTGGGCACTGAAATTGGCGGCAACCACATAGCGACTCTGATCGGCGCCGGTTAGCTCGACTACCTTCAGATCGCTTTCCGGTCTGCTATGGGAGAGAACCGGGGGGGTGAAGTCCACGCCGATTGCCGCGCCGATGTCGTACAATCGCTGGTTGGCGTTGTAGAACTGCTGCGTATCCCGCGCCGGGATGGCGATGACATCGCAATACAGGCTGGCGCCTGCTCCGCTGAATGCGGCGGGCACGCTGTGCGCCATCGTGGCGTTGCGCACCCCGGGGCGGAACAGCGACACCTCGTCCTCGCCGTAGATGACACTGACGCTGACCCGTCCGTCGATCTGGAGGACTTTCCCGCAGCCGAGCACCTCGCGCACGGGGGCCTCGGCGGCGCCCGCACCGACGATGTTTCGGTCCTTGTCGTGGAAGCGATACGTTCGGACCCCCTGGTTGAAAACGTCGTTGGGCATGTTGTAGTTGAGCCCCAGCACCTGATTGATGAAGACCGGTTTGGCGGCTGTGGCGCGCCCGAGGATCACCGTTGTGGCGTCGTCGGGCAGGGCCACCATGGCGGTCTGCGCCAAGGCCACTTCTTCCGGGGACGTCCCTTCTCCGGGATTCGCCGAGGCGGTCCAGCGATAGCTTCCGCAAGTGGCAAACCCGCCGTCGAACGTGTGCAGGACAGGGTCCTTTTCCGGCGTGGCCTTGAAGTCGCACCCGGTGCCTTTGATCAATCCGGCAAGGTTCCACTGCCACTCGACCATGTCGGATCGGTCGGCCGGAACAATGGTGCCGCTGGGACGCTGTGCCGACTTCCAGACCCAACTCGCCAGGCGGCGCTTGCCCCGGACCATGGCAGCGCCGTGGAACTCGTCGGACCACGCCTTCAAGGGCGCGAAGCGGTTGGGCTGTACGAGTTTCCTTTGGGCGAGCATCCGTTGATAGTAAGCGCCCAAGGACATCGAGGCCGCCCGATCCCCCTCCAGCCGGCAGTAGTAGAACGGCGAAACATCCCGCAATTTTGCCAGGCGACCGCTGAGGAACGCGCCGTCCGGATTGCCGGCCTGTTCCTTGGCAACCAGCTTGAGCCAACCGTCCTCGAACTTCGCCGCGTCGGGGTCGCCAAAGCGATCGGCGATCATCAGCCAGGCCGGGACCGCGTAATCCTGGCAATAGCAGTAGCGCATCCGCGTGTCGCCGCCGATCCGCCACAAGCGGCCATCGTCGAATGTCAGGCTCTTCGTCAACTGCCAGAGCTTATCGACGTGGTGATAGAGTTCCTCCGGCAGCGGGATGCCGTTGTCCAGGCAGAAAAAGTGGAGCATGGCGATGTTCGACAGGCAGATTTCCATGTAACCCAGGTTCAGATAGCCGTGATGGTTCAGCCCATAGCTCTCGGTGTAGTTCGGACCGACGTGCCACTGCTTCAGGGCGCGTCCGGAATAAAGCGTCTCGCTGGCGGCGTCGGATGGAATGGAAATGCCGTTGAGCAGGAGCGACGAGGCCTTTTCCCGATATTTCGCGGCCCGGGGTGCATCGGGATACAAGAGCGCGGTCCGGTACAACAGCCCACCGTTCCAGATGTTGCTCTCCGGCTTATTCTTGCCGGTGGCCGCGTCGATCGCTCCCACTACGGGGTAGCCTTTCAGCACGAAGTCGCTCTCCACGATCAGGACGTTGCGCATGCGATGCCGGTCGTCAGGAGTCAGCCACGGCTTCAACGCGGTACACCCATGGGTCATCCGCTCCAGGGCCAGGGCGCTGATCCAACTGGATCCCCAGCCTTGACCCGTGGTACACTTCGCGCTGCCGCTCTTGTGGGTGTGCAGGAGATACCGCAGCATTTTCAGTGCCCGCAAGCGCAACTGCTCGCGAGTTTCCCCTGCGCGTGTCTCGTCCAACTCGGGCGCCGCGGCCAGCACCGCAATGCCGGCGAAGGCCGTCGCCTGCGCTTGAACCGCCCAGTTTTCATGTCCGCCGGTGCCGTAGAAGGCCAAGCCCTCGTTGCCTTGGACCGTGTGCGTCCATTTCCGGGCCGTTGCGCTCCACTTTTCCAGAACGCGAACGTAGTCTTCCGGCGTCGCCGCCGATGCCAGGTGGCTCATCAGCACCGTCGTCACAGCGACAGCCGTCGCGATTGTTTTCTTGATTGCGGACATGGCGTTCCTCGGTGCAACGCTTCTCCAAGCGGTAGAAACAAAGGGGGTATTGAGATCAATCCACCGGCACGCAAGACATGAGACACACAGCGAACCGCAGAGTCAAGTCCCGGGGAGAGATTCAGGTCAGAGCGTCAGTTGTCAGCGTTTCCTGGAGATCCTACTGACTGCTGACGCGCTGACCCCAAAACGCGCCAAAGTTGGAATTCAAAGTCTGACGCTACTCATACGCTACTCATACGCGATCTGATCTGCCGATTCCGGTATTGCCATGCCTTTCGGTTCGATGTATAAAGCCGTCATGAGAACGAAACGCACCAACCCCGATTTCCTCAACGGCGTCCCGGAACTGCTGATCCTCAGCCTGCTTTCCCGCCGCTCGATGTACGGCTACGAACTGGTTCAGGCCATTCGCCAAGCCACCAACGGAACCCTCGAATTCGGCGAGGGTTGCGTCTATCCGGTTCTCCACCATCTGGAGGCCGACGGAATGCTCGCCAGCAAACGAGAGACGGTGGCTGGCCGAAGTCGGGTCATCTATCGGGTCACGACCAGGGGCTTGAAGCAGCTTGCCAGCACGGTGACCACTTGGCAGCAGATCGTTCAGGCCGTCAACCATGCCCTGCAAGGAGGCGAACATGGACAGCCAGCCTTGGCTTGATAGGGTCCTGGAACAACTTGCCCGGCACGACCTGCCCCCGAACTACGTTCAAGGGTTCATCGAAGAACTCACCGATCATCTCGAAGATCTCAAGGAAGAGAGCATGGAAGCAAACGCATCTTCCCGACTGGGCGAACCGAAACAGGTGGCCGAAGCGGCTGCCACGGCCTACCGACGGCGCAGTTTCTTGGGGCGGCATCCCACTGCGGCGTTCCTGGTTTTTGCTATCTCGCCGGTAATACCGCAGTACGTCCTGTTTTTGGTTGGTGCGATGGTACTAATCACATTCAGGGCAGATCACACACTCGACTGGTACGAGAACCATTGGATTCTCAGTCCGATTATCGTCGTTTGTTCGACCTTCCTTAGCATTCTTTACGGTGAACTTGCCATGCGGCTTGGCATCGGCAGGAAATGGATGCTCGCCTCTTGTGCGGTATTGGGTGCTTTTGCAATGCTACAGGAATTCGCCCTCGGCGTCACCGTGATGTTACTGGTGCAGTTCGCCGTCCCATTTGCCGTGGGCTGGTGGTTCGCCAGGCAAAAGCACAACCACAGTTATCCGGCAACGACATTTTTTGTCTTCGCCATTTCGCCGGTGGCATCGTATATGCTTCTTTGGCTTATTGTTGTATTGGCCTTTGCGACTGGTCAATCGTTTGTCAACGTGTATTTGGGGCCTACCGCTGTTTTGGCATGGTCATTCGTGTTGCTCATGTACCTCGCCCCAACGGTCGTGGCGAGCCTCCTCTACTGCAAACTTGCGAAGGGGGTCGGCTCGGGCAGAAAATGGATCGTCGTCTCTTGTTTGGTGCTCGCCACGTTTGTGGCGACGCCATTCATGCCGCTCCTGCTCATATACGTCGTCCCAACGGTCGTGGCGAGCCTCTTCTACTGCAAACTTGCGAAGGGGTTCGGCTCGGGCAGAAAATGGATCGTCGTCTCTTGTTTGGTGCTTGCTACGTTTGGAGCGATGCAAAGTCTTTTGCAGATATGCAGTTCCAGTTCAGGACAGCACGACAGCTTGAGCTTGTGGATTGGCCTGATGACGTGCATCAGTCTGGCACAATTCCTGACTCCTCTCGCCATCGGCTGGTGGTTCATGCGGCGTAAGCATGACCAGGGCCACCTGCAATTGGCGTCGTAGGGCACGGGGCGACATCGGGGTCGGGTCTTGAATTTTAACTTTTTGGGCGTCATCCCCGCTCGTGCGCAGCACGAAAAGTTAAATGTCAAGACCCGACCCCGTTGCTACGTTGGGAGCAGCGGCTCTGCTGCCCCGTGTTCAACGGCTTATTCTGGCCGCCTGACCCACGATTCTGCCGCCCGTGCGGCCCTTCTTTTGGGGTGGCAAATCGTGTTATGGGACTTCTTGCCTCGGAGTGACAAGGCACCCGTTGAACTTTTCTGCGTTTTCTGCTCAGAAATGAGGATGAACACGCTTAACGGTTCGAGTCACCTTTAATTCCCCCCGCCGTTGAACCACCGGGGCCTCTCGCGCATCCTATCCTGTGTCCAAGGCCGAAATGAGGGACCCCATGATGTCCGATGCGGACCTGATCCTCTGCGAACTGCTTGTCCTCCGCTGCCAACGGCGGGACCCCTCCGCGGCCGACGAGTTGGTCGCCTTCTTCGAGAAGCCGCTGCTGTACTACCTGCGCCGCTTGGTTCGATCGGAAGACGACGCTTGGGATCTGCTCCAGGAGACATGGATGTCCGCCTTCCGTGCTCTGCCCAGCCTCCGGGACGCCCGCGCCCTGCCCGCCTTCCTCTACCGCACCGCCCGCAACCACGCCCTGGCGGACCTGCGCCACCGCGACGCCGACTTCCGGCTCTACGCGGCCTTGGACGCCCCCCAGACCAGCACCGAACCCGAGCCCACCTTTACCTCCGAGGACGCTGCCGCCGTTCACGCCGGCCTCGACAAGCTCTCCCTGCCGCACCGCGAGGCCCTGACCCTCTTCTTTCTTCAAGACTTGAGCATCGAGGAGATCGCCTCGGTGCTCGGCATTCCACCGGGCACCGTCAAGTCGCGTCTCCACCACGCCAAGAAAGCCCTCGGAGCAGTCCTCTGGGAAGGAGCTAACCATGTTGCATGAGAATAATTTGCGCGAAAACCTGTTCAGCGCCGAGCCTATCAGCGCGGAGCGCCAGCAGCGATTCCGGGAAGAGCTCGCCCGGATCGTGGAGCCCCGGCTCTCCCGCAGCTCCCGGCTGTACTACATCATGGGCCTGCTCGGCTCCGTCGTCGGGCTTCCCGGTGCGGTTTGCGGCGTCCTGTTCGACGCAGAACACCGCTGGGCCTGGGCCCTGGGCCTGTTGGGTTGGACCGCATCCGCCGGGTGGATTTTCCACATCCTCTGCCGCGGAGCCGAGCCCCTGCGAATTATGCAGGGCCTGAGCAAGGCGTTTGCAGGCATCGCTGGGCTCGTCGCAGGGCTCCTCATCTTCCACGGCGTCCAAAGCCCCTCGCTGGCCGGCGTGTTCTGGGCGCTCCTGGGCCTGCTGGTGTTCCTGCTGATGAGCTTTATCAATCTCTGGAACCGCGTGATCACGGCCGAACGGACCATGCGGGAGCACATCCTGCGCGTCGAGTACCGCCTGGCCGATCTAGATCGTCCGCCGCGGTGAATGCTTCCGGCCCGTTGGTACATGTGGGGCTGGAACACCAGCCGCGGTGTGTTGCGAACCACGGCCATCGGCGGATCGTCCGGATGAGCGGCCAGCCGCACGCCCGCTTCCTCGGCCACCGGCACCAGGTTCTTAGAGCTGGTCGCCGGTCCCGTGGCGGATGATGCGGCCTTCGGCCATGTAGATCACGTCTTCGGCGATGTTGGTGGCGTGGTCGGCCACGCGCTCGAGGTTGCGGGAGACGGCCAGCAAGGTGAGCAGGGCGGGCACCTTGGCCGGGTCGCGCTGCATCATCTCTTCGGCCTTCTGACGGATCTGACGCTTCATCTGGTCGACCTCGTTGTCGCGGGCACAGACGTTGTTGGCCAGGGCCGGGTCGAGGTTCACCAGGGCCTCGAGGCTGTCGTGGAGCATCGACTGCGTCTTCTCCCACATCCCGGCCAGGTTGAAGGGGATTTCCATGGGCCCTTGGGAGGCGAAGGCGGCTGCCTTGCGGGCGATGTTCACCGCCAGGTCGCCGATCCGCTCCAGGTCGCTGTTGATTTTCAGGGCAGCCACCAAGAGCCGCAGGTCGGAGGCCACCGGCTGGTGCAGGGCCAGGGTCTTCAGGCACTCTTCCTCGACTTCGACCTCGCGATGGTCGATCTCGACGTCCCGCTTCTCGACCCGTTGGGCCATCTCCGCGTCGCGATCCAAGAGGGCCCGCACCGCCGACTGCACCTGTTCCTCCGCCAACGCGCAGAGCGAAAGAAGTTGCCGCTTGAGCCGCTCGATTTCCCGCTGCAAATGGACCGACATGCCGCTGCTCCCCTCAGTCGAAACACCCCATGATGAAGTCTACGCGGTCGTGACCTGCGGGCCAGCCGCACCATCGCCGCTCGGGCCGGATTCCCGTGCGAACTCCTGGCGTCCAAACGCCCTCCCCTGCCCTGCCCGCCTGCCGCCTCGCACAACTGACCACGAGGCAGTCTACTCCCGGCAGTCTTTTCCGATCAAGACCGGTTTGACCGCCCTGTGGCAAGAATGGATT
The DNA here is from genome assembly GCA_964438165.1 of uncultured Planctomycetaceae bacterium. Classification (GTDB taxonomy): domain Bacteria; phylum Planctomycetota; class Planctomycetia; order Pirellulales; family Thermoguttaceae; genus CALFBP01. Next base: position 6,799 of record CAYTJV010000056.1, on the reverse strand, counting down.
CATGGCGGAATCCGTCAGTTCGACCAGGGGGCATTTCCCACCCAGGTGAATCGAACACCGTCGCCGGCGTCGAGCGCCTCATTTCCCGGGGGAACCTCGGCATAACAATTGGCACGGCACGAGTCGAAGATGTCGGCGGAACTCAGCCCGGGAAGCGGCGTGACCAGCCACTGGCCGGTGTTGGATGCCGCCTGCTCCGCCCGGGCCGTGACGAAATAGGTTCTGCCGGCCTTGGGCTCCACGGCGGCCGTCAGCCGGCCGAGCAGGGGACTGACGACGGCGGCTTTACCCGACATCTGCCGAATCGCCGCCCCGGCGTAGCGGTGAAAACACAAGTGAGCGGCCAAGGGGTTCCCCGGCAAGCCGAAGAGAAGCTGCGGACCCTTGCGGGCAAACAGCAGGGGCTTGCCCGGCTTTTGCCGCACCTTGTGGAAGACAAGCTCCGCACCGTAGGTCTTGAGGGCCTGCGGCACCAAGTCGTAGCGGCCGACCGACACGCCGCCGGTCAACAGAACGATTTCGCACTCTTCGGCGCGGGCCAAAGCGCTGAGGATCGCCTCCGGTTCATCCTCGGCATGGAGGTGAAGCGGTTCAGCCAAGCCCAGGTCGCAGCACATGCCCACGAGCATGGGCCCGTTGGAGTCGCGGATTTGGCCGGCTTGGAGCGGGAGTCCTGGAGCCACCAACTCGCCCCCCGTGGTGATAATTCCAACGCGAGGGCGCGGGATGACTCGAACCGAGTCCCGGCCGAAGGAAGCGACGACCGCGATCGCCAGGGGGGTGATCGTTGCCCCAGGGTGCAGAACGATCCTGCCGGCCGGGCATTCGCTCCCCTGGGGAGCAATGTGTTGGCCCTGGCGGATTGCCCTGGGAAGAAGGACGCTCCAGCCGTCCACGCGCGCGTGTTCGTTTTGCACGACGGCTTCGGTTCCCCGAGGACATGGCGCCCCGGTGAGAATCGCCAGGCAAGTTCCCTCGGTGACTTCCATTGCCGGATGGCATCCCGCGGGAATCTCCCCAGCGAGGCGAACCGTCTTGCCCGCGTCGGAAGCCCGCACGGCAAAGCCGTCCATCATAGCGCGGTCGAAAGGCGGGCAGTCGCGGTCGGCGGCAATCGGCTCGGCCAAGCTGAGACCGCAAGCCGCGGCAAGGGGAACCGATCGCGGCGGCAACTGCCGGGTCTCCCGCAGGACCAGTCGAAGTGCCTCATCCGGCCCGATCATGGTCGGAACAGGAGCGGATTGATCCACGCAGATGCCCATGACGAACCGTTTTTTCCCGAGTCGTGGGCTATGTCCTGCTTCCCGGTTCCAGCCGGACGTGCGTGTCGTAGAAGCTGACGCTTCCGCCAACGGGGTCGAACATGCAGGTGTTCTTGACAGTCGGATCGGTCCACATCGCAGCGTTGGCATGAATCCCCAGGGCCCGTCGTGCCTCACCGCGGATGACTTTCCCGTCAATTGTCACGTTGCCCGCGCCGGTGGCCCAGTGGCCGAATCCCAACGCGAAGCTGATCACGCCCGGCCGAATCGTCTCGGTCGGGACCAGCTTCCCGATCATCGGTTTCTTCCGACCGACCCCGAGGTCCCACTCGCCACTCGGGTTGGTCGCGCTGGTGACCTTGACCAGTTGCCCGGCTTTCATCCCGAGCCGCTCCACATCCCGGGGATTGATGAGAATCCCATTATCGGGCAAGAGCAGGCTCAGCCATGGGTCGGCAATCGTCCGGCTCTTCGTCTGACTGATGATGCGATGCGTGATCAACACAAACTCATAGCCTTCTCGCAGTCCGAGCGGTTCCTTGCCGAGATAATCGCGGATCGGCACGTAGCAAGCGTACCCCGGGTGCGCTTTTCCGGTACCCGCGTGGATGGTGCCTGCTGTCTTTTCCTGGTACAGGTTCAGCAGGGCGGCATAGGGGTGGGCGAGGCGATCCCCCTTGTAGGCTTTCTCGTAATCCTCAAATCGTCCGCCGCGGTTGAGCACGTAGACCACCTTGGGCCACAGCTGGTCGCCCACAATCGACTTCCAACGCGCCTCGTCGAAGACCGTGGAAGGCAAGTGTCTCCTCGCCTGCCGGAACAGCTCCGTTTCGCGTGCATCTGCGTCTGCAACGTTCTGCGAGCCGTCCGGCTTCTCGCCGAACGCCAGGTTCGCCACGCCCCGCAGATACAGGTCGTCGGGATGCTTCAGCCCCAGCCCCTTGCCGAAAGCATCCTCGCCAAAACCCGGCAGCTTGAGGTATTCCGCAATGCCCAGAAGCATCGCCTCGAAGCTGATCGGCAACTTGTGCCCGTAGACGGTGCAATCCTCCGGGATGGGCGGGATCACCGGCTGGCGGACCGGCTGGACCTTGTTGGGCATGTTCGGGTGGCTCCCCTGGAACTCCCACCGTTCCAGGAACGACAGGTCGGGGAAGATGTAGTCTGCGTACATCGACGTGGAGCCGACCAGGATGTCGTTGGCCACGAAAAGCGGCACTTTGGCGGTGTCGCACAGGATTTCGATGTTCGTGTGCCCGGCCGGAAGCGAGTACGTGGGCGCGCCCATATAGAGGAACAGGGCTTTCACCGGATAAGGGTAGGCATCGCCGATCGAAGGGATGATCTCCTCATAAATGTCGCTGGAGATCGGATACCAGTTGCGCTTCGCCGGGTACCCGGCGAAGAGCGTGGTCTTCTCGTAGTCTAACCCGTGCCGAATGGAACTGACCCCGAAGGCCGTGATTTTCCCGGGATGCGCCTTGAGATCAAACAGCTTCCCCTTGCCCGAGGTGTCCCACGTCGCGGCCTTGATCATGCCTCCCTTGGCATCGTAGTTGCCTAGCAGCATGTTCACGCTCATCCACGCCAGCACGTTGTAAAAGCCGTTGGTGTGTTGGGCCACGCCGCGGTGGATGTCTACGGCCGCCTGCTTGCCATAGCTGGTCAGTTCGCGGGCCACGGCCACCAGATCGCTTTCCTCCACCTCCGCAATCCGTGCCCACTGCGCGACCGTGTGTGCGCAGGCCGCTTCCCAGAGGATTTGCAGGCCGCTCTTAACGGCCGTTCCGTCCGGCAGTTTGGCGTCCACGAACACGTCGCCGGTGACAGCCGTCTTCTCGTCGTTCGGATCGAAGGCTACAGGCTTCCCACCGACCATCGCCACCAGGAACTTCTCTTCATACTCCTTGCCTTCCGCGGTCTTGCGCATTTGCGGCTCGGCGAGGGGGGAGCCGCCGATCTTCACGTCGGCGGCACGGACGAACTTCCCCGGCTTCCCATCCTTGACGGCCACCAGCCAAGTTGCATTGCACCAGCTATTCTCCCCGGCAGCGACCGCGGCGGCCTTGTTCGCACAGGCAACGAACTTCCAGTCCCAGCGCCGCTCCTGGAGCATCCAGCGGATGATGCCCATGGCCAGGGCAGCGTCAGTCCCGGGCTTGACGGGGAGATACTTCCATGCCTTGCTCGCCAGCTTTGTAAACCGCGGGTCGGCCACGGCGATCTTCGTTCGACCCTGGACCAGGTTTTCAGTCAGCCGCACGGCCCGGTTGGGCGGACCGTAGTTGGCCTCGAAGAGATTGGCCCCAACGAAAAGAATGAAGCGGCAGTTCTCGGTATCGGCCTGCCAGTAGAACTTCTGCCCCTCGGAGAACTTCCCGCCGATGTACTGGTCGCTGATCGCCTTGCAAGTGAAATAGAGCGACCCCTGGCAGACGGTTGTGTGGCCGTGGGCGTTCGTGGTGCCCAAAGCCGCGGCAAACCGCTTGTAGAGGTCCCCCCGTCCGTCCTTGAGCCGCCCCCAGGCTACCACGATCTGGTTGTTCTTCGGTCCGAAGTCGGGGTGCGCCGGGTCGATCAGCTTGTCAAGGTGGTCCTTGTACTTCCGCGTGAATGCCTCCACCAAGGCTCTTTTTTTCTGCTTGTCCTTCTCGTCCCAAAGGGCCTTGACATCGGCCTCCATCTCCTTGGAAAGCTTGGCGTCGGTCAACGTGATCAGGCTACGCAGGCCCTCCACCTGCCGGTTCTCTTCCCCGGGAACATCCTTGAAAAGCAGACCTCCCTCGCAAATCTCCTTGACAGCTTGGTCGAAGGGAATCGTGATCCACTTGTTTTCACCCCGTTTGCCGGCCCGTTTGAGCACCTTGCGAATCCGGTAGGGATCGTAGGCCGTTTGCAGCCCCGCTTGGCCCTTGGGACAAATCGCCCCGTCCACAGCCACGGCATCCGCCGGGTGCGTCGCGTAGGGAAGGTGCGGCAGGAGCGTCCATGGGTTGTAGGGGTTGCCGTCGATCTTGGTGAGCACGCCCTCCTGGAGCTTGCACTTGATCCCGCACCCCGTGTTGCACTGGAGGCAGGCCGAATAGATCACGTTCTCGGGCTGCGCCAGGTCGTAAGGCACGGCGGGCCGCCCGCTGCGAGGCACCGCCTTTTCGCTCTGGTCGCCCCCCTCCGCGGCCCAAGCCTCGGTCCCGAACATCGTGCCCAGCATCGCTCCACCAGCCAGGAATTGCCGCCGGCTCGTGACCGCCTGAAGACGTTTTTCATCATCACCCATGGTTCACCTTTCGCAACGTATTCGCTGTATTGCACGGATGTTTCAGATCAGATAGATTACGCGCGGCTCAGTTCCCAGATGTTCCAGCAGCCGCATGGTCTTCGCACCCCGCCGAACCTCGTTCACCAAAGCCTTTGGATCGTTGGCGTCGCCGAAGTACGTCGCCCGGCCGATGCAGGTTGTCACGCACATCGGGAGCTGCCCCACCTCCAGCCGGTGCAGGCAGAAGTGGCACTTGCGGGCCTTCCCCATGGGAGGCGCCACTTCATTCGGCGTGCGCTTCCACTGCTTGCCGTACTCGAAGTTGGGGCGGGTTTCATAATCCTGGATTCGCGGCGTGCCCTCCCCGTAGAACCCGGCAAGATCGACCAGCGGGACTTTGTAGGGGCAGTCGTGGACACAAGTCGCCTTGTTGGTGCACTTCTCATAGTCGATCACCACGATCCCGTCGGGCCGCACGGAAATGGCCTTTTCCGGGCAGACTTCCACACACTTCGGCTTGGCACAGTGCATACAGGGCCGGGGAGTGAACCGCAATTGAACCTGCGGATACTTCCCGGATTCCTCGGTCAAGACCGGCCGATAGACGACATCCGGCGGCAGCTTGTTCTCCGCCACACAGCCGATCGTGCAGGCGTGGCAGCCGACACACTTCCGCGTGTCGATCACCATCGCCCACTTGCGCTGCTCGAGCGGTTTGGCCATGGCCCGCACCAACTCCCGCTGCATCCGCAACAAGACATCCTCGTCGGGCCGCGGCTTCACGTTGTCCAGGAGCGGCAGACGGCGGGCGGTTTGTTCCCCTGCCGGCTTGCCGGTCGCGTCCGCCGCGCCGGCCTCGGCCGCCAGCAATCCAGGAGCCGCCAGCCCGGCGCCCACAAGCACGCCGCCCTCCACAAACTCACGTCGAGTCGCGCTCATGACTGTACTCTCTCAATGTTGTGGGTCCCCTGCCCGGGTCTTTGTGAAGCCTTACGACGACAAGTAATCTCCCAACTCGTGAGAAGCTTGTCAAGAGTGGCGACGTGAACGTCACAGAGTAAGTTAGGTATCAACGGCTGTCTCATGCCCTCGAACGCTCCGGGGGATAGGCTGATTTGCCAAAGTCTGCCGGACCCATACATCACCTAAATAGAAAACATTCAGACGATTCATAGGGATTTTGCGGATTACTCCAAGCGCGCCAATGCTCGGCTCCGATAACTCCTAGAGCGTGCCAATCGTGCCATGCACAACGATTGGGCGGGCAAGGCTGAAGCGGAAAGCCTTTCCCCCTATTGGAGGGACGGACCCTCGCGCAGGAAAGCAGTCGGTGTCTCGGGGGCGCGGGAGCCATGGTCAACAACGATCCATGATCCGCCTGATGGAACAATCGAAATGTACCGGCTCACAGGAACGTGGTTCGCCAGTCGCCAGCGGTCGCGTGGAGGTTGCAGCCGCACTGGCGTCCGCCGTGCCCTCGTAGCCTTGCTAGCGGTGGCACTCATCTATCCCGCACTCGCGCCCAACGCCCCAGGCCAGGAACTTCCGCCGCCGACTGCCGCGGCGTCCGAAACGTCAAGCGGCAGCCGGCCCGACGAGGCCGCCGCCCTGCGCGACGAAATCGACCAGATGGCGCGCATGTTGCAGGCCCAACAAGGGCACCTTGACCGGCAGGCCGTCCGGCTGGAGCAACTGGAAGCGGATTTGGCCAAGGACGCTCCATCACCCCCATCAGATGCCGCGGGGATTCCGGGCGACGTGTCTCCTCCGCCCGGCGACCCGCCCGGCGCACCGGTCCGCATCGGCGGCCAATACCGGGCGATGTTCAACGCCAGCAACTTCGATTTCCACTCGCCTACCATCAGCGACGACCAGAAGTCGCAAACGTTTTTCAACCAACGTTTCCGCACGTGGCTGACGGTGAACCCCAACGAAAACGTCGAGGGGTATCTTCAAGTCGAAATGGGACACATCGGTTGGGGCACGAACTACGACTTTCCGAAGACCTACGTGGGGCCCAGGTGGCCGGCCGCCGACGACCGCGTCGGCATCGAGTTGCGCCGCGGCTGGCTCGCGTACAAGACCGACGGCCTCGGTCGTCTTCGCGCCGGCATCCAGGACTGGCAGGACTCGTTCAGCCAGACCTTGGCCAGTTCGGACTGGGACTTTAACGTGGGCGGGCTCTCCTGGGGAAGAACGCTACCGGCGCTGGGCGACGCGGAGATGCTGCTCGGATTGTTCGCCCCCAGCGAGGGCGACGGTAAGATGGCCGATGACG
>CAYTJV010000055.1:0-21545 GCA_964438165.1 uncultured Planctomycetaceae bacterium | reverse complement strand
GTGGTCATCGCCGGCGTGCCGCTCAAGCCGTGCTGGCACACCACGGCCGCGGCCCGGCCCTGAATCCCCTCGGGCACCAGCAGATTGCCGTACACTTCGACGCCATCGGTCACGTCGAGCAGCACGCGGTACGCCCGGTACTTCTTCGCGGTCAACACCAACTCCGTACGGGGACGCAGCGGTTTTCCGGCCGTCGGCACGTCGCCGACGAGCTGGCGATATTCGGCGCGCATCGCGTGCTGAATCTTCGGAAAGTCGGCGCGCGAGCGGGCTGCGAGATCCCAGCGCGACTCCCGCTTCGCTTCGCTGGAGGCAATCAGTCCCCGCAAGTATTGAAGCCGCTCCTCGAAATGCCGGTTCCGCCACGCTTCGGCCTGCTCCTTGCTCACGCACCGCTCCGGAAGCGTAATTTCGCCGCTCGCCGTCGGCAACTCGAGCCTTTCGGCCAAGAGCGACGCACTCCGCGCGGCCAGCTCCGGCGGGGCGACGTCGGAGATCAACGTCAGCCCTGACGGGAGCTTGATCCTCTCGCAAAAATGTCGGGCGCGAGCGACTTCGCCGGCCACGCTTTCCGGACGAATCGGCAAAGCCTGACTAGCGACGACGCAGAGGCTCCGCGGCGCCACCAGCGCCGCCAATTCCGCATCGGCGCACACCAGGAGGTGGCCCGGCAGCCTCCGATCGACCGGCTCTTGCCAGCAGCGATCCCGGCGATCGAAATAGTCGGCCACCACGGCGGCCCGCACGCGGCGATCCAGGGCAGCCGCGTACAGGGCCGTCATGCCGCCCTGTCCGATGCCTACCAGTCCGATCCGGGCGGGATCCGCGTCCGCACGCTGGCTGAGATAGTCGATAGCCGCCATCGTCTCCTGCACGTCGAGCCCGGGCATGGTGCGGCCCACCGGATAACCGAGACGGTAGAGGATCATCCGCCGGTCTTTCCCCCTCGTCACCGTGCAGTAGGGATGATCGCTAAGCCGCTCGATCGACTGCGGCAGATAGACCACGGCTCCCCGGCTGACGAGGCCGCTCAACCACGACGGCGCTTCGGCGCCTTCCATCAGGCCCGAAAAACGCTCCGGCCACGTGTCGGCGTCGGGGCAAACAATCATTGTCGTATGCCGCCCGGGCGACGGCGGCGCGATCACGAGCCCCCGCGCCGAAATGCCATTCGCCAAGGGAAGGCTCACGCGCTCGACGCGGCAGCCTTTTCCTACCGCAATCGCTTCCACCTTCGGAGAGCCGGCAAGCGGACGGCCTTCCTCGACGCCCAGCATGGCCCGACATCGCGTCCGGCGCTCGGCCAATGACCGCTCGTAGGTCGCGGCAGAGGTAAAGTCGGGCTGCCAGTGTTGCCGGCAGGTCTCCTCCGCGGCGGCAATCCGCCGTTGGAGGTACCCGAAGACCTGTTTCAACTGGATTTGAACGATTTCGCCCGTGCCGGGCGGCAGCACGAGCGGCTGCGTGCCGGGCAGGCACTCCGCCGCAAGGACAACCCCAGCGGCGATCCACGCCAAGAGAGCGAAAAAGACCAACCGGAAGAAATTGTTTTTCATGGGGATAGCCGGATCAGGTGTTGGCGATCGACTCAACGTAGAATGATACACGCCGTACGGCAGACGGGGTATCCGTGCGTTGGGTTGTCAGTGGTGCGTCGCAAGTTCCCCGGCAGTGACCGAGGCGACGGCCTCGAGCAGGCGTTCGCGGGAGGCGGGCTTCGTCAAATGGGCGGCGAAGCCGACTGCGTGGCTTCGTTGGATGTCTTCCTCCTGCCCGTAGCCGCTCAGCGCTATGCCGGGAAAGTTTTGTCCGCGCTCGCGCAGTCGGTTCATCAGGTCGTGGCCGCTGCCGTCCGGCAGTCCCAGATCACTGACCAGCAGGTCGAAGGCGTGCTGGTCGGCCAGTTCCAATGCCGTCGCCACGTCGCCGGCCGTTTCGACCTCATGGCCGTCCTCGGTGAGCACCCACCGCATCATCTTCGCCGTCACGCCGTGGTCTTCGACCAATAGGATGCGCAAGGAGCGCAGGGCGCGCTCCCGAGGCGCAGCGGGCGGGGGCTCCTCGGGCCGGCCGGCGGGCGTGCAGAGCGGCAACTGAATACGGAACGTCGCCCCCTTGTCGCGGCCCTCGCTGTGGGCCTCGATCGTGCCCCCGTGCAGTTCGACCAGCGCCTTGCTGATCGCCAGCCCCAAGCCCAGCCCGCCGAACTGCCGCGTAATCGCGCGCTCCGCCTGCTCGAAGGCGCGGAAAATCCGCGACAGCGACTCCCGCTCGATTCCCATTCCGCTGTCGATCACTTCGACCACTACAAAAGGGTTCAGGGTTGGGGGTTCAGGAGAACACTGGATGGGAACTCCTGAACCCTGAACCCCGAACCCTGAACCCTCTCCCGCCCCCTGACTCTCGACTCCCGGTCCGCCCTCCGGCCGGCAGCGGATGCTCACCGATCCGCCGTGCGGCGTAAACTTGATCGCGTTCTTGAGCAGGTTCCAGAACACTTGCTGGAGCCGCGGGACGTCGGCCTCGACCCAGTAGGGCGCGGGCCCCAGGTCGACGCCGAACTTCAGCCCCCGCGCCTCGATGTCGGGCTTGCAGACCTCGACCGCCCCGTGGATGACCGTACACAATTCGACGGGACTCCGGGTCAACTCGATCTTTCCGCGCGCGATGCGGGTCACGTCCAAGAGGTCGTCGATCAGCCGGGCCTCCATCTCGACGTTGCGGCGGACCATTTCCAGCGTCTCGCGCATTTGGAGGTCGAGGTCCGGCCTGTCCTGGAGCATCGACACCCCCATCTGAACCGGCGTCAGCGGCGTGCGCAGCTCGTGGCTCAAGACCGCGAGGAAATGGTCCTTGGCGAGGTTGGCCTCCTCGGCAATGCTCTTGGCTTTCTCGGCGCTCGTCTTGGCCGCGCTCAAGGCCTGCTCCACCGCCTTGCGCGTCGAAATGTCCTGCTTGATGGCGATGAAATGGCTGATGCGGCCCTGCGCATCCAGCAAGGGCGTGATCGCCATCTCCTCATGATAGAGCGTGCCGTCTTTGCGGCGGTTGACCAGCTCTCCGCGCCACACCTCGCCGTGGAGAATCGTCGCCCACAACGCGCGATAGAACATTTTATCATGCTCGCCGGACTTGAGGATGCGAGGATTCTTGCCGACGAATTCCTCGACGGAGTACCCGGTCAGGGCCACAAACGCCGCATTGGCCCAGAGGATCGTGCCATGCGAATCGGTGATGGCGATGCCATTGGCGGCGGCTTCCAGCGCGGCGGACTGGAGACGCGACCGCATCCGCGCCGCCCGCTGCATCCCCGCGACGAGGCTGATCCCGATGCCGCCGGCCCCAAAGATTGCCATCCTGCCCAGCACCACCGGGTCGCGAAGGTCGGTCCAACCCGGCGTGGCATCAAACAGCAGATCGACGCACAAGAACGAGCCGACCGTGGCCAGCAGTCCCGGCCCGAAGCCGCCCAGCGCCGCGGCGGCCACGACCATCGGATAGAACGCTAGGTACGGGGTGCCCGTCAGCACCCCCGGCAGCACCACGCGCACCAATGCCGCCAGCGCCGTGAACAAGAAGGCCATCGCATAGCCCATCCACGGCCGCTCGGTCCACTGTCTCCACAACACGCCTATTCGGTTGAGCGTCGTGATCTTGCTCCCTTTCGCTTGTCAAGTGTGCGTCGCAAGTTCCGCGGCGGTGACCGAGGCGACGGCCTCGAGCAGGCGCTCGCGGGAAGCGGGTTTCGTCAAATGGGCGGCGAAGCCCGCCTCGTGGCTGTTTTGGATGTCCTCCTCCTGTCCGTAGCCGCTCAGCGCAATGGCGGGGAACTCGTATCCCCGCTGGCGCAGTTGGCGCATCAGGTCGTGGCCGCTGCCGTCCGGCAGGCCAAGATCGCTGACCAGCAGATCGAAGGCATTCTGCTCGGCCAGCTCGAGCGCTGTGGCCACGTCGCCGGCCGTCTTCACGTCGTGGCCGTCCTCGGTGAGCACCCATCGCATCATCTTCGCGGTAACGCCGTGGTCTTCGACCAGGAGAATGCGCAAGGAGCGCAGGACGCGGTGCGGGGGCGCAGCGGGCGCGGGCTGCTCGGGACGGCCGGCGGGCGCGCTGAGCGGCAGCCGGATGCGGAACGTCGCGCCCTTGTCGCGGCCCTCGCTCTGGGCCTCGATCGTGCCCCCGTGCATCTCGACCAGGGCCTTGCTGATCGTCAACCCCAAGCCCAGCCCGCCGAATTGCCGCGTAATCGAGCGTTCCGCCTGCTCGAAGGCGTTGAAGATGCGCGACAGCGCCTCCGGCTCGATGCCGATCCCGCTGTCGTTGAAATCAACGAGGATGAAGGATGAAGGATGAGAGATGAAAGATGACGGACCGCCTTCATCCTTCATCTTTAATCCTTCATCTTTCATCTTTAATCCTTCATCCTTTCTCACCCTGATGCCCACGCATCCGCCATGCGGCGTGAACTTGACCGCGTTCTTCAGTAGGTTCCAGAAGACCTGCTGGAGCCGGGGGACGTCGGCCTCGATCCAGTACGGCGCGGCCGGTCCGAGGTCCACGTCGAAGTGCAGTCCGCGGGCCTCGATGTCGGGTTTGCAGACCTCGATGGCCCGACGGATGACCGTACAGACTTCCACGCGCTGCTTGTGCAGATCGGTTTTCCCCCGCGCGATGCGGGTCACGTCGAGGAGGTCGTCGATCAGCCGGGCCTCCATCTCGACGTTGCGGCGGATGATCTCCAGCGTCTCGCGCGTGGTGGCATCCAGGTCCGGCCGGTCCTGGAGCATCGAGACCGCCATCTGCACGGGCGTCAGCGGCGTGCGCAGCTCGTGGCTCAAGATCGCCAGGAAATGGTCCTTGGAGCGGTTGGCCAGCTCGGCGGCGTCCCGCGCGGCCTTCAATTCCTCCTCGGCCCGTTTTCGCTCCGTAACCTCCTGAATGATGCCCGCGGTTCGTAGCGGGCGGCCGTGGGAATCGTGGATCAACTGGCCGGCCGTCACCTGGACCCAAATGACGCGCCCGTCTTTGCGAACGTACCGTTTTTCCGACTCGTACACCGGCGTCTCGGCGTCCCTGAACCGCCGGTACCTTTCCTGGTCGCTCTGGCAATCGTCGGGATGCGTGATGTCCCAAGGGCACATGCGCAGTAGTTCTTCGCGGCTGTAGCCGGTGATCTGGCAGTAACGGTCGTTGACCCGGACGAACCGCCCGGTCATGTCCAGTTGCGCCGCCCCCACGGCCGCGTTGTCGAAGTAGGCGCGGAATTCCTCTTCGCTTTGCCGCAGCACGGCCACCAATTCGTCCGCCTCGCGGGCCCGACGACCGGCATCCTCGGCCTGCCCGATCGCCTCACGGCGGCTGGCTCGCGCCCACCCCCCGACCCAATCGATGATGATGGCGATGCCAATAAAGAGCAGGAGGCGCGTCACGTCGTGGGCGTGGATCGGCTTGAACAGACCGGGCGGGTAAGCGAAGAAATAGGTGCCTGCCGCCGCTCCCAAGGCCATGGCGGCCAAACCCGGCCACCGACCGCCGACCATGGCCGCCAGTGCCGTGGAGAAGTAGTAAACGTCGTATTGCGAGCTGTCCCCCAGGATTGGGTCCAACCACCAGCGGACCACCGTGGCAAGAGCCGTCCCCACGACGGCCAGCGCATAACCTGTCCCTGGCCGTTGGATCCACTGTCTCAACATTAAGATGAGCGCGCACCCCACGCTTTATCGTAGGCAGGCTGTGTCGTCGATCAATGAGCAGCTCAACCCAAGACGGATCCGCTCATGGATCGTTGACCCAACTTCATGCACTGCAAGAGGTTGGAATTATTGTGCGGGTTTCTGTCGATATTCGGCCGGGGCGAGACTCCCTTGCCCTTCGGCAGTGGCCCTCGACTCCCTTTTGTGGTCTAATGGCCGGCCCACAGCACTGGTCACAACAGGGAGAACAACCATGAAGAGGCAACTCGCGTGGCTCGTAGCGATCGTGATCGTAAATGCCAGCCTTGCGGTGGCCGCGCCTGGGCCGTCGCCCGTCCGGTGGAACGCGGCCGAGATGGGGGCCGTCGCCGACGGCACGACCGACAATACGGCCGTGTTCCAGAAGGCCCTCGATGCGGCGGGAAAGGCCGGAGGCGGCATTGTGGAGGCGTCTGCCGGCCGATACCGCGTCAACGGGACGCTCTCGGTTCCTCAAGGCGTGACGCTCCAGGGCACCTATCGCGTCCCACCCACCGCCGCCAGCAAAAACGACAAGCCCGACGGAACCGTGCTGCTGGCGTACGCGGGCCGGGGGTCGCAGCAGGGGCCTCCCTTCATTCGTCTTGCCGGCCGCAACTCCGCGATCGCCGGGCTGGTGATCGTGTATCCCGAGTGGAAGCAAACCGATGTGCCGCCGGTGGCGTATCCGCCCTGCGTCGAGTCGCACGATACGGAGAACGTGGGCATCTCGGAGTGCTGCTTCTTGAATCCGTACGAGGCGATCAAGCTCGTGCGATCCGCCCGTCACCTGGTTCGCAACGTGACGGGCTATCCGAGCTGGCGAGGCATCTACGTGGACGAGTGCTACGACATCGGCCACATCGAGAACATCCACTTCTGGCCGTTCGGCGTGGCCTACAATCCCGACGATCCGTACTGCAAATGGGTCAACACGCAAGGCGTGGCCTTCGAGCTGGCCCGCACCGACTGGCACTATGTGTTCAACACCTTCTGCTTCGGATATGGCGTGGGCTACAAGTTTTCCGAGTCGAAGGCCGGCAGCACGAACGGCAACTTCCTCGGGCTGGGGGCCGACTCGTGCCGGCGCGCGGTGCTGGTCGAGCAGGCCCAGGCGCCGGGGCTTCTGATCACCAATGGCGAGTTCGTGGGCCGGTGGAGCAGCACCGATTCGGTGTGCGTCGAGGTCGGGCCCAAGGTCGAAGGCAAGGTGAGCCTCGTGAACTGCTCGTTCTGGGGACCGATCGACCGCTGCGTCTGGATGCAGAGCCGGTTCGGCCAGTTCACGGCCAACGCCTGCCATTTCGTCCATTGGGACAACCACGGCAAAGGCGCTCCGGCCATCCAGCTCGATGCCGGCAAGGCCATGGTCCAAGGCTGCACATTTAACTTGGAAGGAACCCACGTCTTGGCGGGCGAGCGCGTCCGATCGGCGATCCTCACGGGCAACCAGGCGCTCGGGGGATTTCGGGCCGACAACCGTGCCGGCATCCGCGTGCAGATGCTGGCCAATGAGACCGATCCCCTGGAAGCCACGCCGGAGGCCCGCTCGCACTACCGGATTCAGATCGGCGCCCTGGGCGACGGCCAATACCTCAAGCAATGGAATGGGCGGGAGCGCGTGGGGCCGGGCTTTTTGAATCGCGCGCTGCGATGGTCCACCGCCAGTTCCGCTCTGAATCTCCCGGTGGTGGCCGGCAAGCCGTACGAGATTGCCATCGAAGTGTCTGTTTCCAAGGAGGCCGAATCGGCGGATGCGGGACTCTATCTCGACGGAAAACGAATCGCGGCGATTGCGCCGGGCGCTTCGAAGCTCGTCGCCCAATTGCCGCCCTCTTCCTCGGACAGGATTGCCCTGGAGCTGCGCTGCCGCGGCTGGGTCCCCAAGCAGTTGCACGCCGGCTCCAAAGACGACCGGACCCTCGGAATGCAGGTCTTTTCGGTCACGATGCGGGCCCGCGACGCCGGCAGTAGAATCTTCGATGCCAACAAGGGCGAATGGAGCCGGCAATCCGCGCCGGTGAGCCAGCAGTAGATCGGCAACGCAATAAGCCAGGGAGTCGGCCAATGACCATCCGAATTCTGCCCTTTCACTCGATCCGGACCCAATGCATCACTCTTCTGCTGACCGCTGCCTGCCTTGCCGGCCGCGGCGGCGCGGTGTGTCCGGCGCAGCAGGCGAGCGAACCGGCGGCCGCGCGAGCGGGGGAGCCGATCGTCGTGGAGAACGATCGACTGGGCCTGACGTTCGATCGCCGCACGGGCACTTTGACCGCGATGCGGAACAAGCTGACCGGAGAGACCTACGAGATTCGCGGTGACGGCTTCACCGTGGAGACCGTCGACTCCCGCATCGATTCCTCCCAAGCCCGGCTGGCTTCGCTGGTCCGCGAAGACAACGCCGTGAAGGCCCGCTATGAGTCTGGCGAGATGACCATCGACGTGACGCACACCCTCGGGCGGGCGAATCCCTTTGCCGAGAGGCAATTGTCGCTTACGTGCAATCGAGCCTACGGCCTGAAGAAGGTCGTCTTGGGCCGGCTGTCGTTTGCCGACGCCGCCTTGCGGATCATCCCCTATCGTTACCCGAAGTTCGAGCGAAAGCCCGGCGAAGAACCGAGCACGACGTACTTCGGCCGCACACCCAAGGGCGGGTTCTTCACGGGCGTGGAGATGCCGTTCGACGGCTCGTCGACCACGGGCCGGCAGATCGTGCTGGCCTACGCCCCGAGCCTGAAGGTCGCCGCAGGCGAGCGGATCGTGTGCGAGCCGGCGTATTTCGGCGTGTACCGTCGCAAGGCGACCGATCGGGAAGAGAAGGATCGGCCGCTGGAGTCGGAATCGGAGGCCATGGTGTCCATGACCTCGGCGATCCTCGGCCCCCCGCGGCACGGGTTGGTTCCCATGGCCTGCGGCTGGCACTGTGAAATGGAGCACGGAACTTACGCTTCCGACGCCGCCGTGGAGGCGGACATGAAGTCGCTGGATTTCATCGCCGAGTGCGGCATGGACTGGATCTCCGACTGCCACCCCTGGGGCGGCGAAACCGAGAAAATGAACGCCCTGGTCGGCGACCAGCCCTATGAGATCGGCCCTTCGGTCCGCAAGTTCCTCGAACACGCCCGGAAGGTCGGAGTCAAGGTCGTGATGTGGCCGAGCATGAACAATACCCATCCGTGGTCGCCGCTGGGCCGGCCGTTCCGCGCCGACCGGCCCGAGTGGCTCATGAAGGTGGCCAACCTCGCCGTCAAGCCGGCGATCATCCAGGGGGCCAAGGCCAACTGCCTGGCCAACCGGCCCTTCTACGAGTGGCTGCTGCGAGTCAATTCGGCCGGGCTGGCCACGGGTTACTACGAGTCGTGGGCCATGGACGGGAGCTTTTTCGGCGACGGCGGCTGGTACACGAGCATCATTCCCGTCGACTGCGCGTCGGATCGGCACGATCACCTGCCGGGCGACTCGAACTACGCCTGCCAGCGGGCCCTCAGCCAGTGGATCGCCGAGGTCCGACGCCAGTATCCGCGGGAGTATATCTTCATGTGCCGGCCGCCCATGGATCTGGGAGTCTGGTCGCTGCGCAACGTCGACGCCTGCTTCACGCTGCTGGAGACCGGCACCGGGAACTCAAACCTGACCGCCGGCGATGCGGTTCGCGCTTGGTCCCGCATCCGCGTCCACCGGGACTTCTTCCCTCACTATCTCGATCAGCCGCTGCTGTTTCCCAGCCGAGCGGAACGGCAGACGCCGCCCAACTGGCCGCAGGGCAAGCTCGACTACATCCTCCTCAGCGCCCTCTCGTCCTCGCCCAACCAGCTTTACTACCTGCCCACCAAGACCGGGATCCCTGCGGCCGACAAGGCCGAGATCCGCAAGTGGCTCGATTGGGGCCGGAAGAACGTCGCCTATCTTCACGTGCGCAAGGACTTGCCCGACTGGCCCGCTCAAGGCCGAGTCGACGGCTCCGCCCACGTTCGCGGCGACCGCGGATTGGTGTTCCTCTTCAATCCGAGCAAAACTCCGCTCGACGGCCAATTCGCGCTCACCGACGAGTCGATCGGCTTGCAAGGCCAGGGGACCTTCCGCGTCAGCCAGATCCATCCGCCGGCCGGCCGCTCGATAGAACTCGCCTGCGGGAAGACAGTCCGCTGGCCTATTGCCGGCGAGACGGCGGTGGTGCTGGAGGTGCAGCCGGTGCGGTAGGGGTCAGATCTACGTGCCGCCTTTCCGAATCGCGTACAGCCGCGTCATGGTGGCCACGTAGAGCGTGCCGTTGGCGGCCACCGGGCTGCCATGGACCGGGGCGTCGAGGCGGATCGAGCTGAGCACGCGTTTCTCCTTGCCGGTGGCCAGCACGCAGAAGTCGCCGCGGCGCGTGCCGATGTAGACTTTGCCGTCGGCCACCAGGGTCGAGGCCCAGATCTCGCCGCCGGCATCGTGGACCCAGTAGGCACGGCCCGTGTCGGCGTCCACGCAATGCACTTTACCGTCGCAGTCGGCCACGTAGACCAGCCCTTCATGGATCGAAGGGGTCGAGCAGCAGTGGCGGCCCAGGGCATACGACCACACCTGGCCGGTGTGCGTGATGTCACCGGCCTTGGTAGCGTCGATGCACTTGAGCCAGGACTGATGCTTGCCCCACCAGATGTCGCCGCCGACGGTCACGTACACGCGCCCCTTGTGGAATACCGGCATGCTTTTGATGTTGCTCGGACTCTCCCGGCGATTGCGGATGTAGCGATGCACGTTTTCCTTGGGCGCCGTAGGATCGCAGTCGAACCGCCATAGACGCTTCAGCGAAGTCTCCCTGGTCTCCGCCGATTGCAGCGCTTCAAACGCATAGCACACGCCGTCGCCGCCGCAGAAGAGAATGAGCCGCCGGCCATCGATCTCACCCAGCGCCGGCGACGACCACGTGCTGTGAAAGATCCGCGGGCCGATGTGCTGGCCGTCCTGGGCCACGTAGCGCCCGGTGGCCTTTTCGAGGACGATCAGGCTGGGGGCATCGGGCTTCTCCACGCCGTCGTGCTTGCTCGTCAGGCCGTTGCTGGTGTTCAGATACAGAAACGGTCCGTCGAGCAGGATCGAGCTATGGGCCGAATCGTGCGGGCGCACTCCGGCCTTGGCGCGAAGGTCGAAAAGCCAGAGGATATCGGCGTCGGTCGGGCCGACGTCGATGGTCGGCTCGTCGCGCGGGGCCGCATGGCGGCCTTCGTCGCGGTACGGGCCGTCGTTGCCGTTGGCCATGCCACGAAGATCCAGGCACACCGCCTCGTCGCGATTGGTGACCGTGTACACGCGGTCCCCCTCGACCGTCGCCGGCGAGCACATCCCGGCGTTCGGCCAATCGAGGAAAATATCGCCCTCCAGCTTCGGCGCCACGAGCTGCCAGGCGAAGCTTCCGTCGGCCTCGCTGAAGCACATCATCACGCCGCGGTCGCCCTGGTGCCGCGGATCGCGCGGCTGGTTGTTGTTCGTGCCGATGAGCACTCGGCCGCCGGCCACCACGGGCGTGGAGTAACACTCGGTGCCCAAGGGAACCGACCACTTGATGTTCTTGCCGGTCTTCGGGTCGAAGCTCTCGGGCAGGCCGGTCTCTTCCGACACCATGTTCCGCGTGTGCCGCTGGCCCCACTGGGGCCGATCGGCGGAGCAAACCGCGGCAGGCAAGAGGACTACGAAGATCAGTCCAGCCAAAACTCCGCCCCGGAAAAACGATCGCATGGGCATGATTTGTTCCTTGCGTGGCTTTCTTGAGAACCCTTGAGTCTACCCAAGACAAGCAACGATGGGAAGAAGGTCGTTGCTCGGCGTGCGGCAATGTTTTCAGGCACGCGCGAGGAGCTGCGGCCAGAAGAAGACTGCCGCACACGTTCTTTGCAAGCCGTTTAGTAGGCTACCACGATGCGGCGTTCGGCTCCCGTGCCTGGAAGCATGATCCACGCACCCGCGGGGTCGAACTCGTGCCATGGTTTGCCGTCGACGATGACCGAGCGCACGGGCTTTCCCTCGGGATGGCGAACGCGGAGCTTGATCGCACGGCAGGGATTGCGCCGCGGCGGATCGAGCCTAATCTCGATGCGGCCGCTCTGCACCGCCGAGCGGACCTCCATAGAGGCCGAGCCAAAATGACTGGGAGCCCCGGCGATGCGAATCGTCTGCCCGTCGCGCAGCCACGCCCTCGGCACCGCGGGCAGAAGCAGGAGATTGCCGGAATACTCTCCAGGCCCCGCCCTTTCCTCGGTGAGCAGCATGTGCCGCAGCAGGTGCAGGGCGACCGCACTGGAGCAGGGCAGCGGGTCGCTCATGTCGAGCACCTCGTACGTCGAGCGCACGTGAAGGTCGCTGGCGTACAGGGCGTTGGTCTCCCGCGAGGCGAACGTTTCGTGATCCATGTTGAAGGCCAGGTAGGCGTAGAACCCGAGGAGGAATTCTTTGACCTGGTCTTCGTGCAGCTTGCCGAGCAGGTAGCCTTTGCCGTAGATAGCATCGAGCCCGCCGGGCCCGACGTCGCGGCGGAAACGCGGCAGGAAACAGAACGTGCGATTGTCGGCTTCGAGGAAATCGGCGATCCAGCGGAAGTGCCTGCTGCCTTTTTCAAACGGCTCGAGATCGAGGATGCAGCCGGCGAAGAGCTGGTAATAATCCATCTGCTCGTCGGGCCGATCGGCGTACAGCCGCAGCGGCAGGAACGGCGGACGATGGTCTTTCCGGTAGCTCGCCTCCGAGGCCCGGTCGATCACGGCGCGGTATTGCCGGGCCTCGTCGGCGTAGCGTTTGGCGGTCGCCGCCTCCCCCAACTCGCCAAGGAGCCACGCCGTGTCGACCAGCCCGCGCCAGCAGCAGTAGTTCGCGTAGAGCGGATAACACTGCACCTCGGAGATGTCGCCACCGTAGGCCCATTTCGGCAAGAGGCCCCAGTGGAGCGGCTTTTCGCCGCCGCCCGGGGTCATGGTCTGCCGGCGCTGGGCGATGGTCCACTCGGCGCACTCGCGCAACAGCGGCAGGTGCTTGCGAATCCAATCGGCATCGCGGGTCAGCCGGTAGACACTCACCGCATAGTGGGGCTCGACTCCGTTGCGATATTGCTGGTGCCGGTCGGGGTAGGTCTTGTACGCGTCGACTTTCTTGAGGAACTCGCGCGTGAGGTACGTGCCGTCGAGATAGCGCTGGGCGTCGCCTCCGAACCCACTCAGGGCCAGGGCCAGCATCGCATAGCTCTCCTCGATCCCGTACAACTCCTCACGATACACGGAGGGCTCCGAGCCGTAGCGCATGATGTCGCCGTCGCCGTTGATGAAGATCTGCGCCAGCACGGCCTTCACCATCCGGTCGACCCGCGGCTCCGGAACGCCAATCCCAACGGCCGAATCCAAAGTCTTCTCCCAGTAGCCGCGAAACCACGCGAGGGCCTGATCGAAGGACGCCGAACGATAAGGCTCCAGCGCCGGCCCCAACGCCACCGCATCCTGGGGGTAGACGAAATCGGCATGAGCCTCTTGCTTTCCTCCCACCACAAGATCGACCCGCAGGCCGCGGCCGTCTTGCTCCGCGTGGCAGGGCGACTGCGAGAGGAGCACCACCTGGTCGCCGCGCACCAACGCGGATTCCTGGAACCGAAGCGGGGACCCTTGGCCCGTGACCTGCACGTGAACCGACGTGGAAAGCGGCTTGTCGGTCAAGTTCTTGAGATCGATGCGAACCCATAGGGCGGATTTCGTCGGCTCTCCCCGCACCAGGGTCACCAGGGCCGTCTGGCGCACCGCCAAGGGACCGACCTGGCCTTCCACGACCGTGCCCGGGCGCCAACCGTCGATCAGCCGCCTTTGCACCGTATCGCGGCAGTCGGCCAGCGAGTCCTGCTCCCGGCCGAAGCGGAACCGCAGCGTCTCGCGGCCGATCACGGTGCCGTCCCACGCCACGCCGATTTCGTGCGGCGCATCCTTGAGCCCCAGCAGGGCCCGAGCCGGGATCATCGGCAGGGCACAGAGCGAAATCGCCTCGAACGACGGCTCTTCGCCGGCAGCGAGAAGCTGCTGTTTGAGCCCGTCTTTCTTGACCAGGCGGTCCGGCCAAACGTCCTTCTTGGGCGGCAGATAGCGGTAGACCTCGATCTCGCTTGGCGGCGGCGCCTGCCGGTCCGAAAGCCAATGCGCACGGATCGAGCGCGTCGCCACCGGCTCGAAGGACCAGACAAGCCGATGCTGATCGGACAGCCGCTCGGCGCGAAGCCCCTGGCGGAGCGCCACCCACCGCACGCCGTCGTGGACCTCCGCCGCCAGGGTCGCCGTCTCGGGCACGTCGCCGGGGAAGACGATCGCCATGCCGTCGATCACGTGCTGGATCGGCCAGCAGACGCCGAAGGCCGCGGCCGGCTCCGCCGCTTTGGGCGCGGTCTGCAACTCGCCATCGGCGAGCCAGGCGGCAGGCGTCTGCCGATCGCCCGGCAGCCAGAGCACGGCGCTGGAGGCGCCCGGGCATTCCAGGCGAGCCACGTTCCTCACCAGCTCGCGGCCCTCCAGCCGGCGCAATTCCGCGGTTGTCAGTCTGCGTGCCCCCGATCTTGGCTTGGCGCCGCCCGGGCGATTGAATGCACGCACCTCTTGGGCCGCCATCAGGCTTCGCGCCCCGCCCCCGCCGGACGCCTGTACGATCCGCAGCGATTGCGTCTGGAGCGGCCCGACGGCAACTATGCTCTGCCGGTCGGTCGCTGCCAGCCATTGCTCGGCCCCGGGCGCAGGGACCCACTTGCCGTCGCGGAGCGATTCGACGCGGAATGCCCGCGGCTGCCATTCGTCGCGGCTCCACCAGATCTCCAACTCGTTGAAGGTGACCGGCCGGGGCCAATCCGACCGGATCCAGTGTTCCGTGTCAGTTTCGGCCGAGACCCAGGTATTGCCGCCGTTGCCGAGCCGATCCGCGTGCCCGAACTCGTGCTGGAACTCCTTGCCTGGTTCGATCCACTTGCCATCGCTGAGGACGTCGACGCGATAGCCGGGAAACGAGGAATCGACGCTAACGGCGGCTTTCCCGCCGGAAGCGTCGCGTACCAGATTGTCAGCTTCTTTCGGACCGGTGCCCCGATCGCCGGCAGCCGCTTCCAAGGCGCTAACGAACAACAGAGGCAGTGCCAGGCGAGAACTCGCGGCCCAGGGGTGCATGGCTTGGTCCTCATCTCAGAATGCAAACGGGCTTCCTCAGCCCCGAAGGGGCGAAATATGACAGCCCAGGGCAACGCCCTGGGGAAGCTTCCAGACGTCGCTCTGCATGTTGTTTCCGGCAACGACCCAGAGGGCGTTGTCGAACACGAACACGCTTGCCGCGTGCCGGGGCGCCCACGGGGTGCCGGCCAGCTCGCGCCAACCCGCGCCGTCGGAAGAATACCAGACGTCGTTCCGGTTGGCGGCGTTCCACCCTTCGAGCACCCACATCGAGCCGTCGAACACGGCCACCTCGTGGTACTGCCGCGGGAAAAAGGGAGCACGCTGGAGGTGACACGTCCAATGGACGCCGTCGGCCGAGCTCCACACGTCGTTGTAGAAGTTCCTGCGGGGATGCTGGGGCGTGTCGTAGGTGCCGCCACCGAGGATCCACATCCGGCCGCCGAAGACCGCGCTGCCGCCGATCATGCCGCGAGGCGTCCACGGTGCGTGGGCCGCGACCCGCGTCCAGTGGATCCCGTCGGCGGTGTTCCACACATCGTTGAACATCGCCTCTGGCGCCGGGGCGAACTGCGGCACGCTCTGTCCGCCCATGACCCAAATCTTCCCGCCAAAGGCCACGGTGT
Organism: uncultured Planctomycetaceae bacterium; assembly: GCA_964438165.1. Lineage (GTDB taxonomy): Bacteria > Planctomycetota > Planctomycetia > Pirellulales > Thermoguttaceae > CALFBP01. The sequence continues at coordinate 6,050 of CAYTJV010000055.1, read as the reverse complement.
AGTGGAGCGCGCGATCGGTCCAAGGCACGCGGTCGTTCACCTTGGTCCAATGGACCCCGTCGGGCGAGCTCCAGACGTCGTTCTGATAGTGCCGCTGGATGGCGTCGCCGCCGACGATCCACATCTTGCCGTCGTGGACCGCGTAGCCGGCCGTGTGCCGCGGTTCCCAGGGCGCAACGGTTTCCAGTTTCCAGTTCGCCCCGTCGGTCGACGACCAGACCTCGCTGTTGCAGATCTTGGGGAAGTGGGTCTTGTCGCCGGGATTCCATCCGCCCAGGAGCCACATCTTGCCGCGAAACGCTAGCGCGCCCGCCCCGTCGCGCGGGGCGAAGGCCGCCCGGTCGGTCACGCGCACCCAGCGGTAGCGTTTCTGGGGCGTCTGGGCTTCGGCCGAACATGCCGGGGACGGCGAAGCCAGGATCGCTGCGAGGCTTCCCGAAGCAGCAGCCGTGGCGGATTGGAGAAATGCTCGTCGAGTTGTGATCAGATCGTGAATCACGGTTTGGCCCATCCTCAGCGCGCTTCGTCCTTGCGATTCCGCTGCGCCTCGCCGGTCATGGGGACGAACATCACGGGGGCCACGCTCTTGCGGCGGACCGTGCCGTCCTTCTGTTTCTCGATTACCGTGAGTTGCTGCGGATAGCCGCCGACCGGCAGCACGAGATGGCCGCCGGGGGCCAATTGATCGATCAGCGGCTGCGGCACGTGCTCGGGGGAGGCGGCCACGATGATCACGTCGAAGGGGGCGTGCTCGGGCCAGCCGCGGTATCCGTCGCCCGCGCGGACCGTGATGTTCTTGTAGCCCAGTTCCGCCAGCCGTTTGCGGGCCTCCTCGGCCAGCGGCTCGACGATTTCGATGCTGTAGACCACCTTGCACAATTCGGCCAGGATCGCCGCCTGATAGCCGGAGCCGGTGCCGATGTCCAGCGCGCGCGACTCGCCGCGCGGCTTGGCCAGTTGCGTCATCAGGGCCACGATATAGGGTTGCGAGATGGTCTGGCCGTGGCCGATGGGCAGGGGGTGATCGTTATAGGCCTGGGCATCGAGCTCGTCGGGGACGAAGCGGTGGCGGGCCACGCGGCCCATCACGCCCAGCACGGTGGCGTCGGTGATGTCGCGGGCGCGGAGCTGCCGCTCAACCATCCGCCGCCGGGCTTCTTTGAACCCTTCCGGCTCGGCTTGCTGGACCTTCGCCTCCGCGGGCGGGGGCGGTTGAGCGGCCGGGCTTGGCTCGCCCGACGACTCCGACCCCGCCTGCGATTCTCCCGAATGCCACACGCCCCACTCCTCGCCAAACAATCCCAGGACGATGGCCGCCAAAGCCACCACCGCCAAGACCAACGCAAGGACCCGCGTCGAACGTGACACCCCCATGGCTTCGCCCCCCACTCAAAGCGGAATGGCCACTACCATTGTAGCTTTGCTCCCCACCGCCTGACAAGGTGCGCTCACTCAGATCCTCAACACACGAACATTGCGTGAAGTCTCTCCGGCCGCATAGAATATGGGCGGGGCCTTTCTCAATCTCATGATCGGGCACGAGAGGTGGAAGGGGGAATGCCATGCTCAGGATCCCTGTATTGCTGACGAGCGCGCTAATAGGCGCGGCTGCCTTATCGGCAAGCTCTATCGGCGCCGAGATGAGGGTCGAGGGCGTTTTCTTCAGCGAAAGCTTCGACGACGCCGGCCTCGCCAAGCGGGGCTGGTACGACGGGCGCCGGCTCCGGATCGCCGGCGGCGCCCGGGCCGGCAAAGGCTGCATCGAGTACCAGTGGACCGACGGCCAGCCGAACGTCCAGGGCTCGTCGGCTATGCGGCACTTGTTCGAGCCCACCGACGAGGTCGCCATCCGCTATTACCTCAAGCTCTCCAAGGGCTGGAGCGGGAGGGACTACCACCCGCACCTGACGCACTTCCTCACCACCGAGAATCCGAAGTGGCACGGTCCGGCGGCAAGCCATCTGACCCTCTACATCGAGCCGGTCGGCGGCAAGCTGCGGCTGGCCGCCCAGGACATCCAGAATGCCGACATGCCGCACGGCCTGACGCAAGGGCCGCTCAAGGGCGGCTACAACGGCAAGTTCTACGACAGCAACGAAGTCCTCTTCAACGACGACCAATGGCACTGCGTGGAGGCGTACTTCAAACTCAACACGCTCGACCTGGCGAACGATCGCCCCAACCACGACGGCATCGTCCGCGGCTGGTTTGACGGGCGGCTCGTGGTCGATCGCACCGACGTAGTCCTCCGTTCGACCGACTTCCCCAAGATGAAGTTCAACCAGTTCCTGATGGCCCCCTACTTCGGGCCCGGACTGCTGCCGCACGCCCAGAAGCTGTGGATCGACGAGTTGGCGGTGGGTTCCAAGCGGATCGGACCACTACGATAGGAGTCCTTTCGATAAAAACAGGCATCTCACCCGTTGCCAGGGGGGAAAGGATGTTACTACAATATCTGGGGAGACGAGACAATATGGCATTATTCTCGAGAGGAGAACGGCGGTGAAAGTCACTACCATTGAATCAGATCACAAGGTCCAACTTCCTCCCGAGTGGGTCAATGAGCTTGGTCTGCACGGATTGGTTGGTCTGGAAAAGAGTTCCGATGGAATCATCGTACGTCCCTGTTCCAACATCACCTGGGACGAAGTGTTTGCCGACAAGCTGCCTACCGGATCGCACGTCGCGGCACTCGATTTGTCCGAGGTGAGCGGGGATGACTACGTCTTCTAGTCCGCTTGTTGTTTCACGTTCGCCACTGGCTTGAGCAAGAGGATCCGCGTGTGGCTCAAGAATTCTGGAATCGGACCGGAGCAGGCAGCCATTTGCCATGAACTCGCCGTTCGCAGTTGTGTCCGCGAAGGCTTCAAACGAAGGTGCGCTTTTATGAGAAAAAGCCTGATCCTCATTGCCTGCCTCGTGTCGGCGTTTTCGTTCCTCGCCCGGGCCGAGTCCGCCGAGCCGGCGCGACGGCTGAACGTCCTGTTGATTATGTCCGACGACCTGAACTGCCGCCTGGGCTGTTACGGCGACCCGCTGGTCAAGTCGCCGAACATCGACCGGCTGGCCGCGCGGGGCGTGCGGTTCGACCGGGCGTACTGCCAGTACCCGTTGTGCAACCCCAGCCGGGCCTCGATGCTTACCGGGCTCCGCCCAGACCGCACCGGTGTGCGCGAGAACCAGACCCACTTCCGCAAGAACTTCTCCGACGTGGTCACGCTGCCCGAGCTGTTCCGCAAGCACGGCTATTTCACCGCGCGGGTGGGCAAGATCTTCCACTACGGCGTGCCGACCCAGATCGGCACCAGCGGCCTGGACGACCCGCAGTCGTGGAACCAGGTCATCAATCCGCGCGGCCGCGACAAGGACGAGGAAGCGAAGATTTTCAGCCTCTTGCCCGGAAAGTTCGGCGGCACGCTGAGCTGGATGGCGGCCGAAGGGAGCGACGCCGAACAGACCGACGGCATTGGGGCCGGCCAGATGATCCGCCTCCTGGAGCAACACCGGGAAAAGCCGTTCTTCCTGGCGATGGGCTTCTATCGGCCGCACACGCCCTACGTCGCCCCGAAGAAGTACTTCGACATGTACCCGCTGGAGAAGATCCCCTTGCCCCAGGTGCCGGCCGACGACTGGGACGACATTCCGCGCCCGGCGCTCAACGACCTGCCCGAGCAGCGGAACCTGTCGGACGCATTGAAGCGTCAGGCAATCCAGGCCTACTTCGCCTCGATCACGCTGATGGACGCCCAAGTGGGCCGGGTGCTCGACGCCCTGGACCGACTCAGCCTTACCGACAAGACCGTGGTGGTGTTTGTCAGCGATCAGGGGTACCACCTGGGCGAGCACCGGCTGTGGCAGAAGATGTCGCTCTTCGAGGGCGTGGCCCGCTCTCCGCTGGTGTTCGCCGCGCCGGGCATGAAAGGCAACGGCCGCCCGACTCGGGCCTTGGTCGAGCTGATCGACGTGTATCCCACCCTGGCCGACCTCTGCGGCTTGCCCGCCCCAACGCACCTGGCCGGCCGCAGCCTTCGCCCGCAACTCGAAAACCCCGACGCCCCGGCCCGCAAGGCCGCCCTGACGCAACTCCAGCGGGGCCGCGGCAAACGGGGTCCGCTACACGGCTACAGCATCCGCACCGACCGGTGGCGCTACACCGAGTGGGACGGCGGCAGCACGGGCGTCGAGCTCTACGACCACCAGACCGACCCGCAAGAATTCCACAACCTCGCCCGCGACCCCGCCCACGCCGCCACCGTCGCCGAGTTGAAGCAACTGCTCCAGGCAGAGGTGAAGATCGCGCATTGAGGGAGAGCTTCGGGAGAGGATTACAGAAACTTAACGTGCCGCGGAGTCTCGCGTGACTCGTTTGTCCCATAGTATGGATCGGCTTAGGTGGGTTCGGCGGGCGGCGATTGTCGTATGGGCAGCGTGGTTGGCCAGCTACGCCTTGACGGTCTATCAGCTCTTCGGCCGGCTCATGCACCCGCATTTCTTCCCCTTCGTCTCGTTGATACTCTTCGGATTCGCCGCCGGGATTGCGGCGATGGGGTTGGGGCTTTGGCGGATCATCCGCGGGCCGGGCCGTCGGGCGGCGATCGGCTGGTTCTGTTTCGCCGTGATCCCTATTCTCCTTTGGACGGCCCATGCGTCGCACGCCCTGGCCGCTGTGCGGACCACCAACCGGCCAATGGACTATCGGCTGAAACTTGCCGCCGTGGGCGCCGCTGCGGTCGCCGACGGTCTGACTCGGTCGCTCTATCCAAACCGTCTGGCAGGCAAGCACACCCTCATGATCTACGACGACTGCGACGATCCCGAGACCGACGTGGCGGCCATGGACCGGCACATCGAGCAGGTCGACAAGTTCTCGGCCGGCCGCTGCCGACGACGGTCCATTGGGTTCGCGGCGAGCTGTTGGGACGTTGACGGACGAACGTAGCGACAATCTCCTGATCTTCGTCGCCGCCCTGCAGAACTCCTTTGTCCTGGCGAAATCGCCGACCGAGGCCCGCTTCCGGACGGTGCGGGCAAGCCCTATCGCGAGTTACGCCTCGACGCTTTCCGAGATTCGGGCTCGGGAACCCGAACTCGACGCACCGTATCGACCGTTCTACCATGATCTTCAGGAGTGGATGGGCCTGCCCGGCTTCACGGTCACCCGGGCCGTCCACGTTCAGGAGGGAGCTCGGCGTCTGGTCAAGGTCTACTTCGAGCACGAGTTCCCCGGCGACGACGAACCGATTGTGAAAGCCGGATGGATCTTGTTTCGTGCTGACCAGTGTTGGGCCATCGAGGCATTCGAGGTCCGCACCAAGGGGCTTCCGGCCACGGTCCGCCTCTCGACGCCGAAGAAGGATCGACAGAGCGAAAACGACGCCATCCACATCGATCAGGGGACCGTTCGCTATCGGGGTAGCCACGAGGGCATCCCGGTGCTCGAATCGGTGGAGCGGAAGTTCATTCAGGCTGGCAAGCCGCAGCTCACGCGGACTGTCCGAGTTACCGATATCCGATTTGGTGCGGCCGCGGAGGAGACCTTTGACCTGGCCTCCTTCGACGCCGCCCCGCCCACCGAGCGAGGCAACACGGTCGCCGCGCCCGCGGAGGACATCTTCGTCCGCCTCACCCGCTGGTTGGTCCGGGCAATCTGGCTCTGCTCGGCAGCCGTCGTGCTCTCGATTCTTCCTCCGCTCGTGCGCCGCGTAGTCACCCGTAAGGGAGAAATCGCCATCGGAGCGACCGGGCAGGAGATGTAGCGGGGTCGGGCGACCGTCCCGGAGGCCTTGCGAAGGGCGTGAGCGATTCGACGCAGGAGAGCCACGCCCCTCGAAGATTCCGTGCGTGTCGCCGGACCCGAAGGACAGTTCAGGGAGAACGGAACGGATTGACGATCTCAAGACCATCCAGCCCATGATGCGTGTCGAGATCCTCGGAATACAGGCGGGAGACGCCGCTTTCGAGACACGCAGCCAGGATGAGCGCGTCCCAGAAAGAGATACTGCGACGAACCATCAAACGAAATTGATGGCAAAATGCCACTATTGGCACTA